>AP017605.1:3295000-3624955 GCA_002356515.1 Mesorhizobium loti | reverse complement strand
AAAAAGAGTTCAAGATCGCCGGCGTAAACGACTGCGTCGCCCGGGGCTTCCAGCGCGCCGGATTTCAGGAATATGACACGGGCGAGCAGGCAAGCTGGATGGTCCAGCTGACCGATGAGCCCGCAACGGGAGGCGCACCAGCCGCCCCGGGAACAAATAGTCAATGAGACGCAGCCGCAAGGTCAAGATCCTAGCCACAATCGGTCCGGCCTCCTCCTCCGAGGAGATGCTGAAGAAACTGTTCGAAGCGGGCGCCGATGTGTTCCGCATCAACATGAGCCACACCGATCACGAGTTGATGCGTACGTTGGTCGGCCGCATCCGTGCCGTCGAGGAGAAGGTCGGCCGGCCGATCGGTATCCTGGCCGATTTGCAAGGCCCCAAGCTGCGCGTCGGCAAGTTCGCCAATGGCAAGGAAGTGCTGACGCCAGGCCAGACCTTTACGCTCGACGACAATCCCGAGCCCGGCACGTCGACCAGGGTCTACCTGCCGCATCCGGAAATCCTGAGTTCGGTCGAGGCTGGTCACCGTCTTTTGATCGACGACGGCAAGCTTGAGCTGAAGGCCGTGAAGAGCGACGGCAAGTCGATCACCTGCACCGTCGTCGCCGGCACCACGATTTCCGACAAGAAGGGCGTCAGCCTGCCCGATACCGACCTGCCGGTCGGCGCGCTGACCGAGAAGGATCGCAAGGACCTCGACGCGGTGCTCGCCACGGGTGTCGACTGGATCGCGCTGTCCTTTGTGCAGCGCCCCGAAGATCTGGCTGAAGCGCGCAAGATCGCGCGCGGCCGGGCGCTGATCATGGCGAAGATCGAAAAGCCGCAGGCCGTTGCCCGGTTGGCTGAGATCATCGAGCTGTCCGACGCGCTGATGGTTGCCCGCGGCGATCTCGGCGTCGAGATGCCGCTGGAAGCCGTGCCCGGCATCCAGAAGCAGATCACGCGCGCCGCGCGCCGCGCCGGCAAGCCGGTGGTGGTCGCCACGCAGATGCTGGAATCGATGATCACGGCCCCGGTGCCGACCCGCGCCGAAGTCTCCGACGTGTCGATCGCCGTCTTCGAGGGCGCCGACGCCATCATGCTGTCGGCGGAATCAGCGGCGGGTGCCTATCCGGTCGAGGCCGTGGCGATGATGAACCGCATCGCCACCAAGGTCGAAACCGACCCAACCTATGCCGGCATCATCAACGCCCAGCGCTCCGAGCCGGAAGCGACAGGCGCCGACGCCATTTCACTGGCCGCCCGCGAGATCGCCGAGACGCTGAAACTGTCGGCTATCATCACCTACACGGCGTCCGGCACCACCGGGCTGCGCGCCGCGCGCGAACGTCCGCAGGTGCCGATCATCGCGCTGTCGCCGATCCTCAACACCGCGCGGCGGCTGTCGCTTTTGTGGGGCACGCATTGCGTCGTCTCGCCCGATGCCATCGACCTCGACGACATGGTCAATCGCGCGTGCCGCATTGCACTGGAGGAAGGCTTCGGCAAGCCGGGCGACCGCGTCATCATCACGGCCGGCGTGCCGCTGAGGACGCCCGGCTCGACCAACATGCTGCGCATCGCTTATGTCGGGTCGGAAACGCAAGGCAGCCGTTAGAGCGGTTCATCCTTCACGGAAACATTGGCCGAGCGCCTTTCAAGAGTTCGGCCCGAATGGCTTCAAGCCGTGGCGATCCTGAGCGCTCTTGCCGCAGCTCCAGCGTGGTCTATGCGTTGAAGAAACCGGCGCGCACGAAGAACGGCGTCATACGGATACTGATCCGGACCCAGCATCTTGCGCTGATTTAATTCGGCCGTGTCGAGCAAGTTGAAATCGACCTTCTCGATCGTGCAGTGCCAACCGGCGCTGTGGGAGGCCCAACCCCTTCGATGATGATCCGGGAGGCGGTCGCGGCCGGAGTAACCGTGGTAGTCGAAAGCGATGACGCCGTTCGTCACGTAGATATGGTTTCCCGCGAAGCTCTCGGCCGGAATGATCCGTTCTGCATGAAATCCTTTAAGAGGCGGATGTTCGAGGAACGTGCCGGCGAGAATGTGGCACGCGCCGCAGCCGAAGAAGATGCGATCCGGCAGCGCCCATCGCTTTTCCGGGTTTTTCTTGATGCCGTGCTTGAGGACATACATGTCAGGTCGGCGCGAGTTCGGCCTTGGGCTCCTTGATGTCGGCGCATCTGCCGGCACCATAGGCATCGCCGGCGATCCGCGCCTCGACCGTCCTGGCCATCGCCTCCAGGTCGACATCCTTGCCGGCGATCTTTTCGATCGCGCCGACGGCGAGGTCGGGGGCGATCCAGTCCGGCTTGTGGCCGAGATTGTGCACCCAGACGAGTTCGGCGCCTGCTATGTCGCGCACCAGGCCGGCGGAATGGATATGCGCGTAGACGACCTTGTCGCGGTCGCCGGAGATGACGACGGTCGGCGCGGTGATCTGGTTGTAGTGCGGTGCGGCGCCAAGCGCATAGGCGTAGAGCCCGGCAACGTCGGTGGCGTTGGCGCGAAAGGCCGGCGGCCGCAGCACCAGCGGGATCGCGGCTGTGTTGAGATAATTGTCCGGCACCTTGTTGGGTGAGAACACGCAGGTCGTCGCATCGGCCATCTGAAGCGTTCCGGCCGGATAGGTCAGTGCCTCGGAAAACAGCCGGCCGATCACCGGAACGGTGGTCAGATCGTAGTACCAGGATGTCGCGCCGCCCGGCCAGGGATGGGTTGCCGGCGCCAGGAAGACGAGACCGAGCGTCTTGTCGGCATGCTCGCGGCCGAAAGCCGCCGTCACCACGCCGCCGAAGGAATGGCCGACGATGATCGCCTTCTTGATGCCAAGACGGTCCATCAGGGCGGCGATGGTGGCGGCCTGCGCCGACGGATCCTCATTGTTGCCAGGGCCGCGCCCCGACCAGCCATGACCCGGCCGGTCGAAGAACAGCATCTCGGCCCGGCCCTCGAGCAGTGGCCTCAGCGGCAGCATCTGATCCCTGAGATTGGCGCTGGCGCCATGGATGAAGACGATCGGCGGCAGGTCGGCGTTGGGGGGTGCCGGAATATGGATATAGTGGATGCGGGCGCCGTTGATATCGGCGAATTCTCCGATCGGCTGATAGCGACGCTCGATAAGCCACGAGCCGGCACGGGTGACGCCGACCAGGACAAGGATGAATGCGAGAAGGAAGGCGAAGGCGGCGTAGATCAGGTTCATGCGGGGATATACGGAGGTGGGCCGGGATTGGTTTTGGGGGAGGGCAGTAGGGCAGTAGGGCAGTAGGGCAGTAGGGTGAGTGTCCCGAGGTACCCCTACTGCCTTACTGCCCTATTCCCTTACTCCCTTCAGGGATCAAATTCCCTCGCCAGCAAGCTCTTCGGAAAGTGTCGCGACCTGGTCCTGGGCGCTGCGCATCATCGGGTAGATGGCCAGCACCTTCTGCCAAGCCTCGAGCGCCGACTGTTTGTGGCCGGTCAGTGCCATGATCTGCGCCAGACCCGACAGCGCGCCGAAATGGCGCGGCTCGAGCTGCAGCGTGCGGTCGATGTCGGCCATCGACTTGCCGTAGTTCTTCATCATGAAATGCACTGTGGCGCGCCGGTTCCAGCCTTCGGCATAGGTCGGCTGCAAGGTCACCACCTGGTCGAGGAAATCGAGCGCGACGTCGAATTTCTGGTTATCCATCGCCTTTTGCGACCACAGCATCATCAGATCGATCGAGGCGCTGCCGGACTGGAACCATTCGCTCCAGATGTTGCCAGCGATGCGTTCGGCGGCTTTTTCGTTGCGTTCGCGCTTGAGGTCGGAGAACAGCTTGTCGAGCCGGGCCTGTTTGGTCATCGGCGCGGCGGGAGCCTCCGGGGCAGCCGGCGCTGCGGGCTGATCGTCCGCGGCCCAGACCGGCACGTTTATGGCGCCGGAAACAGGGAGAGCTATCAAAAATGCAAAAAGAATCCGCATGGCCCGATCCTAGTCCCGGGCGGCGGAACAGCAAAGTGATTTTAGCGCGAGAAGGTCGGCAGGCCGACAAGCATCAATGGGCGGAGGCGAAAAGCCTCCGGCCGAAAGCTCAGCCCTGGCGCGCCTTGTAGCGCGGGGCGGTCTTGTTGATGATGTAAACGCGGCCCTTGCGGCGAACCAGCTGGTTGTCGCGGTGACGCGCCTTCAGCGCCTTGAGCGAATTCTTGATCTTCATGGTCTTGCCTGTCGGTGTGGACCCGGTCCCGGGTCGAAATTTTAAGGCGCGCCAGAAGACGCGCCTTTTCAACGGTGGGTGGCTCATAAACGAGGAGCCTTGTCCGTGTCAACCGCAAGCGTGCTCCACACCCCCATATCATCAAATATCCGCCATGTCGGCTCCCCCGGCATTGCACGGTCCCAGGCGGGCTGGGATGATGCCTTGGTTTCAAGTGATTTGGGGGATGACCATGCGCCGAATATTCCTGTCTGCCTGCCTTGTCTTGCTGGCGGGAGCATCGCTTGCACGCGCGCAGGAATGCGACCGCTCCGACGACAGCCAGCAGACGATGAACATCTGCGCCGGCGAGGACTATCAGGCCGCGGACGCCAGGCTCAATGCCGCCTATCAGAACCTGATCAGCTCCGACGATGCCGACAGCAAAAGATTGCTGCAGGCGGCACAACGCGCCTGGATCGCCTTCCGTGACGCCGAATGCGCGCACACCACCGCCGCCAGCGCCGGCGGCTCCATCCACGCGATGGAGGTTTCAGAATGTCTGACCAGGCTGACCAATGAGCGCATCAAGCAGCTCGCCGCCTCGGCCAATTGCGAGGAAGGCGATGCGAGCTGCGCCAGTCCCGACGAGAACAGCGACGAGGTTCAGTAGGTTGGCTTCAGGGCGTTAAACGCGGCGGCTGATGCGGGTGAAATGGCCCATCTTGCGGCCGGGCCGCGCCTCGGCCTTGCCGTAGAGGTGCAGCATCAGGTCTGGCTCGGCGAGCAGGGCCGGGACGCGCAGCACGTCGTCGCCGATCAGATTTTCCATCGCGCAATCGGAATGGCGGTCCGGACTGCCGAGCGGCAGGCCGGCAATGGCGCGGATGTGCTGCTCGAACTGTGAAACGATGCAGGCGGCCTCGGTCCAATGGCCGGAATTGTGGACGCGCGGCGCAATCTCGTTGGCCAGCAGCGAACCGTCGGCCAGCACGAAGAATTCGACGCCGATGACGCCGACATAGTCGAGCGCCGACAGGATTTTCGCCGCTGCAGCACGCGCTGCATCAGCCGTTTCGGGTTTGACATTGGCCGGCAGGGTCGAGGTGTGGAGAATGCCGTGGCGGTGGACATTCTCGGTCGGATCGTAGGCAGCCACGGCGCCATCCAAGCCGCGCGCTGCAATCACCGAGATTTCGCGCTCGAAGGGCACGAAGCTTTCCAGGATCAGCGGCACATTGCCCATCGCCTCGCAGGTGCCGGCAAAACCGCCCGTTTCCATGTTGCGGAAGACGCGCTGGCCCTTGCCATCATAGCCCATGCGCCGCGTCTTCAATATGCCGCTGCCGCTGAATGCTTTCAGCGCCGCCGTCAACTCATCATCAGTGTCGACCGGCCGGAAGTCCGCGGTGGCAATGCCGATGCCGTTGAGGAATGTCTTTTCGCTCACCCGGTCCTGCGCCACGTCAAGCGCGCGCGCCGGCGGATAGACCGCAACCTTGGCGGCAAGCGCTTCTGCCGCCGCGACCGGCACGTTCTCGAACTCGTAGGTGACGACGGAACTTGCCGCCGCCAGTTCGGCAAGGGCGACCGGGTCGTCATAGGGGGCCGTTACCTGCCGGTTGGCGACCTGTACCGCCGGGCAATCCGGCTGCGGCTCCAGCACGATGGTGCGGTAGCCGAGGCGCGCGGCGGCCATTGCCAGCATGCGGCCGAGCTGGCCGCCGCCAATGATGCCGATGGTCGATCCGGCGGGCAGGCTCACGGCGTGTCCGTCGGCTCAGTGGCGACCTTGGCGGTCTGCGAGGCGCGCCAGGCATCCAGGCGCTGGGCAAGCTTGTCGTCGTAGAGCGCCAGCACGGCGGCCGCCAGCAGGGCCGCATTGGCCGCACCGGCCTTGCCGATGGCCAGTGTGCCCACCGGAATGCCGGCAGGCATCTGGACGATCGAGAGCAGCGAATCCTGTCCCGACAGCGCCTTCGATTCGACAGGCACGCCGAACACCGGCAGCGGCGTCATCGCCGCCGTCATGCCGGGCAGGTGCGCGGCACCGCCGGCGCCGGCGATGATGACCTTGTAGCCGGCGGCCTTAGCGCCCTTGGCGAATTCATAGAGCCGATCGGGCGTGCGATGCGCGGAGATGATCAGCCGTTTGTGCGGGACGCCCAGCGCCTCAAGCGTTTCGGCCGCCTGGCGCATCGTTGCCCAGTCGGACTGGCTGCCCATGATGATGGCGACGTCGGCGCGTTGGTCGTTCAAGCTTCTGCTCCCCGGCGACAAAGGCGCGCCTTAGCGGAATTCGCGCGAGGCCGCAAGGATAGGCAGGCCTGCTTGCAGTCCGGCAAGGCCGAAACCGGCCCGCTATAGGCTTTGACGCTCGGCCTCGGGCGTCGAGACCAGCAGGGCCGAAGCGGCGTTGGCGGCGGTGACGGCCGCCCGTATGTCCTGCCCACGGGCAAGTGCCGCGGCCAGCGCGCCGACGAATTCATCGCCCGCGCCATGGGTGCTGACAAGCTTGACCGGGATGGCGGGAAGAGCGAAGGCCTCGCCGGTCCTGTCGCAGCAGGCGACGCCCTCGCCGCCCGCCGTGACGATCGCCACGGGACAGAGATAGACCAGAAGCCGTGCCGCCTGCGCGGCGCCGTCGAGCCTCTCGACCACCGCCATGCCGGCCAGGAATTCCGCCTCGATGGCATTGACCACGAGGATGTCGACCAGCGCGATTAACTCGTCGGAAAGCTTGCGCGCCGGGGCCGCGTTGAGCACGACGTAGCCGCCTTGCGCCTTCACGGCGCGAGCGGCGGCAATGTTGGCGGCTTCCGGCACTTCGTTCTGCAATAGAAGCACCGTCGTCTGGGCTATCATCCCGGAAGCCGAGGTAATGTCGACATCGCCGAGCGTCAGATTGCTGCCCGAGACGATCACCGCGCCATAGTCGCCGCCTGCGTCGAAGATCGCCACGCTCATGCCGGAGCCGGCGCCCGCGGCCACCCGCACGAAGCGGCGGTCGACGCCGCCGCGATCGAGATTGGCCAGCAGCGCACGGCCGAAATCGTCGTCGCCGACGGCGCCGATCATTGCGGATCTGGCGCCGGCCCGTGCCGCTGAAACCGCCTGGTTGCCGCCCTTGCCGCCGCATTTCGGGTGCCAGGCCTGGCCGGTCACCGTCTCGCCCTTGCGCGGGCGATCGGGGGCGTCGACCATGATGTCGTAATGCAAACTGCCGAAGACGGTGACCAGAGGCGTTTTCGGCAGCGTCATGAGCCCCGGTCTTTTCGTTTCGACGTGACCGCCGACATGGTGCGGCCAAGATTGCGCTCCGCCGCCTGGTAGTCGCGTTGCGCCACCGCCACGAACAGTGCGTCGAGTATGTTGAGCTGGGCAATGCGCGCCGCCGCGTTCTCGCCCATCAGCGGCGAGCCTTGCGCGGTCGAGCACAGCACGATGTCGGCGATCTGGGCCAGCGGCGAGTTGTCGTAATTGGTGATGGCCAGCGTGCGTGCGCCATTCTTGCGCGCGAGCTGTATGGCGTCGATGACGGCCGAGGTATTGCCGGAATGCGAGAAGCCGACAGCGATGTCATCCGCGCCAAGCAGCGAGGCCGACATCAGCATCATGTGCGAATCGTCGTAGACCGATGCGCGGATGCCGATCCGCAGGAATTTGTGCGAGACGTCGCGTGCGATCTGCGCCGAACCGCCGACTCCATAGAAATCACGGTTCTTCGCCCGGAAGAGCAGCTCGGCGGCACGGTCGAAATCCTCGATATCGAGGATGGCGAGCGTCTCCTCCAGCGCCTGGATCGAGGTGCGGAACACCTTCTGCACGATCTCCGCCGAACTGTCGTCGGACGACAGTTCCTGATGCATCTCGGCCGTCGGCAGGCGGCTGTATTCATAGACGGCGGTGCGGAAGTCGCGATAGCCGGAGAAGCCGAGCTTCTTGGCGATCTTGACCACCATCGCCTCGGACACGCCGGACTCCTCGGCGATCTGCTTCAGCGGGATCGTCTCATCGAAGCCGCGCCGGCCGAAGACGGTTTCCACCACCTTCGCTTCCAGCGGGGTGAGATGCGGCATCATCATGCGGATGCGCGGTCCTACCGCTTTCAGGTCCAGCCCGCTCAAGGTCATCCACGCCCCCTCGTCACACGATCGATAAGCATCGCGGCGAGGATTATAAGACCAGTTGCCAAGAGCTGATAGAAGGACTGCACGTTCATCAGCGTCAAACCGTTGCGCATGGCCCCGAGGATGACGGCGCCGAGGATGGTGCCGACGATGCTGCCCTTGCCGCCCATCAGCGATGCCCCGCCGATGGCCGCGGCGGCAATCGCGTCGAGTTCCCAGAGATTGCCGAGGATGGGTTCGGCCGCACCCAGCCGGCCGATCAGGATCTGCGCGGCCAGTGCCGCCAGCAGGCCCGAGATCATATAGGCGGCGATCTTGGTGCGGGCGATCGGCACGCCGGCAATGTAGGCCGCCTCCTCATTGCCGCCGACGGCCAGCAGATACTCGCCGAACGGCGTCTTCTTCAGCATGATCCAGGCGATGACAGCGACGCAGGCGACGATGATGACCGCCAGAGGCAGGCCGAACAGCGAGCCGTTGAAGATGGCGCGGAAGCTGGCGGGCAGGCCGAGCACCGGATTGCCGCCGGTATAGATCAGCGCCAGCGCTCTGTAGGTGCTCAGCGTTCCCAATGTCACGATGAAGGGCTGCAGGCCGACATAGGCGACAAGAACGCCATTGACGAGGCCGCAGAGCAGCCCAATGGCGAAGCCGGCGGCGATGGCCAGCGGAAACGGCACGCCTGCAATCAGCATCGAGGCCGAGATGACGGCCGAGAGCGCTGCCGTCGGTCCAACCGACAGGTCGATGCCGCCGGAGATGATGACCAGCGTCATGCCCAGCGCCAGGCAGGCATTGATGCTCGACTGCTGCAGGATGTTGATCAGGTTGCGCTCGGCAAAGAAGCCCGGCACCAGCGCGCCGAAGACGGCGAGGATCACCAGAAGGCCGATCAGCGTGCCGGCGTCGCGCATGGAAAAGCGCTGCAGGATGGCAGCGCCCGGCCGCGCCGGTACAGCTTGCGATAGGTCAGACATGGGCAATCCTGTTCTTCTTTTTCATGCGCCGGCTCCTTGCGCGCCTGACCGGCCGGCCGGGCCTTGCGACTGGGGTATGGCGTGCGCGGCGATCGCCTGCTCGCTGAGGCTGGCCCGGTCGAGTTCGGCGGCAACCGCCCCCTCGCGCATCACCAGCACGCGGTCGGCGAGCCTGATCACCTCGGGAAGTTCGGACGAGACGACGATGACGCAGTGGCCTTCAGCGGCGAGCTCTTCGATCAGATGGTAGATTTCCGCCTTGGCGCCGACATCGATGCCGCGCGTCGGCTCGTCGAACAGCAGGATACGCGTTCCCGCCGCCAGCCAGCGGCCGATGATCGCCTTCTGCTGGTTGCCGCCGCTGAACATGCGGATGGGCCGGTCGAGCAGGAAGGGCCTGAGATTGACCCGCTTCATCTTCTCCCCCGCCACGCGCCTCAGCCTGGCGTGGTCGATGACGCCGTGCCTGGCGAAGACGCCCATCGAGGCGAGCGCCATGTTGGAGGTGACCGGACGCAGCGGCACGATGCCTTCACGCTTGCGCTCCTCCGGCACCAGGCCGATGCCGGCGGCAATCGCATCGCGCGGGCTGGACAGCCGGACTGCCTTGCCGTCGATCTCGACGGTGCCCGACGAGGCGCGGTCGGCGCCGGCGAGCAGCCGCAGCAGCTCGGTGCGGCCCGAGCCGACCAGGCCGGCAATGCCCAGCACCTCGCCGCGATGGAGGTCGAAGGAGATATTGCGGACCTTCGGCGAGGACAGCCCGCGCACGCCGAGCCTGACATCCCTGGTGGCGTGGGAGCGGTGTTCTTCCTGAGCAAGTTCGCGGCCGACCATCATCGACACCACGGCCTGTTCGGAGACCCCTGCCAGATCGGCGGACTCGATGACGACGCCGTCGCGCATGATGGTGGCGCGCCGGCAGATGCCGAACACCTCGTCCAACTTGTGTGAGACATAGACGACGGCGACGCCGTCGCGAGCGAGGCCTTTGATGACTTCGGCCAGCCGCTCGAACTCGCTCGGGGTCAGGCTGGATGTCGGCTCGTCCATGGCGATGATCCTGGCGCGGTCGAGCAGCGCGCGGGCGATCTCGACGATCTGCCGCTGCGCCACCTTCAAGCTGCCGAGCGGAGCCGCCGGATCGATGGTCGCATCGAGCGCGGCAAGGGCCGAGGCGGCGCGGCGCTCCTGCTCGCGCCGGGCGACGAAGAGGCCGCCGTGCGTCAGCGGATGGCCGAGGAACATGTTCTGGGCGACGCTGAGGCGCGGCACCTGCTGCAGTTCCTGGTGGATCATGGCGACACCGGCGGCTCGCGCTGCGACCGGGTTGCTGAGCGCCACCGGCACGCCGTCGATCAGCACGCGTCCGGCGCTCGGCCGGTAGACGCCGGACAGGATGCGCAGCAACGTCGACTTGCCGGCGCCGTTCTCGCCGAGCAGGCCATGGATTTCGCCGGCGCCGACCGAGAAGGACACGTCGCTCAGTGCCCGCACGCCCGGAAAGTCTTTTGAAATGCCCTCGAATTGCAACCGGGGTGACATGGGATCCTGTTCCGCGGGCAAGGGTGCCAGCAGGGAGCGAAATGTCCTGGCCGGCACCCGCCGCCCCGCCTTTAATCGGGTCGATGCCCTACTGGCCGGCGGCCGCGTCCTCGAGCAGCGCCTTGCGTGCTTCGGGGCCGGAATAGCGGTCGGCATTGTCCTTGGTGATCAGCGCCTGCGGCGTGGCGACGACACGCGGCAGCTTCTGCCCAGCCACCAGTCGCAGCGCCGCTTCGAGGGCCACCTCGCCGGTCAGCACCGGGAACGAGTCCACCGTGCCGGTCAGTTCGCCGGCGCGGATCGAGGCATAGGCGTCGGAAATGCCGTCAGTGCCGAACACCGCGACCTTATCCTGCAGGCCGGCAGCCTTGACCGCCTCGACGATGCCCAGCGCCATGCCGTCATTGTTGGCGTAGAAGCCGATCAGGTCGGGGTGCTGCTGCAGGATGTTGGTGGCGGCGTCATAGGACGTCTGGCGATCCCAATTGCCGGGCACGCTGGCGACGACCTGGAATTTGCCGCCCTCGGAGATGGTGGACTTGAAGCCGTCGGTGCGCTGGACGGCGGCATAGACGCCCGCCTGGCCCTCGACGATGGCGACCTTGCCGCCATTCGGCCGGTTCTTGATGAACCATCTGGCGACGCGCACGCCATTGTCACGCTGGACATTGCCGACATAGTGCTCGGCCTGCGGAATGACGGCGTCGTTGACGTTGACCACCGGCACGTTGGCGGCCTTGGCCTGTTCCATGATCGGCTGCAGGTTGGAATCGGTCTGCGGCGAGACAAGCAGGACGTTGTAGCCCTGCGTGACTAGGCCCTCGGCGATGGTGAGCTGGCCGAGCTGGTCGCCCTCGTTCTGCGCCGCCTGGTAGACGACGGGCACGCCGATCTTGTCGCCGAAGGCCTTGTAGCCTTCGCCGAGCGAGCGCCAGTATTCATTGGTCAGCGTCTTGGAGACGGCGCCCGCCTTGGTGCCTGCGGGCAGTTTGGGGAACGCGCCGAACTTCGCTTCGAGCTGCGACCAGTCGATGCGATCCTTCTCGGTGTCGGAGTTGAGCGGCGCAAGATCGGCGCTATAGGCCGGTGCAATGGCGAGCGCCATCAGTGTGGCGGTGGCGGCGGCAAGCAGAAACTTCATGGTCTTCCTCCCTGGTTTGAAAACGGCGGTGTGGTTGAGCGGCTTCGGCGGTCAGGCCCCGAGCATGATCTCCTGCACGATGGCCTGCGTGGCGACCGCGTCTTGGCGGTCGATGGCGGATGACAGACGGTTGTCTCTGTCGAGTCGCTCAACGACGCCGAGCATGCGCTTGACGGTGGCGATGTTGACTTCGCATTCGCGCACCGGATCGAGCCCGGTCATGTCGGGAAAGGTGTCGAAGTAGATGGCGCCGGCGTAGCCGTCGCGGCGGATCTGGCGCAGCAATTCGATCGTCTGCAGCGTGTGCACGGCGCCGACCATCAGACCGTCGTCGCGCTTGGCGTAGCCGTCATTGAGATGCACGCCAAGAAGCTTGCTGTGCCGGGCGACGAGGGCAGCGGCAAAGGCTGGCTGCTCGTCGGCATAGAGGACGTGAGCGAAATCGAGGGTGACGCCGAGATTGGGCAGGCCGACCTCACGGATCGCCAGCAAGGTGGTCGCGGCGTCCGGCATCAGCGAATAGGAACGCGGCTCGTTGGGCTTGTACTCCAGGCTGATCTGGCAGCCGGGATCATGCGCGGTCACTTCACGAATTCCATCGATTTCGTGTTGCCAGAGCGTCGCATAGTCGGCCTGAAAGGCGTAGTCGAAGCCATCCTGCCCCAGCCACAGCGTCATCAGGCTGGCACCGGCTTCACGCGTGGCGTCGATGCCCGCCTTGGTCAGATCGATGGCCTCGCGGCGCACCGCCGGATCGGGATTGGTGAAGGCGCCGAGCTTGAAGGCGGGGTTGGAGTAGTAGCGCATGGCAAAGCCATTGATGGAAAGCCCGAGATCGCCCAGTTTGCGCGCGATTTCCGCAGGCTTTTCACCGACATGGTCAGGAAAATTGAGGTCTAGATCGGTAAGCCCCTCGACCTTGGCGGCGCGCGCCGCCATCTGCATCAGCGACGGCTTGCCGGTAAGATCGGGCCATTCGGCCTGCGGCCGCGAGGCAAAGGAATTCAGGCGCGTGGCGAAACGATGGGCGGTCATGGATGATCCTTTAATCACCACGACTTCACATAAATACGAATATTTGTAAAGTTATTGTTTTGAAGGAAACGGCGAGCCCGGCGATCTGGCTTGCAGCCAGGGACAGGCGCGCTGGCATTCCCGGTCGGGCGAGTGCCTCAGAGCGTTAGAATCAAAAACGGGACAGGGCTGCCCTCACACCGCTGCCTTGCGGAAGCGGGCGACGAAGTCGTCGAGCTCGGGGCGTTCCATGTCGGAGATCGCCCAATAGGAGAAGGCGCCGTCGCTCCAGTGCACCATCGAGAAGCCGCCGGATGAAAGGTCGTCGGGCTGGGTGGTCTTGCCGCCCTGCTGCGGTTCGGCGACCAGCGTGATCAGGTGCTCGCGATGACGGTAGACCAGGGCCGGCACCGGCCGGCCTGAGATCACCTCGACCCGGCCACCGATCAGCGCGAAGCCGTCCTGGGCAAGGTCGGGCGCCGGCGGCGAGACGCCGATGCGGGCGTCGAGCCAGGGCTTCACCGTATGGCGGTCGGACGAGACGATGTCGATCGGGCTCGCGGCAAGCAGGCTGCGGCGGTGGCCGCTGGCAACCGCCGCGGCAAAGCCGTCCTCGACGCCGCTCTGCATCACCCATTGCGTCGCCCCGCTGGCCAACACCGCGCTGATCATGATCGAGGCGGCCATGGCGCGCCAGTCGAATGAGCCGAAGCGGCGCGCCCTTGACGATGGCCGCGCCTGAGAAGGACGTGTTCCGGCTTCTCGTCGCTGGCCGCCGCCAGCGCCTGCTATCAATCCGGGAAGTGCCGATAGCGTGCCGCGCTGCGGCTCGGCCGTCTCGGCTTGTTCCTGCCGTTCGGCGCCTGCCATGCCGATCGACGCGATGCGGGCCCGAAACGCGTCGCTGACATCGGGACGCGGCAAGCGGCTGACAGTGCCTTGCAAGGCGACAATGCGGGCATGCTCCGCGGCAAGCCTGGGGTCGGCGGCGATGCGCCGTTCCACGGCAAGGGCGGCCGCCGCGTCAAGCTCGCCATCTACAAGGGCATGGATCATGAGTCTGATACCTTCGGGATCGTTGGGCAGTCCGTCGTCGTGCGTCATGACGCTCTCCCCAATTCAGACGCCAGTAGGCCGCGCGCACGGGCAAGCCTGGACATCACCGTGCCGATCGGTACGGCAAGCATGGCCGATATTTCGCGATAGCTGAGGCCGTTGATATCGCGCAGCACCAGCGTCTCGCGAAATGGCTGCGGCAGGGCTGCGATCGCCGCCTCGAGTGCTGCTGTATCGGCCCTGGCGATCAGGCTCGCCTCCGGGCCGTCCTCGTCCGGCAGGCTGGTGCCGTGTGCGGCGGCCATGTCGTCGAGATCGCCGAGGTCGCCGACGGCCATCATGGCGCGCGGCCGGTTGCGTGCCATCCAGGTGTAGGAGGTGTTGCGCACGATGGTCAGCAGCCATGCGCGGGGGTTGCCGCCGGCATAGCCTGATATGCCGGCATGCGCCTTGATGCAGGCGTCCTGGACGACATCCTCGGCGTCGGCGGCATTGCCGGTCAGCCAGCGGGCCAGCGCCAGCGCGTCGCCGAGATGCGGCAGCACCACTTGGTTGAAGCGCTCTGCCAGGGCCGTCTCGCTCAAAGCAGCACCATGATCCGATACTCCGGGCCGTGCCGCCTCAAGATGCGACGGCGACCTTGCCCTGCTCGCAGGGCCAAAGCCCCCGGGAACAGGCAGAGCCACCTGCCTTGCTGAAAGTGAATTCATCTGCGTCACCGGTGTCAAGCGCCACAAAGGAGAGCCTGACGGCGATCATGCCTGCCAGCTCACGGCGGCAGCCGACGCTGCAGCCGTGTTCGCTGTTCCTGCAATGATGCGGCATGCCGGTCTCCTCAACGCCAGACGTGGCGTATGCCGAGCAGACCTGTCGCGGAGACGGTTTATTCCCGCCGCCCGCAAATCCGGCTGATCACAGTCGCGTGATCACTGGTGTTTGGAGCTGTTGACTTGGCGCTCAGTCCGGCCACTTCAAGACGCCAGACGAATCCTTGCGTGCGGCTTTCATCGCATCGGCCGGGCGGTCCTTCGCGGTAAGTGTGGCCCGCAGGCGTTCGGCGACGATCTCCGCTTCGCCGGGATGCAGGTTGCAAGGGTCGAGGAAGAAGTGGCCGCGCTCGACCTCGTGGTTGCGCACGATGATCGGCGGTGAGCCCGCGGCCAGCGCCGAGGCGAGGCCGGCGGCGCTGAAGCGGCTTTCCGGCGATACGAAGATCTGCAGGCGGTCGAGCGGATTGGCGGTCGGGTCGGGAATGATCTTGGCAAAGATGCCCGGCAGTCCTTGCAAAGCGTCCTTCCAGAGATTGAGCGCCGCCTCCTCGCGCCGGCGGATGCCGGCGTGGTCGCGCTTTTCCCAGGCTTCGAGTGCCGCCATGGTGCCGGCGATGCTTTCCTTGCCGACCTTCATGGCCCGCGCCACGCCGCGGTTCTGCAGATAGGCTGAGCGCACCAAGTCCTTGCGACCGGTGACGATGCCGCTGGTCGGCCCTGAGAGGAATTTGTGGCCGCTGTAGATGACGACATCGGCGCCGCGCGCCAGGAAGCCGCGCAGATCGTATTCGGACGCGGCATCGACGATCACCGGCACGCCCTTGGCGTGGCAGATCTCGCAGAATTCCTCCAGCGACAGCATGCCGTACTGCACCGTGTGGTGGGCAACGACGTAGAGGCCCGCCGCCGTCCGCTCGTTGATCGCTTCGCGCACATGGTAGTCCTGGGTGACGCTGACGGTGCCTGCCGGGATGACTTTGGCGCCGGCGACGCGGATCGACTGGTCGATCGGTGCGCCGTAATTGACGATGTGGCCCAGCTGGATGACGACCTCGGACTTGAGACCGCCTGTGTCGTCGGGCAGACGCTCGATGGCGAGCAGGTTGGTTCCCGTCATCGCGCCGGCGATCGCCATGGTGATGCCGCTGGCACAGCAAGCGGTGATGAAGCCGGCCTCGCCGCCGGTGAGGCGCGCGACGATGGTGCTCGCGGCACGCTGCAGATCATCCATTTCCACCCATTGCGAAGCCATTTCGGCCATGGCGCTGATCGCCTCCGGGACGATGATCGACGCGCCGAGCGCGGTCATGGTGCCGGAGACATTGATGATCGGGCGAAGGCCGAGCCGTTCGCGGATGGTGGTGTTGGAGCCGGCGGCGGAAGTGGTTTTCATGTCAGCAGATCCCGTGGGTGGCAGGTCAGGCGGCGATCTCGACGACCGCTTCGATTTCGACAGTGATGTTACCAGGCAGCGAGCCGACGCCGATCGCCGAGCGGGCATGGCCGCCAATATCAGCGAACACATCGGCGAACAGGTCCGAACAGCCATTGACCACTTTCGGGTGGTCGCTGAAGGTCGGCGTCGCGTTGACGAAGCCGAGCAGCTTGACGACGCGCACGATGCGGCCAAGATCGCCGGCGGCGGCATGCATGACGGCCAGCAGGTTGAGCCCGGTCAGGCGGGCATGCTCGTAAGCCTGCTCGACGGTGACATCCTCGCCGACCTTGCCCGTGCAAAGCGTGCCGTCGGCGCGTAGCGGCCCCTGTCCGGACAGGAAGATCAATCGCCCGCTCTCGGCATGGGTGACGAAGTTGGCGATGGGCGTCGGCGGCTCGGGCAACGTCAGGCCGAGTTCGGCGAGCCGGATGTAAGGTGTCATGGAAGAAGGCTCCCTTGGATGGCTTCAGCCATCCGATATTCAAAAAATGGGCGGCGTCGGCCGTCCAATGTCAAAAATGCGAGGCGCGGAAGCGCGCCAGGAAGGTGCGGAGGCGCTCGTTGCTGGTCTCCGCCGCGAGGATCTCCTTGGGCGGGCCGACGGCGCTGACGCCGCCATCGGCCATGAAGACTATGCGGCTCGAAGCGTCGCGGGCAAAGGCCATTTCGTGCGTCACCATCAGCATGGTCATGCCGTCCTCGGCGAGGCTGCGCACCACGGCCAACACCTCGCCGACCAGTTCGGGGTCGAGCGCCGAGGTGATCTCGTCGAGCAGAAGGATCTTTGGTTCCATCGCCACGGCGCGCGCGATGCCGACGCGCTGCTGCTGGCCGCCTGAGAGTTCGGCCGGCAGGCTGTCGGCCTTGTGGGCAAGGCCGACGCGGCCGAGCCAGTGTTCGGCGGCCTGGCGCGCCTCGGCCTCGCTCTTTCCGCGCACCTTGGTAAGGCCAAGCATGATGTTGCCGGCCGCCGTCAGATGCGGAAACAGGTTGAAGCTCTGGAACACCATGCCGGTTTCGGCGCGCATACTGGCCAAGTCGCGCTCGCTGCGGCGCTGGCGCGTTCCGGCTGAGAGATAGCCGACCTCCTTGCCGTCGATGCGGATCGAGCCTGAGTCGTAGCTTTCGAGGAAGTTGACGCAGCGCAGCAGCGTGGTCTTGCCGCTGCCCGAGGGGCCGATGACGGTCACCACCTCGCCGCGGTTCACCTGAAGGCTAACGGAACGCAGCACCTCGACGGAGCCGAAGGCCTTGGAGACATCGCGCACGTCGAGCAGCGCGGGACTGGCATTTGCAGCGTCGGACATCATGCTATTCCCGAATGAAAGAAAAACGCCGCTCGAGCCGCCGGGCGGCGAGCGAGAGCGCGTAATTGACCGCGAAATAGATGAGCGCGCCGAGGATATAGAGCGGCATCGCCTCATAGGTGCGGCCGATGACCTGGTTGATGGCCTGCATCAAATCGGTGATGCCGAGCAGCGACACCAGCGCGCTGCCCTTGACCGCGTCGGTGACGCCGTTGATCCAGGGCGGCAGGAAGCGCCTGAAGGCCTGCGGAAAGATGACGTAGGTGAGGCGCTGGCGGAAGGTCAGCCCGATCGCCATCGCGGCCTCGGATTGGCCTTTCGGGATCGAGGCGACCGCGCCCCTGAGATATTCGATGACCTGCGCCGTCTTGAACAGGGTCAGCGCCAGCACGGCGGCCCAGAAGGACGGCAGATGCAGTCCGACAGCCGGCAGACCGTAATAGACGAAGAACATCAAGACCAGGATCGGAATGCCGCGAATGGTGTCACTGAAGATGCGCACCGCCCAGCGCAACGGGGCGGGGCCATAGACCAGGCCGACTCCCAGCAGGACGCCGGCGACGAGCGACAGGGTGACGACCAGAAGCGACACCCAAAGGGTCACGGCGAAGCCTTTGGCGAGGAAGGGCAGGGCGTAGAGGATCTGGCTTGCCATGTCAGCGCGCCGCCCTGAACCGGCGCTCGACGAGCCTCAGCCCGAAAAGCAGGATGTAGCCGGTCAGCAGATACATCGCCGTCGTCACCAGATAGACCTCGACGATGCGGAAGGTGTTGAAGTTGATCCACTGGGCGCCGAAGGTGAGTTCGGGCACCGAAATGACCGAGGCGATCGAGGTGTCCTTGAACAGCGAGATGAAGGTGTTGGACAGCGCCGGCAGCGTGATGCGCAGCATGGTCGGCAGGCGCACATGGATCAGCCTTTGCCAGGGCGTCAGTCCGATCGCCTTGCCGGCATCCAGCTGCCCGCGGGGAACGGCTTCGAGACCCGAGCGAAACACCTCGACCAGATAGGCACCGCTATAGACCGACAGCGTCAGGACGAAAGAGGTCGGCGCGCTGTAGGCCAGGTCGACCACGGTCGGCAGGCCGTAGAAGACGAGATAGACGAGCAGGATCAGCGGTACGTTGCGGATGAATTCGACATAGGCGGCGATGATCGCCCGAACGGCGCGCCCGGCCGAGACATACCAGACCGCGAGCACCAGGCCGATGACGGTGCCGATGGCGATCGAGATCACCGCAAGCTCGAGGCTGAGCAGCAGACCGCCCCACAGCTTGTCGAAATGCCGCCAGATCAGGTTGAAATTCAGGGCATAGCCCATGCATCCGCCTCGGTGTGAAGGGCGTCGAATGGATTGCGGAAGGGCTGGAATGCCACCCTTCCGCAAATCGGGATCAGATCACCGGGAAGCCGGGGTGGCGGGCCGGCGGTTCCTGGCCGAAATAATCCTTGAAGGCGGCATCATAGAGCGCCGATTCATGGCCGAACATGGCGATGGTGAAGGTCTGGTTGACGAAGGTCAGCCAGTCGAGATCGCCTTGCCGCAAGGCGGCGCCGTAGA
Source organism: Mesorhizobium loti (assembly GCA_002356515.1). Lineage (NCBI taxonomy): Bacteria > Pseudomonadati > Pseudomonadota > Alphaproteobacteria > Hyphomicrobiales > Phyllobacteriaceae > Mesorhizobium > Mesorhizobium loti. The sequence goes on along the minus strand of AP017605.1, from coordinate 3,605,861 downwards.
GCATCGAATACCAGCTCTTGCCGGCGTCGAAATATTTGTCCGGATTGCGCGAGGCAAGCCAGCGCACGGTGGACAGATCGACGGCGGCCGCGTCGGCGCGCTTGGATTCCAGCGCTTGCAGCACATTGGCCTGGGTGTCGATCTGCAGCACCTGCGCCTGTGGCAAGGCATAGTGGACGGAGCTTTCGGCATCGACATTCTGCAGGATGGAAATGCGCGTCGCCGAACCGCCGGCAAGCAGCTTGTCGAAGGTCTTGTTCTCGGCGGTGGGCAGTGTCAGCAAGGCAACGCCTTCGACATAGTAGGGCCGGGTGAAGTTGATCAGCTGCGAACGCTGCGCCGTCATCGTCATGAACTGGATGGTGATGTCGACCTTGTTGGTGGTGACATTGGGGATGCGCTGCGCCGGATCCTGCATGACGAACTCGACCTTGGTCGGATCGTCGAACAGGCCCTTGGCCAGGATGCGCCCCATGGTGATATCCATGCCGACCAGTTCGCCGGCATCGTTCTCGAAATGCCACGGCGCGTTGGTGCTGCCGGTGCCGACGATCAGCTTGCCGCGGTCGAGCACGGTGCGCAGCAGGCTGTCGGATGCGGCCTGGGCGGCGGCCTTCTGCGCATCGACGGTTGCCAGCACGCCGGCGGTGGCCAGTCCCGCCATTCCCAATTTCAGAAAATCACGTCTTCCGGATGTGTCGTTCACGGCGACCTCCTTTCGTGTTGTGTTCCCCATGCACAGGAAAAGACACGTCGATGAATATCGAAAGATTGTCTCTTACAAGAGACGCATGTATCCTGTACAAGACAGATACTAGCACCAGGAATCGACAATGCAAGATGGCAATGCCTTGGCCGCTTCGGCCGACGAAAAGACGACCGCCTCCCGCGAGAAGGGCCTCAACCGGGTGCTCGAGATCCTGGACTTTCTGCACACGACGCAGCGGGCGATCGGCATTGGCGACCTTGCCAAGGGGGTGAACGCGCCGCGCTCGACGACCTACACGCTGGTGCGGTCGCTGGTCGATGCCGGCCTGCTGGAAATGGCGGGCGACGGCAACCGCGTCTATTTCGGCAAGAAGCTCTATCTCTATGGAATGGATTATGTGCGCGGCAACGATCTGCTGCGGCGCGGGCGCCAGGAGGTCGACCATCTGTCACGCGAGACCGGCGAGACCTCGGAATTGTGCATGCTGCAGAGCGGCCGCTACACCATCGTCCATTCCAGCCCCGGCACCAGGCCGTTCCGTATCAGTTCCGCCACCGGTCTGCAGATACCGCTGCCCTGGACTGCATCCGGCCGGCTGCTTCTGGCGGGGCTGGAGCGGCCTGAGATCGAAGCCATGGTGTCGGAAGACGATCTCGTGCTGCCCGACGGCCGCAAGCTGCGGCTCGACGACTTCATCGCCGACATCGCCAAGGCTGGGGTGACCGGCTATTGCGTGACCTCGGGGCTGGTCGATGCCTACACGAAATGTCTTGCCGTGCCGGTCTTTTCAGCGCCGGGCAAGGTCGAGGCGACGATGTGCCTGGTGGTTCCCATCGACACGTCCGAGGAACGGACTAGCCGCCTCATCGGCCTGCTGCGCGATCGCGCCGGCAGGCTGTCGATCGGCGGATAGGCGCTAAGCGATGATGTCTGGAATGATCTTGTCTTCCAGCGCCATCAGCCGGTCCTTGAGCACCAGCTTCTTCTTTTTCATGCGCTGGATCTGCAGCGGGTCGCAATTGGTGGCGATCATCGCGTTGATCGCCGCATCGAAATCGGCGTGTTCCTGCTTCAGCCGGGAAAATTCGAGGCGAATATCGGCCTGTTCCTGATCGGACATTCTCTACCGTCTGCACGTCTGCGGCGCCCAAAAGCTGGGCCTGATTGGGCGGGGGCGGCAATTTCTGCCACCGGCGCGCTGCCCATATCACATTTCACATTGTCGTGGAATGCTACCACGCAGCATTCGACATCGCATTCGGAAGGTGGCAAAGTGTCATTGTGCCGTCACAGAAGCGAGCCTGCGGTGGACGCGCCTTTTGGCGGCAGCAATCGAGGAAACCATGAAAGGGAGAACCAATCATGTCTCTTGCTTCCCATCTTGATGAGTTGCAGCGGAAACACGGCGACATCGAACGCGAGATCGATGACGCGATGAACCACCCGTCGGTGGACGACCTCGAAATCGTGAATCTCAAGCGACGCAAGCTGGCACTCAAGGATGCGATTGAGAAACTGAAGGCGCAACCGACCACGCATTGATGCCCGACTGACATAGCCGCCACTATGCGGTCTTCTTGCCGGCGGCAATCGCCGCCGGTGTGTTGGGTTTTGATTTTCAGCGCTACGTCATAAGCCGCAGCTAATATTCCTCAGGTCCATTTTGCACCTCGGCCATCGCCGGGTCGTGCTCTGTTTCATGCCCTCGGCCGGATCAATTGCTGCCAGTGGCGACCTGTCGCCATTGACAAGCCATGTTTGCTCCTCCACCTCATGCCCGGACTTCAGCGCATCGGCCCCGGGGCGTGCTTGCGCGTCCAAATGGACGCGCAAGGCCCCAGAGACAAAAGGCTGCCGGCATGACCGGATATTTTTCCTTTCCCTTCCCCCGCCGCACCTCGGTCGGCGTCGACGTCGGCGGCGTGGTCGTCGGCGGCGGCGCTCCGGTTGTCGTGCAGTCGATGACCAACACCGACACCGCCGACATCGACCAGACGGTCGCGCAGGTCGCGGCACTTCACCGCGCCGGCTCCGAGATCGTGCGCATCACCGTCGACCGCGACGAGAGCGCCGCCGCCGTGCCGCGCATTCATGAGCGGCTTCAGCGGCTCGGCATCAATGTGCCGCTGGTCGGCGACTTCCACTATATCGGCCATAAGCTTCTGGCCGACCATCCGGCCTGCGCCGAGGCGCTGGCCAAGTACCGCATCAATCCCGGCAATGTCGGCTTCAAGGACAAGAAGGACCGGCAGTTCACCGATATCGTCGAAATGGCGATCAAGCACGACAAGCCGGTGCGCATCGGCGTCAACTGGGGCTCGCTCGACCAGGAGCTTCTGACCCGGCTGATGGACGACAACCAGGACAAGGGTTTTCCGCTGACGGCGCAGGAAGTGACGCGCGAGGCGATCGTGCAGTCGGCGATCCTGTCGGCCGAGATGGCCGAAGAGATCGGCCTTGGCCGCGACAAGATCATCCTGTCGGCCAAGGTCAGCGGCGTGCAGGACCTGATCGCAGTCTATACCGAGCTTGCCGCCCGCTCCGACCATGCGCTGCATCTCGGCCTCACCGAGGCCGGCATGGGTTCGAAAGGCATCGTTGCCTCGTCCGCCGCCATGGGCATCCTGTTGCAGCAAGGCATTGGCGACACCATCCGCATCTCGCTGACGCCGGAGCCGAATGGCGACCGCACGCGCGAGGTGCAGGTGTCGCAGGAACTGCTGCAGACCATGGGTTTCAGGCAGTTCGTGCCGATCGTCGCCGCTTGCCCCGGCTGCGGCCGCACGACCTCAACCGTGTTCCAGGAGCTCGCCCAAAACATCCAGGCGGATCTGCGTAAGAACATGCCGGTGTGGCGCGAAAAATACCCCGGCGTCGAGAATCTCAAGGTAGCGGTGATGGGGTGCATCGTCAACGGACCGGGTGAGTCCAAGCATGCCGATATCGGCATTTCGCTGCCCGGCACCGGCGAGACGCCGACGGCCCCCGTCTTCGTCGACGGCAAGAAGGCGGCAACGCTGCGCGGACCGTCGATCGCAGCGGATTTCGAGAAAATGGTCGCCGACTACATCGAGCAACGGTTCGGTCGCGGCAAGGCCGCGGCCGAGTAGCCGCGATGCAGCGTTTCCTCTTGGCAACGCTGATTTTGCTTTGCGGGCTGGCCTGGTCGACACTCGTTCAGGCCGACCCACCGCAATCGGCCAAGCAGCGGCTGATCGACAAGGTCTGCAACCTGATCCAGGCGCATGCCGACCAGAACGGCCTGCCCCGGGATTTCTTCGCCAGGCTGATCTGGAAGGAAAGCCGTTTCGATCCCAATGCTGTCAGCCCTGTCGGCGCCGAAGGCATCGCCCAGTTCATGCCGGGCACCGCCAAGATGCGGGGGCTCGAAAACTCCTTCGACATCAACCAGGCGATCCCGGCCTCGGCTAGATATCTCGCTGAGATGAAAACCAGCTACGGCAATCTCGGCCTGGCGGCGGCCGCCTACAATGCCGGCGAAAGCCGGGTGTCGCGCTGGCTGGGCTCGGGCGGCTTCCTGCCGATGGAGACCGAGAGCTACGTCTTCGATGTTATGGGCGAGCCGGTCGACAAGTTCACTGACCCCGCCTATGCCGGAAAGATCGAGCCGCTCGATGCCAAGACGGATTTTGCCGTCGCCTGCCGCAAACTGCCTGTCATCATGTCGCAGACCGTTGCGATGGCTTCGATCAACGTCAAACCCTGGGGCGTACAGGTGGCCGGCAATTTCCGCCGCAGTGCGGCAGTCAGCCAGTGGCTCAGGGTGAGGAGCCGGTTTCCAGCGCTGCTCGCCGGCCATGACCCCGTGGTCAGCCGGGTGCGCACGCCGATCGGCCGGCGTGGCATCTATGCGGTCAGGATCGGGATCGACGATCGTGCCGCCGCCAATGTCATTTGCCAGAAATTACAGAGTGTAGGTGGGGCCTGCGTGGTAGTGCGCAACCGGTAGTCCGATCCGAGAGGGCGTTTGACCATGACAGCCAGGATCATTGTCCTCAATGGTGTCGGCAGTGCCGGCAAAAGCTCGATCGCCAAGGCGTTGCAGACAATAACCGCCGCGCCGTTCCTGCATGTCCAGATGGACAGTTTTCTCGAAATGCTGCCCGATGCCTTGCAGGACCATGCCGCTGGTTTTTCCTACGAGCCCGTTCAACAGGACGGCAAGCCCGCAGTCGTGATCAGGGTCGGACCGGTGGGCGAAAAAACCCTGCGCGGCATGCGCCACGCCGTTGCCGCCATGGCCGGACAAGGCAACGACCTGATCGTCGACGACGTGCTGTGCAACGGCGAACTATCGGACTATGTCGAGCTGCTGTCGGCCTTCGATCTCCATCTGGTCGGCGTCATGGCGCCGCTAGAGGTTCTGGAGGCCCGCGAAGCCCGGCGGCCCGACAGACTGCCGGGGCTGGCGCGCTGGCAATATGGGCGCGTGCATGTGGGGATGAGTTACGACCTCGAAGTCGACACCAGCCTGCTCACGCCGTTGGAGTGCGCCCGTCGCATCCAGCAACGATTTCAATTATAGGCGGCGGTGGATCGGCCGGGGGTGCCCTGCCTGCGATGAATGACGAGGGCAGCGGGATGTTCGACGCCTACATTATCTGCGGCACGCCGAGAACCGGCAGCACGTTGCTGTGCAAGCTCCTGGCCTCCACCGGGACATCAGGCGATCCGCACTCCTTCTATCGGCGGCAGGACCTGTCGGAGTGGGCTGAGGAGTGGAAACTGCCAGCCCGCGAGACTATGGGCGAGCTTGAATCCGAGATTGCCTATCTCAACGCGGCGATCACCGCCGGAAAGGGCGGCACAGGCATTTTCGGCCTGCGCCTGATGCGCGAAAACCTGGATGAACTTTCGGCGATCCTCGATCGAATTTTCCCAGGGCTGGCGTCAGACACAGCGCGTTTCGAAAGGGCCTTTGGCCGCACCCTCTACATCCACCTGTCGCGCGAGAACAAGCTTGCGCAGGCGATCTCGCTGATCAAGGCGCAGCAGACCGGTCTTTGGCACATCGCGCCTGATGGCACCGAGATCGAAAGGGTCGCGCCGGCGCAAGAACCCCACTATGATTTCGAGCGGATCAAGGGTGAGCTTGCTGAACTCGAAGCCTATGACACGGCCTGGAACATCTGGTTCGCGGCGCAAGGCCTGACGCCGTTGCGCATTGGCTATGAGCGGCTTTCCGCTGATCCGGCGGCGACCTTGCTGGCTATTTGCGAAACTCTTGGCGTTCAGCCGCCAAATGCCAATGACATCCGGCCGGGCGTTGCAAAGCTCGCCGACGAGACAAGCCTCGACTGGATGCGCCGCTATCGTCTGGACGCGGCAGGCTGAGTATGGGGGCCGAGCAAAGCCGCAACGTCCTCGGCGGCGTGAATTGTGCCTGTCGGGCATGGCAAGCATTTGAGCTATAGGCGGCGACATGACCGATCTGATCTACAATGATCCCGACTTCGTTCAGTTCTACGACATCGAGAATCAGGATGGCCGCGCCGATTTCGACTGTTGCATTCGTCTTGCCAGGGAGGGCGGCTCGGTCCTCGATCTTGGTTGCGGCACGGGTCAACTGGCTGCCGAAATGGCTGACCGCTGCAGCGTCACCGGTGTCGATCCCGCATCGGCCATGCTCGACGTCGCGCGACACAGGAGCGGCGGGGACAAGGTCGACTGGGTTGTCGGCGACGCGCGAACGGTGCGGCTCGGAAGACGGTTCGATCTGGTGCTGCTGACCGGTCACGCGTTCCAGGTTTTCCTGACCGAAGAGGATCAGCGGGCGGTGCTGCGTACCATCGCCGAACACCTCGCTCGCGATGGGCGCTTCATCTTCGACACGCGAAATCCCGCCGTGGCGGCGTGGCTGGAATGGACGCCGCAGCGCTCCGAAAGAATGGTGAAGCATCCCAGGCTTGGCACGGTCAGGGCATGGTATGATGCCGACTGGGATGCCGCCAGTGCGGTGGTCACCTATTCGACCTTCTATGAAATTCCCGGCGGCAGGCCAATTCTGGGCGCCGAATCGAAAATCGCGTTTCCAAACAGGGAAGATCTTGCCGGGATGCTGGATGACGCCGGCCTGCTAGTGGAGCAATGGTTCGGCGACTGGCAAGGCGAATCCTATGCGGACACCTCTCCGGAAATCATACCGATCGGTCGACTGGGCTGATCTGGCAGCCTGACGGGCTATATCTCACGCCGTCTTGGCCACCACCGTCTCGCTGAGCCAGGTGCCGATTTTCGTCCCCAGGCGGTCGGGCGAAACCGGCTTGGGGAGATAATCGTCCATGCCGGCCTCGACGCACTTGTCGCGATCGCCCTTGAGCGCGTGCGCGGTGACGCCGATGATCGGGATGTGACCGCCCGACGAGGTCTCGATCGTCCGGATGGCGCGGGTCGCCTCATAGCCGTTCATTTCAGGCATCGAGACATCCATCAGGATCAGTTTCGGATGCAGCGACCGGTACATCTCGACCGCGGTGCGGCCGTTGCCGGCGATGCGGTAGCTCAGACCGAGCCCGTTGAGGATCTGGCCGAACACCAGCTGGTTCACCTCGTTGTCCTCCGCAATGAGGATGTCGATCGGACCGTTCGGTGTGACGGCCGATTCCGGCGCGGTGGCGACCGGTATTGCGGGGCCGCGGATGACGGTGAAGGCCGGTGGAGCCGGCTGCGGCATTGGCTGGACCGGCTCACGGATGAACTGCGCCTTGCCGACCTGCGAACGGGCCTTCTGGATGACCGAGATGACCGTACCGAGCAGCACCGCTGAGCGCGCCGGCTTGGTCAGGTGCGCGGCAATGCCGAAGTCGATGATCATCTTGCCGAAATCGACCTGGTCGACCGAGGTCAGGATGACGATCGGGATGGCCGACAGCCGGCTGTCGGCGGCGATGGCCCGGGCGACATCGGCGCCGTTCATGCCGGGCATCTGGTAGTCGAGGATGATGCAGTCGACGCTGGCGCCCAGCTGGCAGGCGCGATCGAGGAAGGCGAGCCCCACCGCGCCGCTTTCGGCGGCGGCGCAGTCGAAACTCCAGCTTCTGAGCTGCTCGAGCAGGATTTCGCGGTTGACGGGATTGTCGTCAATGACCAGCACGCGCGCGCCGGTGACGTCCACCGGCACGATCGCGTCGCGGGCCTCGGCATGATGCACGGGCAGCGGCACCGCAAACCAGAAGACGGAGCCGCGCCCGATCTCGCTCTCGACCCCGATCTTGCCGGCCATCAGGTCGACGAGGCGGGCGGCGATGGCAAGCCCAAGGCCGGTGCCTTCGTGACGGCGTGTCGAGGAGCCGTCGACCTGGGCGAATTTCTCGAACACGTTCTGCAGTTTCTCGGCCGGGATGCCGATGCCGGTGTCCTCGACGCGCAGCCTGAGCTGGACGACATCGTTGACGGTCTCGCCGCCGACATCGATCAGCACATGGCCCTTCTCGGTGAACTTCACCGCATTGCCGACCAGGTTGGTGACGATCTGCCGGAAGCGGCCGGCGTCGCCGACGACATGGGCCGGCAGCCGCGGATCGACACGCACGATCAGTTCAAGATTCTTTTCGGCGACGCGTGCCGAGACCAGCGTCGCCACGTCCTCGACCGCTTCGGTGAGGCGGAAAGGAGCGGGGTCCAGGGTGAGCTGTCCGGCATTGATCTTGGAGAAATCGAGGATGTCGTTGATGATGGTGAGCAGCGCATTGCCGGATTTGACGATGACGTCAGTGAAGGTCTTCTGGCGCGGGGTCAGTTCGGTCTTGGCCAAGAGTTCGGCCATGCCGAGCACGCCGTTCATCGGCGTGCGGATCTCGTGGCTCATATTGGCCAGGAATTCGGATTTGGCGCGATCGGCGGCCTCGGCCTTGAACAGGGACTCGGCCGATTGGGCAAAGGCGCGGCGGATCGCCTGCTCCATCGGCCGGAAGATCCAGAAGGCGACGATGGCCAGGACGCCGAACAACAGGCCGCTCGCCCACAACAGCAACCGGTCACTGGATGCGTCGGCCAAATGGCGCTCTTCATCCATGGCGGTGCGGACACGGACCAGCATCGGCTGCACAAACAGATCGTTCTGGTTGCGGATCTCGCGATAGCTCCATTCATCGGCCTTTTGCGCCATCGACATCAGGTTGAAATTGCGCACCATATCGTGCGCCGACCAGAACAGGTCGCCGTTGACCGAGGCGGTTTCCAGTTCGTTGATGGTCTTGGCCGACAGGCGCGAGCGCAGCGCGGCGAACTGGGCGGTCAGCGTGTCGATCTCGCTGGTCAGACGTTCGGAATGGTCGCGCGCCGATGCGGTCAGCGCGTCGCGCGTTTCGTTTCGCCAGGCGGAGCCCGTCGTCTCGGCGAAGCTGGTCGCGTTGCGCAGGTCGCGGGTGAAGACGACGAGATTGCTGCTCAGCGCATCAACCTCATGACGGAAGGAATTGACACGGTTGAGCGCAAACATGATGGCCGTGGAAGCCAGCGCGAAAATCAGCAATCCTGAAAGATAGCGAATCCGGACAAACCGGATGAAGGAAGAATATTCCGGCATGCGCAACCCCAACACATACGCATTATTTTAACGACCGGGATTACGCTTCATTTACATTAAGATTTCGTTGGCGTGCCTGTCCGATTGCTGACACGGCCCGCCAGGAAGCGAACCGGGCCGGAACCGGCGATGCCACTACGCTGCGGCCAGAGGGAATTCGTTGGCGATCGTGACGTGATGGTGGATGCGGCCCTCGAAATATCTGGCCAGGACCGCTTCGGTCGCGGCGCGCGATTCAGCGCGGACGGGGCTGGCAAGGGCTGCATCGACGGCCGCCATGTCGCGGTAGTTGATCGCCAGGATCAGCGGGAATTCCGGCGCGCCGTCGTCACGCTTTTCGGCGAAGCTGACGCGCACGTCGAGCGCGCCGGGAAACGCCTTCCACTTCGGCAGTACGGTGTCGAGGACAGCTTGGCGGAATGCCGCGGTCTGCCCGTCCTTCACCTTGCCTTCAAACAGCGCATAGCGCGTGATCATGTCCGGTTCTCCTGGTCGTCGTTGCGTCGGAAAAATTCCATCAATGCGGCCTGGTCCTCGCCGCCCAGTCCGGCAGCCGTCAGCAGCCTGTGCACTTCGGCGCAGACGGCCGTCAGCGGCATCGCCGTATGCGTGCGTCGCGCCAGATCCTGCGCGGCATCCAGGTCCTTCACCATATTGTCGATGCGGCCCGTGCGCCGGTAGTCACGGGTGGCGAAGCGCGGCAGGTATTCCTGCAGGATGGCGCTGTCGGCGCGCCCGCCCTTCAACGCCTGGGGGATCTTCAGCACGTCGACGCCGGCATCCAGCGCCAGCCGCGTCGCCTCCGCCACGGCCATGAAGTTCAGCGCGCACAGCACCTGGTTGATCAGCTTGGTCGTCTGGCCGGTGCCGGCCGGGCCCATATGGGTGTAATTGGCCGCGACGTCGCGCAGCACCTTGTGGGCGTCCGCGACGTCCTCGGCCTCGCCGCCGGCCATCAGTGTCAATTCACCGGTCAGCGCCTTCGGCGCGCCGCCCGAGAGCGGGCTGTCGACCCAGCGCAGACCCTTCTCGCTTGCGTCGGCGGCGAGCTGGCGCGTCGCATCGGGGTCGATGGACGACATGTCGATGATCAGCGTGCCAGGCTTCGCTCCAGCCGTCACGCCGCCGTCACCGAACACTGCGCGGCGCACGATCGCCGCCGAATTGAGGCTGAGGATGACATAATCGGACGCACCGGCGGCCTCGGCCGCGCTCGCCATGGCGGTCGCGCCCCTGGCGACCAGCGCCTCGACCTTGACCTTGTCGAGATCGAACACGGCGAGGCGATTGCCGGTGGCGAGCAGGCGCTCGCCGATCGCCCCGCCCATGGCGCCGGCGCCAATCAATGCGACTTTGTTGGTCATGACGGCCGCTCCTCGAATTTCGTTGTTATGTCCGCGACAATCTCCTGGAGCGGCGCGTCGATAACCACACTGATTGCATTCTCGTCCTTGCCCGGTATCTCCAGCGTCGCGAACTGGCTGTCGAGCAGGCTTGTCGGCATGAAGTGGCCGGTGCGTTCGCGCATGCGTCGAAAAATCAGTTCGTGCGAACCGTCGAGATAGATGAACAGCACGGGCGCTCCGGTCTGTTCGGTGATGAAATCGCGATAGGCGCGCTTCAACGCCGAGCAGCCGACGATGATGGGTATCGTGCCTGGCCTCAGGGTTTCGCCGACCCTTGCCAGCCACGGCCACCTGTCGGCGTCGACAAGCGGAATGCCGGCGCTCATCTTGGCGATGTTGGCCTCCGGATGCAGCTGGTCGCCATCGACATAGGTCGCCGAGATCGCGCGAGCCAGCGCTTCGCCGATCGTTGTCTTGCCCGACCCCGCAACGCCCATGATGATCATGCGGCGCGGCGGATCAGATCGACGCTGTGATGCCGCCATCGACATAGAGGACATGTCCGTTGACAAAGGACGAGGCGTCGGAGGCGAGGAAGACGCAGGCCCCGACCAGTTCTTCGACCTTGCCCCAGCGGCCGGCCGGTGTGCGCTTTTGGAGCCATGCGCTGAAGTCAGGGTCGGCGACAAGGGCAGCATTGAGCGGTGTGTCGAAATAGCCCGGTGCAATGGCGTTGCATTGCAGACCATGTTTGGCCCAGTCGGTCGCCATGCCCTTGGTCAGGTTGCCGACCGCGCCTTTGGTCGCGGTGTAGGGTGCGATGCCCGGGCGGGCGAGCGCGGTCTGCACACTGGCGATGTTGATGATCTTGCCGCGGCCGCGGCCGATCATGTGGCGTCCGACCGCCTGGCCGACATGGAAGACACTGGCGACATTGGTCTGCAGCAAGCGCTCGAACGCATCGGCGGGAAAATCTTCGAGCGGCGCGCGAAACTGCATGCCGGCATTGTTCACCAGTATGTCGATCTGCCCGCCGGAGAGCTCGAAACCGTCAATGGCGGAGCGCACCGATGCATGGTCGGTTGCGTCGAAGACGAGTGTTCGCGCCCCTGCTATCCGTGCCGCCGCCGCGGCGAGCTTTGCTTCGTCGCGGCCATTGAGGACCACCCTGGCGCCGGCTTCGGCCAAGCCCTTGGCCAACGCAAAGCCGATGCCCTGGGAGGAGCCGGTAACGAGCGCCGTGCGCCCCGTGAGATCGAACAGAGTGGACGACATTTTCCCGATTGCCTCTCGTCGTTGAATGTTGTTATGTTATCGATAACATTGCTGTCAAGTCAATTGGAGCGAAAACCGATGCAGCGGCCTCACATCCTTCAGATTGGACCTTATCCAGCGTGGGACGAGGAGCCACTCAACCAGGCCTTCATTGTCCACCGTTATTTCGATGCAGCCGACAAGCCGTCCTTCCTCGCCGAGGTTGGGCCGCGCATACGCGCCATCGCCACGCGCGGCGAACTCGGCGCCAGCCGGCCCATGATCGCGGCCTGTCCTTCGCTCGAGGTCGTGAGCGTCTATGGCGTCGGTTTCGACGCGGTGGACCTCGCGGCCTGCCGGGAACGGGGCGTGCGTGTCACCAACACGCCCGATGTGCTGACCGGCGATGTCGCCGATCTCGGGATCGCCATGATGCTCGCCCTCTCGCGCGGCGTGGTCGGGGCGCAGCGTTGGGTGCACGACGGCAGTTGGGCGGCCAAGGGGCTCTACCCGCTGCAGCGCCGCGTCTGGGGGCGGCGGGCCGGCGTGCTCGGTCTTGGCCGCATCGGCCACGAAGTGGCCAAACGCCTCGCCGGCTTCGGCATGGACATTGCCTACTGCGGCCCGACACGCAAGGATTTCGCGTCGAACTGGGAGTTCATCGCCGATCCGGTCAGGCTGGCCGAGCGTTCGGATTTCCTGTTCGTGACGCTTGCCGCGTCGCCCGCGACGCGCCACATCGTCAATAAGGATGTGATCGCCGCACTTGGCGAGGAAGGCATGCTGATCAACATTTCGCGCGCTTCCAATATTGATGAGGATGCGCTGCTCGACGCGCTCGAGAAGAAGACGCTTGGTTGCGCCGCGCTCGACGTCTTCGAAGGCGAGCCGAAGCTCAATCCACGTTTCCTGGCGCTCGACAATGTGCTGCTGCAGCCGCACCATGCGTCGGGCACGGTCGAAACGCGCAAGGCGATGGGCAAGCTTGTGCGCGACAACCTCGCCGCCCATTTTGCCGGCCAGCCGCTGCTCACGCCGGTGCTGTAACTCCTAATCTCAACTCCGAAGGGAAACGCTGCACAGCCTTCCTGGACCTGCCCGAGGAGCTCGCCTGCCATGAAGTCGATCGTCATCCATGCCGCCAAGGATTTGCGCATCGAGGACCGTCCGGTCGAGGAGCCGGGAGCGGGCCAGGTGCTGCTGCGTCTCGCCACCGGCGGCATCTGCGGCAGCGACCTGCACTATTACAATCACGGCGGCTTCGGAACGGTGCGGCTCAAGGAGCCGATGATCCTCGGCCACGAGGTCTCCGGCGTCATCGAAAAGCTTGGGTCCGGCGTCAGCGGGCTGCAGCCTGGCCAGTTGGTCGCGGTCTCACCGTCGCGGCCCTGCTACAGCTGCCGCTACTGCCGCGAAGGGATACACAACCAGTGCCTCAACATGCGCTTCTACGGCAGCGCCATGCCATTCCCGCATATACAGGGTGCGTTCCGCGAGATGCTGGTGGCGGACGCGCTGCAATGCGTGCCGGCGGACGGGTTGAGCGCCGGCGAGGCGGCGATGGCCGAACCGCTGGCGGTCTGTCTCCATGCGACGCGCAGAGCCGGCGAGATGCTGGGCAAGCGCGTGCTGGTGACCGGCTGCGGGCCGATCGGCCTGTTGTCTATCCTCAGCGCACGGCGTGCCGGCGCCGCCGAGATCGTCGCCGTCGACATCACCGATTTTACGCTGGCGATGGCGGTCCGGGCCGGGGCCGACAAGACGATCAACACGCGGATCGACCCGGAAGGGCTCGCCCCCTATCTCGCCGACAAGGGCACGTTCGACATCCTCTATGAATGCTCGGGGGCCGCCGCGGCGCTGGCGCAAGGCATCGCGGCGCTGCGCCCGCGCGGTACCATCGTCCAGCTAGGCCTCGGCGGCGCTGAGATGGCCCTGCCGATGTCGGCGGTCACCACCAAGGAACTGTCGATCAACGGGTCGTTCCGCTTCCATCCGGAATTCGCCGTAGGTGTCGAGCTGATGCGCAAGGGACTGATCGACGTGAAGCCGCTGATCACCCACACCGTGGCCTGCGACGAGGCCTCGTCCGGCTTCGAACTCGCCAATGACCGCAGCCAGGCGATGAAGGTCCAGATCGCCTTCTCGTGAGTCTCGGCGGCGCGTTGCATTCCGCAGTGATATCGATAACGTATGGCCATGCAGCCTTCGTCAAAACGCCCGACCATGGCCGATGTCGCGCATCGCGCCAACGTCTCGACAATGACAGTGTCGCGCGCCTTCAAACGCGATACCTCCATCAGCGCCGACACGCGTGACCGGATCATAAGGGCGGCGGACGAGCTCGGCTATGTCTTCGACAGCATCGCCGCCAACCTGTCGTCGCGCCGGTCCGGTTTCGTCGCGGTGACGATCCCTTCGATCAACAACGCCAATTTCGCCGACACTGTGCGCGGCATGACCGAGGGCCTGCGCGACAGCGGACTGGAAATCCTGCTCGGCTTCACCGACTACAATGTCGAGGAGGAGGAGCGCCTGGTCGGCCAGCTGCTCAGGCGGCGGCCGGAAGCGATCATCGTCACCGGCGGCCGGCATACACCGCGCTGCCGCAAGATGCTGGAGAATGCCGGCGTGCCGGTGGTGGAGACCTGGGACCTGCCGGAGGATCCGATCGGCCATGTCGTCGGCTTCTCCAACGCAGAGGCCGGGCGGCTGATGGTCGATCATTTCGTCGCACGCGGCTATTCGAGGCTCGGCTTCATCGGCGGCGACACATCGCGCGACACGCGCGGTCTCGATCGCCGCCGCGGCTTCGTCGCGGCGCTGCAGGACCGCGGCCTCGACGCCTCGCGCGTCATCGCCTCGGGCGTGCCGCCGATCTCGATGCGCGAGGGCGCCATCGCCATGGTCGAAATGATCTCGCGCTGGCCGGACACGCAGGCGGTGATGTGCGTGTCGGACCTCTCGGCCTTCGGCGCGCTGATGGAATGCGTGCGGCGCGGCATCCGCGTCCCCGAGGACGTCGCGATCGCCGGCTTCGGCGCCTATGACCTCGCCGAGCAGTCGGTGCCTTCGATCACCACGATCGATGTCGGCGCACATGAGATCGGTGTCAGGGTGGCCGAGCTGGTGCTCGACCTGCTCAACGATCGCCGCGCGGCCGACGACCGGGTGGTGGTCGGCATGACGCCCAAGGTGATCGTACGCCACACGGCTTGACGGTTTCCAAAAGAAGACGGCCAGCGGGATGACCGCCGGCCGTCTTCTGGTGGCCTTTGCGGCCGAGCTTACTTGCCCCAGATCTTCTTGTATTGGTCGCGATAGCCGTTGCCCGGGTCGAAGCGGTTGTCCGGGCCGCCGTCGAATTCGACATTGTCCGATGTCACCACATGCAGCGGCGAGATGTAGCCCGACCATTTCTCGCCGGCCATGGCGCGGTTGAGCTCGTCGACGAGCTGCCAGCCCTGCAGATTCAGCGGCTCGGCCACCGTCACTTTCTGGAACTGGCTGGAGCGGATGCGCTGGTAGGCGGATTCGGAACCATCGCCCGCCGCCACATTGATTGGCGCGTCGGTGCCCGACTTGCCGGCAGCCGCCAGCGACGGGCCCATGAAGTCGAAATAGAGATCGTTGATCGCCAGCGAATGGGTCCAGGCGTCGCCATATTTTTGCAGCAACGAGGTGGTGAGCTGCGGCATGCGCTGTGAAGTCTCGGCGATCGGCGTGTCGACATATTCGAGCACCTTGCCGCCGAGATCCTCGATCTCCTTCTTCATCCGGTCCGCCTTGGCGATGGCGATCTGGTAGGTGGAATCGGTGAAGATGATGACGCCAGGCTTGCCCTTGGCGTCGACAAAGGCCCAGTCGGCCGCCGCCTTCGACACTTCCATCGGATCGGTCGAGACGTTGGCGATGATGCCGAGATCGTCGATCGGACCGACCGTCGGTGCCGCATGCCATGCCGCCATTGGGATCTTGGCGGCCTTCGCCTGCTCCATTGCCGGCTTCTGCTCGACGGCGTCGAAGCCGTTGATGATGATGCCGTCGGGATTAAGCGCCAGCGCCTGGCCGAAAGCCGCCGTGCGGCCGCCGATGGAGCCGGCGCCGTCAAGCGTCTTGACCGTCCAGCCGAGAGCCGCCGCTGCTTCCTCGACGCCCTTGGTGACGCCCAGTATGCCGCCGTTCTTCATGTCGGCGCCAAGCACCACGATGGTCTTGCCGGCAGCGCCTTTCGGTCCGGTCGTCGGGCCGTCCCATTTGTCGACCTTGCTGGCGTATTTGTCGACGACGGCCTTGGCGTCGGCCATCGGGTCGGCCAGCGCGGTCGAGGCGATGCCGAGCGCCAGGCAAGCGACGCCGAGCTGAAGGACTGTTCTGCGATGCATGTTTCTTCTCCCATTAAGCATTGTCATTTGTCTTTGTTGGTTGGCTGGTGGCTGGTGGAGGCGGCACGACCGCGCCGCGGCGGCGCTGCGCGTAGCCGGCAATGCCGATGGCGACGAGCAAGGTGACGCCGTTGAACAGCGGCTCGACCCAGAACGAGCCGCCGAACTGCTGGATGCCGGAAATGCCGGCGGCGAGGATGACGACGCCGATGATCGTGCCCCATACATTGACGCGGCCGGGCTTGATGGTGGTCGATCCGAGGAAGGCGCCGACCAGCGCCGGCAGCAGATATTCGAGGCCGACGCTGGCCTGGCCGATCCGCAGCTTCGAGGCGAGAAGCACGCCGCCCAGCGCGGTCAGCGCGCCGGAGGCGACGAAGGCGCCCATGACGAATTTCTGCACTGGAATGCCGTTGAGCGCGGCGGCCTTGGGATTGGCGCCGATGGCGTAGAGGTAGCGGCCGATCGGCATGTATTCGAGCACAAGCCACATCGCCAGCGCCAGGACGATCACGTAGTAGCCAGTGATCGGCAGGCCGAACAGCATCGTGCCGTTGAGGGCGAGGAAGCCGTCGGGAAGCATGCCGACGACCTGGCGGCCGCCGGTGTACCACATGGCCAAGGCATAGAGCACGGTGCCGGTGCCGAGCGTGGCGATGAAGGAATCGATGCGCGCCACCTCGACCAGCAGGCCGTTGATGAAGCCGGTCACAACGCCGAGCAGGATGACGATGAGCACCGCGATCGGCCAGGGGACACCGAAGGCGGTCTGCAGGCTGATAGCCAATATATGCCAGAGCACGATGCCGTAGCCGACCGTCAGGTCGATGCGGCCCGAGGCCATGGGGATCATCGCCGCCAGCGAGAGCAGGGCGATGATCGCCTTGTCGGAGATGATCGAGCGCAAATTGAGCAGCGTCGGGAAGGTGCGCGGCAAGAGCAGCGAGAACAGCAGGATGAGCAGCAACGTCAGGATCGGCAGGCCGTAGACCGGCAGATAGCGCGCCGCCTTCTGGCCAAAGCTCAGCCCGGAGAGTTCCGAGCGGGTCGGCTCCAGCGCCGTCGATTTGATCGAGTTCATGGATACTCCTCAGGCGGCTTCGGACACAGAGGCGGCATGGATGAGCGCCGCCGTCGTCAAGGCATCGCCGGCCAGTTCGCGCACGATGCGGTTGTGCGAAAAGACAAGGGCGCGATGGCAGATATGGGCGACCTCCTCGAAATCCGTGGACACGACGATGACCGCCAGCCCTGCCTCGACGGCCGCCGCGATCAGCCGGTAGATTTCGGCCTTGGCACCGACATCGACGCCCGCCGTCGGATCCTCGGCGATCAGCAGCTTGCGGCCCGTCGCCAGCCAGCGGCCGACGACCACCTTCTGCTGGTTGCCGCCGGAGAGCGCCTCGATCGGCAGATGCGGGTCGTTTGGCCTCAGCCCCAGGCGCGCGCCGAGTTCCCGCGTCAGCTCGCTCTCTTGCGCCGGCTTCATGAAGGAAAACAGCCCGCGGCCGACCGCCGACGGATTGAGGTACATGTTCTCGCGCACGGACAGCGACAGCGCCACCGACTCCTCGGTGCGGTCGCGCGCGATCAGGCCGACGCCGGCGGCAAGGGCCGCACCGACCGAGGACAGATCGAGGCGTTTGCCGTCGAGCGAAACAGCGCCGTCGAAAGGCTCGGCGCCAAACAGCGCGCGGCCGACCGCCTCCTGTCCTGCGCCGCGCAGGCCGACCAGACCGAGCAGTTCACCCGATCGCGCCTCGAAGCGAACCGGACCGACGCTACCGCAGCGCAGATCCTCGACCTTCAGCCGCTCGGGTCCGTCCTGCCAGCGCGACTTGGCGAACATTTGATGCGCCGGGCGGCCGACGATGAGATCGACCAGTTCCTGCGGCGTCGTCTCGGTGACGGGCTTGACCGCCACCATGCGGCCGTCGCGCATCACGGCGACACGGTCGGCGATGCGGAACACTTCGTCCAGCCGGTGCGAGACATAGATCATGCCGACACCGCGCTCGCGCAACGGCCGCAGCGCCTGGAACAAGCGTTCGACCTCATCGGCCGGCAGGCTTGCCGTCGGCTCGTCGAGCACCAGCACGTCGGCTTCGGTGGCGAGCGCGCGGGCGATGGCCACCAGCGATTTCTCGGTGCGGGAAAGATCCTGGACGCGCGTCGCCGGATCGAAGGCGCAGCCGACCAGCGCCAGCGCGCGCTCGGCACGACGCTCGGTGTCGCGCCAGTCGATCAGGCCCGAGCGGCGTGAAAAACCCTGCGCCATGCCAACATTCTCTGCCACCGTCATCCATTCGATGAGGCCGAGATCCTGATGGATGAAGGCGACCTTCTGCGGCTGGTTGGGCCGGGGCGGGCGGTGGTGATAGTCCTCGCCGCGAAAGCGGATCGCGCCCTGGTCGCGCCTGTAGATGCCGGCGAGTGTCTTGATCAGCGTCGACTTGCCGGCGCCGTTCTCGCCCAGCAGCGCGACGATCTCGCCCTCGTGGATGTCGAGCGAGACCGACTTCAACGCCAGAGTGCCGCCGAAGCGCTTGGAGATGTCAATGAATTCGATGAGCTTGGGCCGCATCTATGGCCCTCCCAAGCCAAGCAAACGGACTGAATTGGCGTCGATGTTATCGCTAACATTTTTGCAGGTCAAGTCTTGAAAATGGCTCGCCGCGAGGGCTATCGATAGACCGGTTTCGTGGAGGGCGAGGCATGTTCGCAGATATAGAAGGCGCGGGCTTCGAGGTTCTCGACGAGCGGTTCGAGAGCTGCTTCGTCGGCCATGTGGCGGTCGAGCGGCTGTGGACCGGAGGGCGCTGGTTGGAGGGTCCGGCCTGGTTCGCGGCCGGGCGGTATCTGGTGTTTTCGGACATCCCGAATGACCGCATCATGCGCTACGACGACACCAGCGGCGCCGTCTCGGTGTTTCGCGCACCGGCCTACAATGCCAATGGCAACACAGTCGATACTGAGGGGCGGCTGGTCACCTGCGAGCACCGGGCGCGGCGCGTCACCCGCACCGAGCATGACGGGTCGATCACGGTGATCGCCGACCGCTTCGAGGGCAAGCGGCTGAATTCGCCCAACGACGTGGTGGTGCGTTCGGACGGCACGGTGTGGTTTTCCGATCCGCCCTACGGCATCGCGACCGACTATGAGGGTGACCGCGCCGAGCAGGAGATCGAGGGTTGCCACGTTTACCGCGCCGACCCTGCAACGGGCGCAGTGACACGCGTCGTCTCGACGATGGCGAAGCCCAACGGCCTCGCCTTCTCGCCGGACGAGACCATCCTCTATGTCGGCGACACCGGCGTCACGCACCAGAAGGGCGGGCCACGGCACATCCGCAAGTTCGCCATCGAGAGCGGCGCGCTCAAGGAACTCGGCGTCTTCGCGACTTGCACAGCCGGCTTGTTCGATGGGTTCAGGGTGGATCTATCAGGCCGCGTCTGGGCAGGTGCCGGCGACGGCGTCCATTGCTTCGACCCCGACGGCACGCTGATCGGCAAGATCCGCATCCCGGAGACGGTGGCGAACCTCACCTTCGGCGGCCCGAAGCGCAACCGCCTGTTCATCACGGCGCGACAGTCGCTCTACGCGGTATATGTCGTGGCGAATGGCGCGGGGCGGGGATAGCCCTGCCTGTCCTGCCAGGCAGGCAAGTCCAGATCCAGAACTCAGCTGTTGCGCGTCGCGACGAAGGTCGCGGCTTCCTTCAGCAGCGCTGCCCTGTCGCCATAGGGCTCGAGCAGCGCGTGCGCCTGGCCGACAAGGCCGTGCAGCTGGCTGCGCGCCCAATTCGCGCCGTGCAGCGCCACCAGCGTTCCCTTGCCGGCGGCGGCGTCCTTGCCGGTCGCCTTGCCCATCTGGCCGGCGTCGGCGGTCAGGTCGAGCAGGTCGTCGGCAAGCTGGAAGGCAAGGCCGATCGCCGAGCCGAATTCGGCCAGCCGTTCGCGATCCTCGGCCGGAGCGCCGGCGATGATGGCGCCGGCTTCGCAGGCGAAGCGGATCAGCGCGCCGGTCTTCATTGCCTGCAGCCTTATGATGCCGGCCTCGTCGGGCGGTGTCTGCTCGGCTTCGAGGTCGAGTTTCTGGCCGCCGACCATGCCGCCGGCACCGGCGGCACGGGCAAGCGCCAGCACCAGGGCCACCCGCCGCTCGGCCGGCAGTACGGTCGCCTCGCCGGCGATGATGTCGAAGGCCAGCGTCAGCAAGGCGTCGCCGGCCAGGATCGCCGTCGCCTCGTCGAAGGCCCTGTGCACGGTCGGCTGGCCGCGGCGCAGATCATCATCGTCCATCGCCGGCAGATCGTCATGGATCAGCGAATAGCAATGCACGCATTCGAGGGCCGCCGCGACGCGCAGTGCGGCTTCGCCATCGGCGGAAAACAGCGCGGCGCTCTCCATGACCAGGAACGGGCGCAGGCGCTTGCCGCCGTTCAGCACGCCATGGCGCATTGCCGCCATCAGGCGGTCGGGCCGCGCGATCTCGCCCGAAAGCGGGCGGTCGTCGAGCAACCGCCGCAGCAGCACCTCGACGGCTGCCGCCCGCCTGATGAGCGCCATTTCGAACGCCATTTCGTCGTCATTCGTCATGGCCGGGACCGGTAGCCGACACTCAGACGTTGCGCAAGAAGGCAAGCGCCATTATGCCGGAGCAGTAAGAGCCCGTTTGGAAACTCTACTCCTGCGGTCATCTGAAGGCTTTTTCTGCGCTTCCGGTGCTCACGTACTCAAATGTACGCTCCGCTCCGGTTCTCGAAAAACGCCGTCATATGACTCACAGGAGCGCGTTTCAAAACGAGCTCTCTGGCACGGGTTGGGCGGCTTGGCGGAACCGATCGTCGATCATGAAACCGAAAAGCTGGACATGGCGACGAGATCGCGAGGCGTGAACCGCCGCAATCTCAGGCGCTGGGTCCGGCGCGGTATCGTCGTGGCCGCCGTACTGGCGTTGATTCCGACGGTGCTGACCTTCCTTTACCTGCCGTCCTTCGTGCATCCGGTGTCGACGCTGATGCTGAAGGATGTGGCGACCTTCTCCGGCTATGACCGGCGCTGGGTGTCGATCGACGATGTGGCGCCGGTATTGGCCCATTCGGTCATCATGTCGGAGGATGGGCAATTCTGCTTTCACCGCGGTGTCGATCTCGGCGAATTGCGCGGCGTCGTCGACGATGCGCTGGCCGGCGAGGCGACGCGCGGCGCCTCGACCATCACTATGCAGACGGTGAAGAACCTTTTTCTCTGGTCGCGGCCGCTGGGCTCGGTGCGCAAGGTCGTCGAACTGCCGCTGGCCGTCTATTTCGACGCCGTGATATCGAAACGCCGCATCATGGAAATCTATCTCAACATCGCCGAATGGGGGCCGGGCATCTATGGCATCGAGGCAGCGGCACAGCATCATTTCGGCATTTCGGCAAAACAGCTGTCGCGCCGGCAGGCCGCACTTCTTGCCGTCACCCTGCCCAATCCGATCGCCCGCAATCCGGCAAAGCCCGGGCCGGGCCTGAGACGGCTCGCCAATCTGATAGAGCGCAGGGCAGGTCGTTCCGGTGCTTATGTCGGTTGTCTCGAATAGCCGGCACAAAAAAGTTCATGGTAGCGCTGGCCAAAACGGCACAGGGCGTGTATAGGCACCCGACTTTCTCAGATTTAGGCCCCGACATGGCCCTTTCACGAGGGCGGGCGGGGCTTTTGACCATGTAGTGGAGCATATCCATGGCCGTTCCGAAACGCAAAACCTCTCCGTCCAAGCGCGGCATGCGCCGCTCGGCAGACGCCCTCAAGGCCCCGACCTATGTCGAGGACAAGAATTCCGGCGAAATGCGCCGCCCGCACCACATTGACCTGAAGACCGGCATGTATCGCGGTCGCCAGGTGCTGACCCCCAAGGAAAGCTGAGACTAGCTTTTCCCAAGGTTTGAGTTACAAAAGACCGGCCTCTGGCCGGTCTTTTTTGCGTTTGGCGCAACTTAACGGCCGGAGCCGACGCTTGGGCTGCCGTCTCACCGGCGCGCAATGCGCGCAGGCTACTTCAGCGCTGAGCCTCTGCCTTACGCTTGCAACCGGCTGACATGGTTGTTGCATCCGGTCTTCGACCGTGTTTGCGGCTTTTTACGAAAAATCTTGACGGCGTGCCTGTGGCGCATTCTACAGAAGGTGCCCCCATATGGAGACGCCAGATGTTCGGTGCCGTCCCGCTTTTGATCGTGCCTTTCATTCTCTACAATCTCGGCCTGCTCGGAATTTTCGGCGGCGGTGACGATCCCTGGGCGAGCGAGATCTTCTCGTTCCGCATGATGTCGGGCGGGGTGTTCTCGATGACGCTCGGCGACTTGATGATACTGATCGGGCTGATCTTCCTGTTCCTCGAAATGGTGAAATCGGCGCGCACGACCAGCGCCTCGATCATGGACCATCTCCTGTCGACGCTGGTCTTCGTCGCTTTCCTGGTCGAGTTCCTGCTGGTCAAGGGCGCGGCGCATTCCATCTTCTTCACGCTGATGATCATCGCGCTGTTCGATGTGATGGCCGGGTTCGCGGTGTCGATGCGATCGGCAAGCCGGGACATCAATCTCAACTAAGAACTCAGCCCGGATCGGCGGTGAAGCCGGCGGCCTCGATGCCGGCGATGGCCGCGGCCTCGTCATTGTCCGAGGTGTCGCCTGAAATGCCGACGGCGCCGACAATAGTGCCGGCCTTGTCGCGGATCAGCACGCCGCCGACCACCGGCAGCACGCGTCCGCCCGACACGTCGGAAATGCCGGCAACCAGATGCGGGCGCTCCTTGGCGAAGGCCTCGACCTTGCGCGAACCCATGCCGATGGCCAGCGCGCCATAGGCCTTGCCGGCCGACATTTGCGGGCGCAGGAACGAGGCACCGTCCTGGCGCTGGAAGGCGACCAGATGGCCGCCGGCGTCAAGCACCGAGACGCCCAGCGGCTTGAGCTTGAGATCGGCGCCCTTGGCGAAGGCGGCATCGATGATTTGCTGGGCTTTTTCGAGCGGCAGTGCGGTCATGGCAATCTCCTGTTGGAAAGGGACAATCATCGGCGGCCGGCCGGCCGAAGCAATCCCGTTTTCGGTTGAAATTGCTTCTCGTGAAGCGGTGGGATGAAGGGCCGCTGCCTGGGTGGCGCCGTCGAACGGCTGTATCAGCAGGCGAGCAGCGCCGGCCGGTTCGGGCTAGTTTGAAAGCGGCGCGTTATTTCTTCTTGGCGCGTGCAGGTTTCTTGGCGGGCACTGCCGGCGCATTGGCGAGGTCTTCGGCTTCCTTGGCGAGCCGGAGCGCCCTCAGCTTGTCGGTCTTGACCTTGCGGGCGTCGCTCTCGGCGGCATATTCCGCCATCGCCTTCTGGCGGACGGTCGCCGCCTCTTCCTGCTTCTTGAAGCGCAGATCGGCGCGCGCGCGGGCAGCATCCCGAGAGTTCTCAACCAAGACCTTATCCAATCCCGTGAATTGTGGTTTCCGCTTGTTCTAGCAGAGCCGGGCTCTCAACGGGGGAAAATAGTTGGTTACACGGCCGGGCTGGCGCCGAGAGCCTTGCCGGCGACCACGGCTTGATAGGCGGCCTGCAGGGTCGCGCGGACAGAAGGGCCGGACGCTGTGTCGAGTGGCATACCCAGATGCTCATGGCGCAACTCGTCCATGAATTTCTCCCATAGTGGCGGGCCGCCCTTCTCCAGGAGCTCGGCGCGGATCGAGAGTTCCTCGGTGGTCGGCAGCCAGACCCGGCCCCAGGCGCCCAGATGGGCCAGGATCGGCACCAGCGTGATGGCCATCTCGGTCAGGCTGTAGATCGCCTTCTGCTTGTGCGATGGGTCGTCGGCCTTGGTCAGCATGCCAAGTTCCATCAGCCGCTTCAGCCGGTCGGCAAGGATGTTGGAGGCAATGCCTTCCATCGAGCCGTTGAGCAGTTCGCGAAAATGCCGCCTGCCGCCGAAAATCATGTCGCGAAGGATGATCAGGCTCCAGCGGTCGCCGAACACTTCCAGCGACAGGTTGATCGGGCAGCCGGACCGGCGATCGAGGCTCATTCGATTCTCTCTCCACAAAACCAGTTGCATTATCGTATCAGTTTTATTACGGTGCAACCGATTGCAAAATGCAAGCAGATGAGGAGACCTTGTGATGACGACGATCAATCGCCCCGAGATCATATCCGAAGCCTTCGGCGACCCTGAAAATCCTCCGCTGCTGCTGATCATGGGCGCGATGGCCTCGATGCTGTGGTGGCCGGAGGCATTTTGCCGGGAGTTGGCGGATGCCGGCCTGTACGTGATCCGCTACGACAATCGCGATACCGGCCGCTCGACCAAATATCCGCCGGGCAAGCCGCCCTACACATTCGACGACATGGCGGACGATGCTGTTGGCGTGCTCGACAGCCATGGCATCGGCAAGGCGCATGTCGCCGGCATGTCGATGGGCGGCATGATCGCGCAGCTCGTGGCGCTCAAGCATTCCTCCCGCGTCGCGTCGCTGACGGTGATCAGCAGCTCGCCGGTGGAAATGGACACCTCGCATCTGCCACAGACGACCGACGCCTATATCGAGCATTCGGCCGCGGGCGCCGATGTCGACTGGTCGGACCGCGGCCAGGTGATCGATTTCATGGTCAGGGATGCCAGGGCGATCGCCAGCACCGCACACCCGTTCGACGAGGCCCGGATGCGGGCCTTCATCGAACAGGATTACGATCGCTCCGGCGGGTTCCTCAGCGCAAGCAATCATTTCTCGCTCAAGGGCGGTGACGCATGGAAGGGCCGCTTGCCGGAGATGGCGGCGCCGCTGCTGGTCATCCATGGTACATCAGATCCGATCTTTCCGGTCGAGCACGGCGAGGCGCTGGCCAAAATGGTCACCGGCGTAAAACTCCTTCGCATCGCGGGCGGCGGCCATGAACTGCATCCGCAAGACTGGCCCGACATAGAGACCGCCATCGTCTCGCATATCAGGTCCAATTGAGATTTCACGGGTCGGTCTTGACGGACAAGGCATGTCGCAATAGTTAAGTAAATGCTTCAGTGTTGACCTGGCGGGCGCATGACTCCTGCCCATCGACGAACCAGAAGGAGACGAGCAAAGAATGGCCCTGACGCTGCATTTCCACCCCCTGGCCTCTTTCTGCTGGAAGCCGCTGATCGCGCTCTATGAGAACGGCACGGCCTTTAACCCGGTCATCGTCGACCTTGGCGACGAACACTCGCGCGCGGCTTTCCTGAAGATTTCACCGACCGGCAAGATGCCGGCGCTGCGCGATGATGCACGCGACCGCACAGTGCTGGAATCGACCATCGTCGTGGAATATCTGGCCACGCACTATCCGGGGTCGGTCGAACTCGTTCCCGCCGACATCGATGCGGCGCTGGCGGTCCGCCAGGCCGACCGCTTCTATGATTTCTATGTGCAGGAGCCGATGCAGAAGATCGTCGGCGACCGGTTGCGGCCGCATGACAAGACCGACCCGTTCGGCGTCGAGCAGGCGCGTGGCCAGCTGCGCAATTCCTACGCCATCGTCGAACAAGAGATGCAGTCGAGGGACTGGGCGGTGGGCGACGCCTTCAGCCTGGCCGATTGCGCGGCGTCGCCCGCGCTCTTCTATGCCAACAAGGTCGAGCCGTTCGGCGACAAATATCCGGCCGTGAAACGCTATCACGACCGGTTGCTGCAGCGCGCCGCCTTCGCCAGGGTGATCGAGGAGGCGCAGCCCTACTTCAAGTTCTTCCCGTACAATAACGGCTGACGGCGATGCTGCACGATCCCGCCCAGCTCGACCTGATGTTCCAGGCGCTCGCCGATCCGGCGCGGCGGCAGATGGTCGACCGGCTGTCGCGTGGCCCCGCCTCGGTCAGCCAGCTGGCCGAGCCGCTGGCGATGTCGCTGTCGGCCGTCGTCCAGCACCTCAACGTGCTGGAAGCGAGCGGCCTCGTACGCTCGGAAAAACTGGGGCGCGTGCGCACCTGCCAGATCGAGCCCAAGGCGCTGAGAGCGGCCGAGCACTGGATCAACGAACGGCGCCTCGCCTGGGAACGCCGGCTGGATCGGCTTGGCGATTTTCTGGCGCAAACCAAAGACGAAACATGAAGGAAACCTCAGTGAGCCAACGATCCGTCGTCCATTCCACCTTCGTCGTCGAGCGCTTCTATCCGGCGGCGCCCGCAAGGGTCTTCTCCGCGTTCAGCAATCCTGAGGCCAAGCGGCGCTGGTTCGTCGATCCCCATGACCCGATGCCCAGCCGGCATGACATGGACTTCCGTGTCGGGGGTAAGGAGGTCAATGCGGGATGCCCGAGCGATGGGCAGATGCATTTCTTCAACGCGGTCTATCAGGACATCGTTCCGGACCAGCGCATCGTCTACAGCTATGAGCTGCTGTTCGGTCAAACCCGCGTCTCTGTGTCACTGGCGACGATCGAGCTGGTAGCCGAAGCGGGGGGCACGCGGCTGGTGATGACAGAACAGGGCGCCTTCCTCGACGGCCACGACACCTCAGCCACGCGTGAGCATGGGACAGGCGAACTGCTCGATGCGCTCGGCGCCTTCCTAAAAATACAAGCCTGATCGTCGTCGCGATGTCGATGATAAAGGGCGAGAAGATCAAGCTTCCCAGAATTGATCGAGCCAGATGTTGAGCTTCAGGAAGCCGGAATTGCTTACCGTATAGACACGCCGCGTGCCTTCAGCCTTGGCGTTGACCAGTCCGGCGTCGAGCAACACTTTCAGATGCTGCGATACGGCCGGGCGTGAGACTGGCAAGCCGGCCGCCAACTCGTTGACGGTCTTCGGACCGCGTCGAAGTTCTTCCAGGAGGTGGCGCCGATTGGGGTCGGCGATCGCCATGAAGGCGTCGGAAAACATCATGCCTCATTTGTGAGGCAAAGTTCTTCGAATCTCAACTGTCTGCTTCTGCTTTTCTTCTTGGATCGAGCCGCAATGCTTCCGGCGTCACCGAGCGGTCGGCCGGCTGCGTCTTGAAGGCGTCGCGATCGCCGATCGGCACCGGAGCGCGGCGGCTGATGCGCAGCAGCGTGTAGCCGGCCAGCGACAGATGCGCGAAGGCGGTCGCCAGGAACAGGCCCTCCGGGCGCATCCAGCCCATCAGCGCCGCTGCCAGCAAAGGGCCGATCATGGTGCCGAAGCCGTAAAGCAGCAGCAAGCCTCCCGACACCTTGACGAAATCCTCCGCACGGGCGTGGTCGTTGGCATGGGCCACGGCGATCGAATAGAGCGTGTAAGCGAAGGCGCCGTAAGCGGCGGTCAAGACGATGACAAAGACGGCGGAGCGCGGCTCGAAGAGGAAGACCAGGAGTGCGACCAACGCCGCGCCAAAAGCGGCACCGGCCAGGACGAAACGGCGGTCGGTCTTGTCGGACAGGCGCCCGGCCGGCAGCTGCATCGCGGCACCAGCAACCACCACCAAGCTCATCATCAGGGCAATCTCAGGCGTCGAGATGCCGATACGGGCGCCGTAGACGGCACCCAGCGTACCCCAGGCGCCGTTGGCGATACCGACCAACAGGCAAGCGACCGCCGACACCGGCGAGTTGGCGTAGAGCCCCTTGACGTCGAGCTTGACGTCCTGCAGCGGCTTGGGGAGTGATGCCGAAGAAACCGCGGTCGGGATCAGCGACAGGCAGAACAGGATGCCGGTGATCATGAACAGCGACGCCGATTTCACATCACCGCCGGCGACGATCATCTGTCCGCCCATGATCGAGGCGTAGGTGACCATCATATAGAGGCCGAAGACGGTGCCGCGGTTCTCGTTGGTGGCCTTCTCGTTCAGCCAGCTCTCGATGACCATGAAAGCGCCGGCCATGGTGAAGCCGGTGAAGGCGCGCAACAGGATCCAGACATATTCGTCGATGATCAGGCCGGTGAGCAGCGCCACGATGGCGCCGGACGCGGCAAAGGCGCCGAAGGCGCGCACATGCCCGGCGCGGCGCACAAGGCGCGGCGCGAAGAAACAGCCGGTGACGAAGCCGCCGGCCCAGGCGGTGCCCATCAGGCCGAGCGATGCGGTCGAGAACCCTTCCACCTGGCCGCGCAGAGGCAACAGCAGCCCGTGCAGACCCGATGCCGCGAGCAGAAAGGCAGTGCCCCGAAGCAGGGAGAGGATCGGTCGGTAGGATGCGAGCATTTTTTGATCCGGCTGGACTCTGAAAGGGGTGGCAGGGTCTGAAGACAGTCGCATTCCGGCTTTTCAGCGGCGAGCCGTCCCGCCCCGGTCCACTATCCGCGGCGGAACAGTGCCTCGGCGGCCGATTTGGTGTTGTCCTTGGCCTTGAGCTCGGCTTCCAGCCTGGCGATTTCTTCGCGCAGTATGCCGATGCGCTCCGACAGTTCACCGACGGAAAGCAGCGACAGATCCTGCCCGATCTCGTGCGGGCGCGCCTTCTTCTTGGGTTCGTCGTCGAAGATCGCCATCGCTGCTCCTCCTCCGCCACACCAGATTGGCCATTTGCCTGATTTGGCAATGAGCATACATAGGGCAAGGGTGTGGATGCAAACAGCCGGTAAGAATGCGGCGAGGAAAGACGGGAAACTTCATGGCGAGCGGACAGAAAATTCCGGCGAGGATGACGGCGATCGCAATCTCGGAGCCGGGTGGCCCACGGGTGCTGAAACCGGAGACGCGCGACGTGCCGCAACCCGGCCCCGGCGAGATCCTGATCAAGGTGCATGCCGCCGGCGTCAACCGCCCTGATGTGCAACAGCGCAAGGGCGCCTACCCGCCGCCGCCCGGCGCATCGGACCTGCCGGGCCTCGAAGTCTCGGGCGAAGTGGCAGCCCTTGGTGACGAGATATCGCGCTGGCGCATCGGCGACCGGGTCTGTGCGCTCACACCCGGCGGCGGCTATGCCGAATATGTCAAGGTTCACACCGGCAGCGTGCTGCCGCTGCCCGCAGGCTTCACGCATACGGAAGCGGCGGCGGTACCGGAAAACTATTTCACCGTCTGGCACAATGTGTTCGAACGCGGCGGCCTGAAAAAGGGGGAAACGCTGCTGGTGCATGGCGGCTCGTCCGGCATCGGCACGACGGCGATCCAGCTGGCTTCGGCCTTTGGCGCCTATGTCATCACCACCGCCGGATCCAAGGAAAAATGCGATGCCTGCCTGAAGCTCGGCGCCGACCGCGCCATCAACTATCGCGAGGAGGATTTCGTCAAGGCGGTCAAGGAGGCGACGGACGGCAAGGGCGCCAATGTCATCCTCGACATGGTCGGCGGCGACTATGTCCAGCGAAACTACGAGGCCGCCGCCGTCGAGGGTCGCATCGTCCAGATCGCGGTGCAGGCCGGTGCCGTCGCCAGCGCCGATTTTTCCAAGATCATGGTCAAGCGGCTGACCCATACGGGTTCGACGCTGCGGCCGCGCACCGTCGAGTTCAAGGCGGCGATCGCGGCGGCGCTGGAGGCGCAGGTCTGGCCGCTGCTCGGCACGCGCAAGGTGGCACCTGTCATGGACATGATCTACCCGCTCACCGATGCTTGGCGCGCGCATGAGCGGATGGAGGAGGGCGAGCATATCGGCAAGATCGTGCTCGACGTCGGTTAGGACGTGGATATTCAGGTGAGGCCGGCCTGCGAATGGTGGCTTCCTGCGCTTCCGGTGCTCTCGTACTTGAGTACGCTCCGCTCCGGTTCTCGGAAACCACCATTCTCGGCTCGGCCTGACCTGAATCTCGACACGCCCTGGGCGGAAGCGTCCCTGCCTACGAGATGAACAGAAGCTTAATGGTGCAATGCAGCATTTGCATCATTGCTATGCAAAATCGGCCGTTCAAGTCCCCATCGATGATCACTATCTGTGCAGCATCGAAACGAACACCCCATCAGGAGGACTACCATGAACCCGATCCGCGCTTTCCGTAACTGGCGCATGTACAACGAGACCGTGCGTGAACTGAACAAGCTCAACGCCCGTCAGCTCAACGATCTCGGCATCAACCGCGCCGACATCGAACGGATCGCCCGCCAGGCGATCTGATATCAAGCACGACCCCGGCCGCAAGGCCGGGCACGTGTTGAGAAGTAGAGCCGTCGCAGACGCTTCCCGTTTCCGGTTCCGAGCCCGCTGGACCTTGTCCAGCGGGTTTTGTCTTTTTTGGGGGGCCAGCCGATTGCCCGCCTATTCAAGGAGCCCGCGCAGCGCTTCTGTGTCCTGCTCAAAAGCTCCGGGCCCTTGGCTGAGGTCAAGGCATTCGAATGCGCTTGCCGGCTCCGGAACGCGTCGGGGCGACCGCGCGTCCAAAAACATTGCGAAACAGCAAGGGAACGGTTATACAGGCCGCGAATTTCCCATTTTGGTGGCTCTAAACCACCGCCCGCGCGGGAACGCGGGCGAACGAGAAGGATTTTTTAAATGGCCAATACGCTGCTGATGCCCAAGGCGACCGCCGTCTGGCTGGTCGACAACACCGCGCTCTCCTTCGAGCAGATCGCGCAGTTCTGCGGGCTGCATCCGCTTGAGGTCAAGGCGATCGCCGACGGCGAATCGGCGCAAGGCATCAAGGGCATGGACCCGATCATGACCGGCCAGCTGACCCGCGACGAGATCGCGCGCGCCGAGAAGGACCCGAACCAGCGCCTGAAGCTTTCCGACCCCAAGGTGCGGGTGCCGGAATCCAAGCGCAAGGGCCCGCGCTACACGCCGCTGTCGAAGCGCCAGGACCGGCCGAACGCCATCCTGTGGCTGGTGCGCAACCATCCTGAACTCAAGGACGCGCAGATTTCGCGTCTCGTCGGCACCACCAAGTCGACGATCGAGCAGATCCGCGAACGCAAGCACTGGAATTCGGCCAATCTGCAGCCGATGGACCCGGTGACGCTGGGTCTCGCCTCGCAGATCGACCTCGACATGGAAGTCAACCGCGCCTCGCGTGGCCGCGAGCAGGCGCAGCCGGTCGGCGACACGCTGCTGCCGGCGGCCTTGACCGAGCGCCTGGTGCCGGCTCCGGAAAAGCCGAAGGACGAGGATGCCGAACTCGACGCCAACGCCGTGTTCGCCAAGCTCTCGGCGCTGAAGTCGAAGACCCCCGACACCGACGAAGAGTAAGGTTGTCGCGAACTCATCAAAAAAGCCCGCTTCGAGCGGGCTTTTTTGTGGTCCGGTCGTCTCAGCTTCGTGCCACGCGGTCCGGCGCCATGCCATAGTCCTCGCTGCGCTCCACGGCGCGGTAGAAGTCGGCGAGCTGCTTGCCGCGCTCCGGCTTGAAGATACGGCCGGCGATCACCACCGAGGCGATGCGGTCGATGCGGAAGGCACGGAAGTCGTCGCGCATCTCGCACCAGGCGACCAGCGTCCACACCTTGCCCCAGAACCACAGGCCGAGCGGCCTGATGTCGCGCGCGGTGCCGCGGCCGGCCTCGTCGCAATAGTCGATGGTCAGCACCTGACGTTTTTCGACCGCGCGCTCGATCAGGTCGATCGCCTCGCGGGCGGCGTCGCTCACCACCCACATCGGCGTGTGGATCTCGGTGCGGGCGATGCGGTCCTTTTCGGCGTCGGGCAGCACGGCGCCTATCTTCACCAGCGCCTCGTCGGCGGCCCGCGCCATTGCGGCGCCGCCAAAGGCGCGCACCATGCGGGCGCCGGCAACCAGCGCCACGATCTCGTCACGCGTGAACATCAGCGGTGGAAGGTCGAAACCCTCCCTCATCATGTAGCCGACACCGGCCTCGCCGTCGATCGGCACCCCGGTCGACTGCAGGTCGGCTATGTCGCGATAGATCGTTCGCTCGGAAACCTCGAGCCACGTGCCGAGCTTCTGGGCGGTGACCAGACGGCCACCACGCAGATGCTGCACGATCTGAAAGAGCCTGTCGGCGCGGCGCATCGTTTGCTTCCCCAGTTTTATCTCTATGCATGCCGTGGTCCCGGAACTGGGCCCACTTGCAGATGACATGCATTACGGTTTCAGTCCTTCGCGCTTGCGCTGAGCGGCAACGAACTCCGCGCCAAAGGACAGTTTCTTCGTTGTCGGCGTCTTCGCATCGAGCACGCGCCAGAAGGGGGCGACGTCGCTCAGCGTCATGCCGCGCTCCAAGTCTTCCCTGGCGGCTTCGGCAACCGTGCGCAGATGATAGCCCGTTGTGACCGGGCATGTCACTTCGGCGCCGTGTTCGATGGCAAGGGCAGTGCGCAACGCGCGGATATCCATCTCGACGCCTGCGGGAATCGAGCGGATGAAATCGTCAACCTGGCGAGCGGTTGGCACCAGCATCGGCTGGCCCTCGACCACGTCACCCACCGTGCGCGGCGTCGGTTTCACGCCGTTGATGCCAGGCGTGTTCAGCCTGTCGTTCCAACTTTTCATCGATCGTCCTCTCGGCCGGCCATGCGCATTATCCCACCATCGCATGCGTCTCCTGACAGCATACTGTCAGGAGGCTTCAGCATACTCTCTGACAAACAGCGTTCGCATCTGTGCGAGATCGCTGCTTCTTTCGGGATAGAGCGTGTTCAGAAAGGTAAGGGCAAAGGTGCCAGGCGCCGAACCAGGCGCGGACACGATTTTGCCATCGGCGACCGCATGCGGCACGTCCTGATAGTTGCTGTCTCCAGCATAGCCGGCTTCATGTCCGTTGATCCAGTCGCGGCCATTGCTGGTGTGCCTGGCGCTTTCGAACATGCCGGCCCGGGCCAGCGCCAGCGTGCCGGCGCAGATACCGCCAACCACACCGCCGCGCGTTGCAACGGCATTGAGCAATTGAGCGACATCCGGCGGCGTCTTGCCCGCCCACTGGTCGGAACCGATGACGGCCACTGCGTCAAGGTCGGCATTCTCTTCGACGCCGATCGAACGATCGGGCGTCAGCCGAAAACCGCTGATTCCGGTCACCGGCTTGCCTGCGGGTGTCAGCGACACGGCGCGAGCGCCGAACCATTCAACCGCCGAGGCCGCTAGCAGCCCATATTCCCAGTCGGCAAAGCCTTCGATGAAAAGGAAGCCGATTGTCTTCTGTTCGGGCATGAGCTCGCTCCATCCCTCGGCGCGCCGTAGCCAT
Source organism: Mesorhizobium loti (assembly GCA_002356515.1). Taxonomy (NCBI): domain Bacteria; kingdom Pseudomonadati; phylum Pseudomonadota; class Alphaproteobacteria; order Hyphomicrobiales; family Phyllobacteriaceae; genus Mesorhizobium; species Mesorhizobium loti. The sequence goes on along the minus strand of AP017605.1, from coordinate 3,572,600 downwards.
ATCTGGGCATCGGCGCGTCCATGTCCAATATCGACGTCGAAAAATTCGCCTCAATTGCCGTGGGAGCGACGTTCCGCATACATATCCGGCCAGCCGATATCCTTGCGGATGTCCGCGGGCAGCGAGTTCATGAAACGCTGGGTGCGGATTTCGTTGCGCATGGTGCGAACCTTGCCGACATAGTGCTGCATGCCGCGCAGAATGGTGTAACCGTTCATGACCAGTCTCCTCTCTTTTGATGGAGACACTATCGCACACCCCTCCTGACAGCAGTCTGTCAGGAGGATGTCAGGCGCTCAGCGATAGTTGCGCTCGGCGCTTCTCCTGAGGGAAAGCCTTGTTTTTCGATGCCGTCGCGCCTTTGCTGCAGCAAGCCGCGGAGCCGGATTGTTCACCATAGGCGGGACAATATGTGCGGTGTTGTTCATCATGCGGCGACGGACTGTCAGGATAGGCGACCTTCAGCGGCGTGACCGCAGTTCTGATATGAAGGGAGAAAATTCTTCCCCAAAACCAGGGAGACGACCATGAGCCTGCAACTGACAGGAATCCACCATCTGACCGCCATCACCGCCAATGCGCCGGGTAATCTTCACTTCTACACGAGGGTACTGGGCCTGCGGCTGGTCAAGAAGACGGTGAACCAGGACGACACATCGGCCTACCACCTTTTCTATGCCGACGGTGAAGCGACGCCAGGCACCGACCTTACCTTCTTCGACTGGCCGGTTGGCCGCGAACGGCGCGGCACCCACTCCATCGCGCGGACCAGTCTCCGGGTCGGCAGTCCGGAGAGCCTTACCTGGTGGAAGCAGCACCTTGCCGCCGAAAACATCGTGACAGGAGAGATTGCCGACATTGGCGGCTATCCCAGCCTGGATTTCGAGGATCCCGAAGGCCAGCGCCTGCGGCTCATCAGCGACGGTGGCAAGGGCGGCAGTCATCCCTGGGCGCAAAGCCCGGTGCCGGCGGAGCATCAGATCCGCGGGCTCGGGCCGATCGTCATCAGTGTCCCCGACATCACCAACACCGAGGCGGTGCTGACCAGGGTGATGAACATGCGCAAGGTCCGCGACTATGCCTCGCCGGACGGCGAGGGCCAGGTCCATGTCTTCGAAATGGGGGCTGGCGGGCCGGCGGCGGAGCTGCATGTCGCCGTGCAGCCCGGGCTGGCGCCCGCAAGGCAAGGCGCCGGTGCGGTTCACCACGTGGCGTTCAGGGCGCCGGACCAGGAGACGCTGCATAAATGGACCGCCCGTCTGGCCGAATTTCGTCTTCCGTCGAGCGGCGAGGTCGAACGCTACTACTTCCGTTCGCTCTATTTCCGCGAGCCTAACGGCATCCTGTTCGAGATCGCCACCGACGGGCCGGGCTTCACCGCCGACGAGCCGCTGGAGACGCTGGGCGAAAGCCTGGCCCTGCCGCCTTTCCTTGAGCCGAAGCGCGCTTCGATCGAGGCTGGCCTCAAGCCGTTGAAATAGAGCGCCCTAAGCGGGTGCCACGCTCCGATTCAGGAACGTGGCGCCCGTTCTTTCTTAGAGGCTAAAACGAGGCGCTTTGACAGCCGCCCGCGTTGCTGGTCAAAGGCGGCATGACGAAACTCCTCGCCCTTGTCATCGTCGGCTTCATGGTCATCCAGCTGATCAAACCGATCGGCTGGCCCGGGCTGAAGCGCCGCGGCGATTTCTGGAAGCTGGCGTTGCTGGCGATGGCGGCGATCTCGCTGGCGGCCGTGCTCGGGCATCTGACATAGCCCGCCAAAATGGCGGTTGCGCAAGGTCAGCCGGCAAGCACCTGGTCGACGAGATGTTCCGCCCAGGCGCGGTAGCCTGCCTCCGAGGCGTGGAAGCCGTCGGAGGCAAAACCGGCTTCCGGGTTGGTGATCGGCAGGCGTGGCGCCGGCACCGCGCCGCGCTCCAGGCAGAGCCGCTCACCCATCCGGTTCATTGCGGTGGCGCGGATCTCGAGGATCTTGCCGAGCAGCGGCGGCATGGCCGGCGCGCGCGTGAATTCGAGCACCGGCGACCATACCACGCGCGCCTCCGGCCATTTGGCGCGCAGCGCGTAGAGCAAGCCGCCGAACTCCTTCTTGAAGCGCGGCACCGAGTGAAAATTCTTGGTGTCGTTGGTGCCGATGGCAAGCACAATATGCGTCCACGGGTCGGCCGAGAGATTGGGCAGGACATGGTCGCGGATCTGGCCTGACGTCGCCGAATTGAAGCCGGCGGCGCGCCAGCGCACGGCGCAACCGGTACGCTGCGCAATCAGCACGGCGAGTTGCGCGGCCAGACCGTTTTCCGAATTGCCGATGCCGACCGAGGCTGCGGAGGAGTCGCCCAGCACCAGAAGCGAGATATCAGGTGCCTTCCCTGATATCTCGTGCATGACCGGTCCCTGTGCCGGCAGCATGCGCGTGGTGCGGCGGCGCACGCCGAGCCCCTGCCAGACATAAACGGGAAAGGCGAGCCAGGTGAGAAGGGCGGGGAAACGCATGGCGATACCGTGGAATGATCTGCGGCAGGCTTAGCGCATGTTTCGTCCGCCGTGAACGGATCCTCGCATCGCTGGCCGGTGCCCTAGGGGCATTAATCGTACCGTTGCGACCTGTTCCCATATTCATCGTGCAATCGTACCCAGTCCATGAACGTCCCGTAAGGACCGGTTTCGTCACGCCCTTTCGGAGCGATGTCGAGATATTGATAGGCGCCGATGAACTGCTCGCTGCCGCGGGCGCGCGACATGAAGGTCAGGAAGAGGTCACCGGTTTCGTTCTTGTGGAAGACAGTGGTGCCGGGCAGGTCTTTCGACGTCAGCACCGGTGTTTCGAAATTGTAGACCGCTTCGCCGGATGCGATCTGCTTGTCGGTGAAGGACACCTGCATGTCGAAGTTGAAGTCCGAGGCATAGGAAGACACCCAGTCGAACTTCCAGCCCATGCGCTGCTTGTAGGGCAAGAGCTCGGCGAGCGGCGCCCGCGATACGGCGACAAGCGACACATCATGATGCCTCAGATGCTGGTTGGCGCCGTCCATATGATCGGCGACGAAGGCGCAGCTTTCACAATGATGGTTGGAACCCGGCGCGAACACGAAGTGGTAGACGATCAGCTGGCTGTTGGCGCCAAACAGATCGGCCAGTTTCCTCGGCCCTTGTTCGGTCTCGAAGACATAGTCCTTCCTGATCTTCAGCCAGGGCAATTCACGCCGCTCGGCCGCGACGCGTTCGCGAAGCCGCGTCAGTTCCTTCTCGCGGGCCAGATGTGCCTTGTGCGCGTGGAACCAGTCTTCGCGTGAAACGACCTTGTTGCGATGCATGAACCTCTCCCTGTCTCTCATCCCAAGGACGTTCGGGATGGGCGCAAACCGACATCGCCGCCGGCAACGCCCAGAGGAAATAGGAATGAGGAGGTCTTCGCCCAAATCGCAGGCAACAAAAACCCGGGCGCATTGGCCCGGGTTGAAGGGATATGGAAGAGCTGGGATCAGGCGGCCTGTTCGAGGCTCGCCTTCCATTTTCCGAGCGCGGCCAGATAGTTCATGTGGGCGCGGTGGGTGAAGGCGGCCTGGCCGGCGGCGACGTTCGAGGCCTTGCCACTCCATGCCTTTTGCGGGGCGGCCTGCAGTGCACGGCCATAGGAGAAGGTCAGCTTCCACGGATGCGGGCCGATGGCATTGATGGCGTTGAGGTTGGCGGTCGCCTCCTCGTCTTCCTGGCCGCCGGAAAGGAAGGCGATGCCCGGGACGGCGGCCGGCACCGTCTCGCGGAACAGTTTTATCGTCATCTCGGCGACCTTTTCGGGACTGTCCACTGTGCCCGACTTCTTGCCCGATAGAACCATGTTGGGCTTCAGGATGGTGCCTTCGAGCACGACACGCGCCGCATGGAGTTCATCATAGAGCTTGATCAGCGTCGCCTTGGAGACCTCGTAGCAGGTGCCGATGTCGTGGGCGCCGTCCATCAGCACTTCCGGCTCGACGATCGGCACGATGCCGGCCTCCTGGCAAAGGGCGGCATAACGGGCGAGCGCATGGGTGTTCGCGCTGATCGAATTGACCGAGGGCACGCCCTTGCCGGTATCGATGTCGATCACCGCGCGCCATTTTGCGAAGCGGGCGCCGAGCTTGTAGTAGTCGGCAAGCCGTTCGCGCAGGCCGTCGAGGCCTTCGGTGACGGTGTCGCCGGGAAAGCCGGCCAGCGGCTTGGCGCCGGCATCGACCTTGATGCCGGGAATGGCGCCTGAAGCCTTGATGATGTCGACCAGCGGCGTGCCGTCGGCGGCCTTCTGGCGGATGGTCTCGTCATAGAGGATGACGCCGGAGATGTACTTCGTCATCGCGTCCTTGGCGCGGAACATCATCTCGCGATAGTCGCGACGGCTGTCGGCGGTCGATTCGACGCCGATGACGTCGAAACGCTTCTTGATGGTGCCGGAACTTTCATCGGCGGCCAGCAGGCCCTTGCCGTTGGCCACGATCGCGGCGGCAATGTCTTCGAGACGTTCGCTCATCATGCTTCTCCTGGAGGGGTTCGTTCCGCGCTTAACGGAAGTCTACCGCCAAAGGAATGGCATCGGAAAGCTCGAATCGATTGAAAGTTTCGGGCGCCGTCCGCCGCGCCGTCGATCCCGCCGGGGCCTACTTCTTCAGCACATCGACGCCGGGCAGCGGCTTGCCTTCCATCCATTCCAGGAAGGCGCCGCCGGCGGTCGAGACATAGGTGAAGTCGTCGGCGACACCGGCATGGTTGAGCGCCGCCACCGTATCGCCGCCGCCAGCGACGGAGACCAGCTTGCCGGCCTTGGTGCGCGCGGCCGCGTGTTTTGCCGCGGCAACCGTGGCGTGATCGAAGGGCTCGATCTCGAAGGCGCCGAGCGGGCCGTTCCAGACCAATGTCGCGGCGCGGTCGATCCACTCCCCGATCGTCGTCACGGTCTTTTCGCCGACATCGAGGATCATGCCGTCGGCCGGCACGTCCGAGATGGCGACCGTCTCGCAGGCGGCACCGGCCTTAAATTCCTTGGCGACGACACCGTCGACCGGCAGGATGACGGCGCAGCCGGCCTCGGCCGCCTCGATCATGATCTGCTTGGCGGTGGGGGCAAGGTCATGCTCGCACAGCGACTTGCCGACATCGGTGCCGCGCGCGGCAAGGAAAGTGTTGGCCATGCCGCCGCCGATGACCAGCGCGTCGACTTTCTTCACCAGGTTCATCAACAGGTCGATCTTGGTCGAGACCTTGGCGCCGCCGACGATGGCAACGACCGGGCGGACCGGGTTGCCCAAGCCCTTCTCCAGCGCTTCGAGCTCGGCCTGCATGGTGCGGCCGGCAAAGGAAGGCAACAGACGCGCCAGTCCTTCCGTCGAGGAGTGGGCGCGGTGGGCCGCCGAAAAGGCGTCGTTGACAAAGATGTCGCCATTGGCGGCGAGCCTTTCGGTGAAGGCCGGATCGTTCTTCTCCTCGGTCTTGTAGAACCGGGTGTTTTCCAGGAGCAGCACGTCGCCCTTGTTCATGGCGGCAACAGCACTTCCCGCCGTGTCGCCGACGCAATCCGAGGCAAAGCCGACGGGACGGCCGAGCACCTGCGCCGTCGCCCTGGCGATCGGCTCTAGTGAGAATTCGGGCGAGGGGCCGTCCTTGGGCCGGCCGAAATGCGCAAGCAGGATGACCTTGGCGCCCTTGCCCGACAGTTCGGCGATGGTTGGCGCGATGCGTTCGATGCGGGTGGCGTCGGTGACCTTGCCGTCGGCGACGGGAACGTTGAGGTCGACGCGCACCAGCACGCGCTTGCCGCTGATGTTGCCGATGTCGTCTAGTGTCTTGAAGGCAGCCATGCCGGTCCCTTTCCTCGGAAAATCGCCGGGACCATACCCCGCGCCAACGCCGATGCAAGGCTTTGGCCGCGGTGCGGTGCGAAATTTTGAGGCGGGCGGGGACATAGTCCGTGAAGATCGTGCCGTGAGGATGGGGCGAGGCAAACGATCGCCCTTGTCAGCTCCCGGTCGTTGCCTTCTCGACCGGCGGTTCAGGGGGAGCATCCGCCTGAGCGGCTTCCACCTGCGTCTCGGTCGGCTTGCGCCAGTTGCGGATGAAGGCGCTGAGGCGGTCGCCCATCTCGCCGGCGCTCAGGAAGACCGGCACCCGCGCCACCGGCGCGGTCGGCTCGAAGGAGAGGCCGAGACCCGTGATCCGGCCCTTGTCGTCGACATCCCTGACGATCAGCTCGATCGAGCCGATCAGCACGCGATCGGCATATTCGGCATGGCCGCCAAGCCGCGCCGTGACCAGCGCGCCGACGGTGAGCTTCTGCTCCGCCTCGGTCAGGCCCGGTGTGTAAGCGGCTTCCAGTTCGGCGGCGGAGCGCGCCGGGTCGACGGCGAAGGCGCCGAAGAAATCAGCATCTTCCGGGTCGACCACCGCACGGCTGGCGAACAGCTTGTCGAGCAGGCGCGGATAGCGGTCCGGCACGAAGATGTAGACCTGGTCGCCCGCGGCGAGCCGACCCATATCCTGGAAGCGCATCGAGCGGCCGTCGCGCAGCACCAGCGAGGGCCGTGCCCAGCGCGGAATGCGCTCGCCGCGCGCCACCGGGCTGCCATGCGCCACGCGATAGGCGAGAAGCTCGTGATGGGCGGAGCCGGGCAGTTCGAGCTCGACTTTGTCCAGCGGTCCCAGCCGCGCCGGCACGATGAGGCCAAGGCGACGCGCCAGCGGGCCGACGGTCCAGCCCTGGATGACCAGCGAGACCAGCACGATGATGAAGGCGGCGTTGAAGATGGTGCGGCCATTCTCCAGCCCGCCGAGCAGAGGGGTGATGGCGAGCAGGATCGAGACGGCGCCGCGCAGGCCGACCCAGGAGACGAAGGCGACTTCGGGACGCGGCAGGCGGAACGGGATCAGGCAGAGCCAGACGGCGACGGGCCGCGCGACGAACATCAGGAACAGGCCTAGCGCTATCGCCGGCACCATGATCGCCGGAAATTGCGAGGGGGTGGCGAACAGGCCGAGGATCAGGAACATGATGATCTGCGCCAGCCACGACATGCCGTCCTGGAAGCGCTTGAGGATGGTGACGGCGCGGATGTCGGAATTGCCGGCGATCAGCCCGGCGATGTAGACCGCCAGGAAGCCCGAGCCGCCAATCGCGCCAGCGGCGGCGAAAATCATCAGCGACAGGGTCAGCACGAAGATCGGCAGCAGGCCATGGTCGAGGTTGAGCCGGTCGACGAGGCGCACGATGGCAAGGCCGCCGAGCACGCCGACAATGGCGCCGAGGCCCATATTGACGAGGAAGCCGAGGATCAAGCTGGTGGCGAGCACATTGGCTTCGGGATTGGCGTGGGCGGCGATGATCTCGACCAGGGTAATGGTGAGGAAGATGGCGATCGGGTCGTTGGTGCCGGATTCGACTTCGAGCGTGGAGCGCACGCGCTCGCGCAGATTGATCTCGCCGGCGCGCAGCAGGAAGAACACCGCCGCCGCATCGGTCGAAGCGACGGCGGCACCGAGCAGGAAGGATTCCAGCCAGGTCAGGTCGAGCAGGTAGTGGGCGGCGGCGCCGAACAGGCCGGTGGTGAGAAGCACGCCGAAGGTCGCCAGTGACAGCGCCGGCCCCGCTGCCTGCCGCAAAGCGTTGAGCGGCGTGCCGAAGCCGGAATCGAAGAGGATGACCGCCAGCGCCAGTGAGCCGGCAAAATAGGCGATGCGGGCATTGTCGAATTCGATGCCGAGGCCGTCGGTTCCGGTGGCGAGCCCGATGCAGAGAAAGAGCAGCAGGAGAGGGGCGCCGAAGCGAAAAGCGATCAGGCTCGAAAACGCGGCGGCGACAACAAGCGCCGTGCCGACCAGCGTGACGAGATAGATCGCATGCTCCATCCGTGATTTGCCCCTCGAATTCCTCTGTCTTCCGGATTCAAGGGAGAGTGAGGCGAAGGCATGACCAGTGCAAGGCGGGAGAGTGGTTTTTTGGCTGAAGCCGCTGATTTTCGGACAGTACTGCGTTGCTGCTCCGGCAAATGAAAACGCCCGGACAGAGCCGGGCGTTTCAAGTCTCTGGAAGATGGGTCCGCGATCAGGCGATGGTCTTGCCGAAGGCCACGGCGGTATCGCCCATGCGGTTGGAGAAGCCCCACTCATTGTCGTACCAGGACAGCACCGAAACGAAGTTGCCGTCCATCACCTTGGTCTGGTCGAGCGCCATGATCGAGGATCGCGGATCGTGGTTAAAGTCGATCGACACGTTCGGGTGATGGGTGACGCCGAGAATGCCCTTCAGCTTGCCGTTGGAGGCGGCGATGACCGCTTCGTTGATTTCCTGCACCGTGGTGGCGCGCTTGGCGATGAACTTGAAGTCGACGACCGAGACGTTCGGGGTCGGCACGCGGATCGAGATGCCGTCGAGCTTGCCCTTGAGGTCGGGGAGCACGAGGCCGATTGCCTTGGCCGCACCGGTCGAGGTCGGGATCTGCGACAGGGCCGCGGCACGGGCGCGGTAGAGATCCTTGTGCATGGTGTCCAGCGTCGGCTGGTCGCCTGTGTAGGAGTGGATCGTCGTCATCATGCCCTTTTCGATGCCGACCGTCTCATGCAGCACGGCGGCCAGCGGCGCCAGGCAGTTGGTGGTGCAGGACGCATTCGAAATGACGATATGGTCCTTGGTCAGCTTGTCGTGGTTGATGCCGTAGACCACGGTCAGGTCAGCGCCGTCGGCAGGTGCCGAGACCAGCACGCGCTTGGCGCCGGCGGTCAGGTGCGCGGCGGCCTTGTCACGGGCGGTGAAGATGCCGGTGCATTCGAGCGCGATGTCAACGCCGAGTTCCTTCCACGGCAGCTGGCTCGGATCCTTGATGGCGGTGACCTTGAACTTTTCCTTGCCGACGGTGATCTGGTCGCCATCGACGCTTACTTCATGCGGGAAACGGCCGTGCACGCTATCGTAGCGCAGCAGGTGCGCATTGGTCTCGACCGGGCCGAGATCGTTGACGGCGACGACCTCGATGTCCTTGCGGCCGGATTCATGGATGGCGCGCAGGATGTTGCGGCCGATGCGGCCGAATCCGTTGATGGCAACTCTGACAGTCATTTTTCTCTCCCTGGGAGCTGGAAGGCTGACGATGGGTCCGCAGCTTCATAGCGGCGGACGGGCAAAGAATCCAGCCGCAGCGACGTGAATTTAAATCGATTAGGTTGGGCCAGTCCGGCGAAATCGCTTTGCGCGGTTTCGCCGGAGCATTTTTGTTTTGTGCTGCCGCCATCCCCAAAACCGCGACGCAGTTTTGGGCGGCATGCACAGCCTTACTTGGCGTGCAGGCGGGCTTCCGCCGCCTTGGCCGCCGCCTCGGCGGTGATGCCGAAATGCGGGTAGAGCTGCTCGATCGTGCCCGAGGCGCCGAAGCCGGTCATGCCGACGAAGATGCCATCCGAGCCGATGAGGTGATCCCAGCCCTGGCGGATGCCGGCCTCGATTGCCATCTTGATCGGCGCGTTGCCGATCGTCTTCTTGCGATAGTCGTCGCTCTGTTTGTCGAACAGTTCGAAGCAAGGCACCGAGACGACGCGGGTCGGATGGCCATGCTTTTCCAAGAGGTCACGGGCGCCGAGCGCGATCTCGACTTCAGAACCGGTGGCGAAGATCGTCACCGCTGCCTCGCCGCTGGCCGCGGCCAGTTCGTAGGCGCCCTGGCTGCTCAGGTTCTTGGCCGAGTGTTCGGTGCGTACCGTCGGCAGGTTCTGGCGGGTCAGCGCCAGCGTCGACGGCGTCTTTTCGGATTCGAGCGCGATCTGCCAGCATTCGGCGGTTTCCACCGCGTCGGCCGGGCGGAAGACATTGTGGTTCGGGATGGCGCGCAGGGCCGCCAGATGCTCGACCGGCTGGTGGGTCGGGCCGTCTTCGCCCAGACCAATGGAATCATGGGTCATGACGAAGATCGAGCGGATGCCCATCAGCGAGGAAAGCCGCATCGACGGGCGGGCATAGTCGGAGAAGCACATGAAGGTGCCGCCATAGGCGATGAGGCCGCCATGCAGCGTCAGGCCGTTGATGGCGGCCGCCATGCCGTGTTCGCGGATGCCGTAGTGGACATAGCGCTGGCCGTAATCGTCCGGCGTGATGTTCTTGGTCTGGCTGGTCTTGGTGTTGTTGGAGCCGGTCAGGTCGGCGGAGCCGCCTATGGTTTCCGGCACCGCACCATTGATGACTTCCAGCGCCATTTCCGACGATTTGCGGGTGGCGACCTTCGGCTTGTCGGCCGAGAGCTTCTTCTTGTAGTCGGCGATGACGGCGTCGAAATTGGACGGCAGCTTGCCACTGAGCCGGCGCTCGAACTCGGCCTTCAGCTTCGGCTCGGCCTTGGCGAGGCGGCCTTCCCAGTCTGCGCGCTGCTTGGCGCCCGCCTTGCCGGCGGTGCGCCAGGCGTCGAGGATGTCGGCCGGAATTTCGAAGGGCGGCGACTGCCAGTTGAAGAACTTGCGCGCACCGGCGATCTCGTCGGCGCCGAGCGGCGAGCCGTGCGCCTTGTTGGTGCCGGCCTTGGTCGGCGCGCCGAAACCGATGGTCGTCTTGCAGGCGATCATCGTCGGCTTGTCGGAGTGGCGGGCGGCTTCGATGGCATAGGCGATGGCTTCCGGATCGGTGCCGTCGATATGGCTGGCGTTCCAGCCGGAGGCCTGGAAGCGGGCGACCTGGTCGGTGTTGTCGGCAAGCGAGACCGGGCCGTCGATCGAGATGTTGTTGTTGTCCCAGAAGACGATCAGCTTGTTGAGCTTCAGATGCCCGGCAAGCGCAATGGCTTCCTGGGAAACACCTTCCATCAGGCAGCCGTCGCCGGCCAGGACGTAGGTGTAGTGGCTGACGAGGTCGTTGCCGAAGGCGGCGTTCATGATGCGCTCGCCGAGCGCGAAGCCGACCGAATTGGCGAGGCCCTGGCCGAGCGGGCCGGTCGTCGTCTCAATGCCGTCGGCGTGGCCATATTCGGGATGGCCGGCGGTCTTGGAACCGAGCTGCCGGAAATTCTTGATCTGGTCGAGGGTCATGTCTTCGTAGCCGGTCAGATGCAGCAGCGAATAGAGCAGCATCGAGCCATGGCCAGCCGACAGGATGAAACGGTCGCGATCGGGCCAATGCGGGGCCTTGGCGTCAAATTTCAGAAAGCGGGTGAACAGCACCGTGGCAATGTCGGCGCAGCCCATGGGCAGGCCGGGATGGCCGGAATTGGCCTTCTCGACGGCATCCATGGAGAGAAAGCGGATCGCATTGGCCATCCGGTCATGTTGTTCACGCGACGTCATGGTTCCTCCAAAGGTGGGGGTTTGGGGCTTGGGAGAGCCTTGAAAAGGGTGCGCGACACATAGCAGGCGCGGGCTTTTAGTCAACAAATCGGGTGCAGATTTGCCGGTCTTGTGATGCTGGCGGCGGGCCTACATTAGCGTTAGCAGGGGACAGTCGCGAGAGCTTTGTTGACGTTGCCTTCACCCGGTGCCTAATGTTTCCGAGATAACGCGTTCTGAACGCGAACGATTCGGTGATGGGCAGGGCACAGGACGAAGGCCATGACCGGGGAAACCACGCTCAAGGAAGTCATCGCCAGGCTGGGCAAGGCCATCGAGGGGCTGGAAAACGCCGTCGCGGCCAAGCTGGAGCATGAACGCGATTACTCGGAAGCCGAGGCCGAAGTGCAGCGGATGAATGCCGACCGCTCCCGGTTGGCGCAGGAACTCGATAATTCCGAAGCGCGCGCCGAACGGCTGGAAGACGCCAACAAGGAAGTATCGCGACGGCTGGTGACCGCCATGGAAACCATCCGCGCCGTGTTGGACAGATAGGAGCTGGCCCATGGCACAGGTCACGGTTTCAATCGACGGCAAGCAGTATCGCATGGCCTGCGACGAGGGTCAGGAAGAGCATCTGATCGATCTCGCCGAACGCTTCGATCGTTATGTCTCGCACCTGAAGGATTCCTTCGGCGAGATCGGCGACCAGCGGCTGACCGTCATGGCCGGCATCATGGTGATGGACGAACTCTCGGAACTGCAGAAACGCGTCAAGGGCATGGAAAGCGAAGTGCTGACCTTGCGCAAGACGCGCGACGAGGCGCTGACCAAGGCCGACAAGAGCGACAGCGTGTTGACCACCGCGCTTGGCGCGCTGGCGCAGCGCATGGAAGATCTGGCGACGTCGCTGGCGGTGAAATCCTAGACATTACCGACGCCGACAGCGAAATTTCTACATTCCCCAAGAAAAGGCGAAATTTTTTCGCGGCCTGCACCGCTGCCGGGCGACCTCACCGTTTTGAACGTCGCCGAGGGAGTGATAAAAGGTGGGAGCCCGCCAACTCGCGGCATTCACAGGGGTAGGAACCATGAGCCTTCGCATCAACGATATCGCGCCGGATTTCACCGCCGAGACCACGCAAGGGACGATCAGCTTTCACGACTGGATTGGCGACGGCTGGGCGATCCTGTTCAGCCACCCGAAGAATTTCACCCCGGTCTGCACGACCGAGCTCGGCACGATGGCCGGGCTGGAAGGTGAGTTCAAGAAACGCAACGTCAAGATCATCGGCATCTCTGTCGATCCGGTTGCAAGCCATGACAAATGGCAGGCCGACATCAAGACGGCGACCGGCCAGACGGTGCACTATCCGCTGATCGGCGACAAGGATCTCAAGGTCGCCAAGCTCTATGACATGCTGCCCGCCGGCGCCGGCGAGACCTCGGAGGGCCGCACGCCCGCCGACAACGCCACCGTGCGCTCGGTCTATGTCATCGGGCCGGACAAGAAGATCAAGCTGGTGCTGACATACCCGATGACCACGGGCCGCAACTTCGACGAGATCCTGCGCGCGGTCGATTCCATGCAGCTCACCGCCAAGCATCAGGTGGCGACGCCGGCCAATTGGAAGCAGGGCGAGGACGTCATCATCACCGCCGCCGTTTCCAACGAGGATGCGATCAAGCGCTTTGGCGCCTTCGAGACCATCCTGCCCTACCTCAGGAAGACCAAGCAGCCCTCCGCCTGAAAGAGCGTTATCGGAACAGTTTTTGGCTTTTCCGCCCCTGTGAGCCAAGTCATGCTTGACTGGCTCGCTGGGGTGGACAACCATGCCCGCAATGGGTGCTGGTGGAGAAAATCGTTCCCGCCGGCGATGGGTGAGGGAGCCGGAAGTGGACGTAACTTTGGCCAGGCCAATGGTCAGGGGGTTTTACGACAAGCCGACCGGGGCCATCCAGTATGTCGTCACCGATCCGGCGACGAAGCGGTGCGCCATTATCGATCCGATCCTCGACTTCGATGAGAGATCCGGCGCAACGGCTACGAAGAGCGCTGATGCGGTGCTCGATTTCATCGGAGAAAGCGGGCTGGAGCTCGAGTGGATCCTCGACACCCACCCGCATGCCGACCATTTCTCGGCAGCGCATTATTTGAAACAGAAGACAGGGGCGTTGATAGCGATCGGCGACAGGATCGTCGATGTCCAGAAGCTGTGGAAGGTGATCTACAACTGGCCGGATTTTCCCGCCGACGGCTCGCAGTGGGACAGGCTGTTCAGGGAAGGCGAGACGTTTGCGATCGGCAGCCTTCCGGTCAAAGTGCTGTTCTCACCCGGGCATACGCTGGCCTCGATCACCTATGTGGTCGGCGACGCCGCCTTCGTGCACGACACGCTGTTCATGCCCGACAGCGGCACGGCGCGGGCGGATTTTCCCGGCGGCAGTGCCGCCCGGCTTTGGCGCTCGATCCAGGACATACTGGTTTTGCCCGACGAGACGCGAATCTTCGTCGGCCATGACTATCAGGCCGGCGGCCGCGAGCCCTTGTGGGAAAGCTCGGTGGCCGCGCAGAAGGCAACGAACATCCATCTCGTTGCCGCCCACAGCGAGGCCGAGTTCGTGGCGCTGCGCGAGGCGCGCGACCGGACATTGCCGATGCCGAGGCTGATCCTGCACGCGCTGCAGGTCAATATGAATGGCGGACGGCTGCCGGAACCGGAAGCCAATGGAAGGCGGTATCTGAAGTTTCCTCTGGACTCGCTTTGAGGTCGCAACTCGGCGGCCAGGGACGAAAAAGGCGGCGCCAGTTTCCTGGCGCCGCCTTTTTCATTTTGTTGCCGAACCTGGCTTTAAGCCGCCGGTTGGGCCTCGATGGTGCGCAGCGCCTGGGTCTGGCGCTTGGCGGCGGCCTTGACGGCATCCTGCACCTTCTCGAAGGCGCGCACCTCAATCTGGCGCACGCGCTCGCGGCTGATGTCGAACTCGGCAGTACATGCCCGGCACACAACGGTACTTTATTGATCTAAAAAAAGCTGCTATATTAGAGCTTGCTTTCGCATCACCGGAGGAGAATGAGATGAAAGCGCTCTCGATCATTCTGATGGTTCTATTGTTTGCGAGCGGGTCGCTATGTAAAGATGCCTTTGCTTTGGGACCTTGTAATCCGAACAACCAAGTTTGCAGTTGACAAATGGTCAACGGGTTTTGGTATGGGGGAGCTTTCCTATTCTCCTTGGTTGTCTTGGGTATGTTTACCTGGCGTCGCTTTGGAGAGATTGATATCCAGGACGACGGCAGGCTTAGTGTCTTTCTTCAAGGTGAGAGAAAGACATCATATATTGCAACTAAGGGTCAGTATAGAAGAGGCTTTATAGTATATTATTCTGCCTATCTCATCATTTTTGTTGCTTTATGCTTAAGTCAGCCGATAGCTTCCTGGGTTACTCACGAGATAACTGGCGGTGCTCTGGCTGATAGTTGGGCAACCCCAGCGGGGCCGCTTTTTGTTTGTTCCCTTTTGGTTGGCGCATTGCCTCATTTTTCCAGCGTAGAGACTTTTGAGAATAGTTGGTTGCGCCTGTCTCAAAAAGTAGCTGGCGTTCCAGAGGATTTGATCGAGCTTATTAGCTTCCTTAACAAGCAGGACATACTGGATAAATTAGATTCCGTTGCAGATATTACAGAAAAATCGAATATTAACGAGATGGATGTACTTGCTAGGATTATACGGCTTCCGGAAGCCGACAGGCAGTCGCTCTATGAAAACAGCGTGCATTGCGCCCTGCTAACGCCGTGGACGGTGCATAGAGAGCAGTCCAGAGAGATATGGTCGGACGATGTTATAGATAGATTCCGTAAGCAACAAATATTTACAGAAGGAGAGTACAAGTCGACGTTTAATCTCCGTGATATTATATTGAGAGACTGGAAATCGTTCGCTGAAGCTATCGATGGAGTTCTTAAATCGACGGGTACTGGTAAGACCTACAATGATATCCTGGCTCAACCGACGCTCAGGGAGGAGCCGTCTGTAAAATCAGCTATCGATGGGTATATTGCTTCTCAGAGTGGGGTAGCTGATATCTCGCAAAGGGTACTTTCTATATCCGACAGGATCGCGGACTGTGCTTACTATCACGAGGCGCTCCTTGCGCTAATTATTTCAAATGATAAGAACGCGGCGCTTGACAGGGCGCCGCCGGCAATTGTCTCAATTGCCGAGCAAGTTAGATATACCTCAGTCTCGAGCGAGCTAAATCGTGTTGCTTTGGCCTCCGTTGCAGGGCTTTCTGCGACATTTGTCATTTGTGCGACTATAAGGCTTATAAACAGTAATATTAGAGGCGATCAGGTAAATCCACAAGAATTGGTGAAGACATCGTTAACCATAGGCTGGTATAAAGTATTGGGCCTTGCTGCGGTATTTGTTTTACCTCTATTTGTCGCGATTATATATAGATACAGGAAGAGGCTCGATAGGAGTTGGAAATATCTCTATGCGATAAATAGTGAAGTTCGCATAATCCAAATGCTGTCTATCGCCATAAGAACTTTTATTATCGCAGCAATATTGCAAGGTATAGTCTATCTCGGCTATAAGTCGATATCTATATATCTTAATGACAAATCTATGTTTACGCCAAACGCGCTACTTGGTCAGATGTACGATTTTTACTTTACAAAGATATTTACAGGTCAGCTATTGATTTCAAGTTTGGGTTGCTTTTTGGCTGTGTCATTGTGCTATATTCTGGACAGGTCTTTGGAATTGACTACTTCAATTCGCTTTGCGTGTTTGTTTGCTTTGTTTGTGATTGTAAGCTCTAGCGTATTTTATGTCGCTGTGCAGATTCCTTTTGCTCCAATAGGATATTTTGTACCCAAAATGATTGATGGAATTTCAATTGGGTACTTTGACAATTTAATTAGTGACGTGTCGGCGATTGGGGCATTCCTTTTGCTCTTTTTTTTGGTATTTTATTTGGGCGATCAACGAAACGGAAGCCGAGCTGATAGGCAATAGCTGATTGTCCGACCTTCAATCAGATTAGCGCTAACGAAACTGTTGTCTGACTCGTTATGATGAACGCAGGGCGGTAGACTGAAGCGAAATCTTGGTGATGTGGGTTCGGACGGCCGTGCCAATCCGACTCTGGCAACCGAGAACGGGTGGCGCATCCTTAGTGAGCCGGCGTTTGGCTCACAAGATTGGCGGCGCCAATTGCCTTGCGCCACCAATACTAATTGATTGCCCGCGTCTCAGTACCGAAACGCTTTAAGCCGCCGGTTGGGCCTCGATGGTGCGCAGCGCCTGGGTCTGGCGCTTGGCGGCGGCCTTGACGGCATCCTGCACCTTCTCGAAGGCGCGCACCTCGATCTGGCGCACGCGCTCGCGGCTGATGTCGAACTCGGCCGACAGCTCTTCCAGCGTCAGCGGCTCCTCGGCGAGGCGACGGGCCTCGAAGATGCGCCGCTCGCGCTCATTGAGCACGGCAAGAGCGCCCGACAGCATGCCGCGCCGGTTTTCCAGCTCGTCCTGCTCGATCAGCATCTCTTCCTGGCTTTCGTGGTCGTCGACCAGCCAGTCCTGCCATTCGCCGGATTCGCCTTCCGTCGCCCGGATCGGCGCGTTGAGCGAAGCGTCGCCGGACAGGCGGCGGTTCATCGACACCACTTCGGCTTCGGAAACGTTCAGCCGCGTGGCGATCTCGGCGATCTGGTCGGGCTTGAGGTCGCCGTCATCCAGCGCCTGGATCTTGCCCTTCACCTTGCGCAGGTTGAAGAACAGCCGCTTCTGGTTGGCGGTCGTGCCCATCTTGACCAGGCTCCACGAGCGCAGGATGTATTCCTGGATCGAGGCCTTGATCCACCACATGGCGTAGGTCGCGAGGCGGAAGCCGCGCTCGGGTTCGAATTTCTTGACGGCCTGCATCAGGCCGACATTGCCTTCCGAGATCACCTCGCCGATCGGCAGGCCGTAGCCGCGATAGCCCATGGCGATCTTGGCGACGAGCCGCAAATGGCTGGTGACGAGTTTGTGCGCAGCGCTGGTGTCTTCATGCTCGGCATAACGCTTGGCGAGCATGTACTCTTCCTGCGGCTGAAGCATGGGAAAGCGGCGGATTTCTTCCAGATAGCGGCTGAGGCCGCCTTCGCCGGAAACGATACTGGGTAATGACTGGGCCATGATAGCGCCCCCTCTCTATTGGAGTGATGCCCCCGAAACGCGGCGGGCATGTGACGCGAGCACCCAAAGGCTCGCTCGCGACGTCACGTATATACAGGAACAAAACCAGAAAAGACAGACATTTGTTCAACACGAAACAGTGTGTCACGCTGAAGTGAACAGTGCCAGTCAGGTTTTTTGATGGCTGGTTCAGAGATTGCGAAAGCCGCCGACGAGTTCCTCCATGTCCCTCGGTATCGGCGCCTCGAACCTCATGGGTAAATGGGTATCGGGATGGCGAAATGCAAGGAGCCAGGCATGCAAAGCTTGCCGGGAAAATGCCTTGACCTGACTTTTCAGCGGTTCCGGCAGCCGGTTGGCCTTGGTGCGGAAGGCCTGGCCGTAATCGGGGTCGCCGATCACTGGGTGGCCGATATGGGCCATGTGGACACGGATCTGGTGGGTGCGGCCGGTTTCCAGCCGGCATTCGACCAGGCTTGCCGTGGCGAACTCCTGCTGTTTTTCGCCAAAACGCTCCTGGACGGCAAAGTGGGTGACGGCATGGCGGGCGTCGTCGCGGCCTTCCGGCACCACGGCACGGCGCACCCGGTCGGCGGCCCGGCCGAGCGGCGCATCGACTGTTCCGGTCGGCCTCTGTGGTATGCCCCAGACCAAAGCCAGATAGGCGCGTTCGAGATCGCCGGTCCGGCCGTGATCGGCGAAGGCTTCCGACAGCGCCTTATGGGCGCGGTCGGTCTTGGCCACCACCATGACGCCGCTGGTCTCCTTGTCGAGACGGTGCACGATGCCCGGGCGGCGCACCCCGCCAATGCCGGACAGGCTGTCGCCGCAGTGATGGATCAGCGCGTTGACCAGCGTGCCGGTCCAGTTGCCGGCGCCGGGATGGACGACCAGCCCGGCCGGTTTGTTGATGACGATCAGTGCGTCGTCCTCATAGAGCACGTCGAGCGCGATGTTTTCTCCCGCAGGCGCGGCCGGCTCGGGCTCCGGCATGGCAACCGATACGCTTTCGCCCGCGCTCATCTTGCGCTTGGTTTCGTCGACCGGCTTGCCGTCAATAGAGACCGCGCCTTGCCTGATCAGCATCTGCACGCGGCTGCGCGACATATCAGGGCCGAGGCTGGCGGCCAGCCATTGGTCGAGGCGCTGGCCAGCCGCATCCGGTCCCGCCACCAGCACGGTGGGCGCTGCCGCGATGAATTGGTCCTCTATCAATTCAGGGGCCTCTTCGTTATGAGCGCTCATTGAAAAATTCCGGAATGTTTTGCCATGGCCAGCCCGATTGCCGACGAAGACCAGGAGAAGCCGCTCGACGCCGAAGCTGAAAAGGTGCGCAAGAAGCTCATCCGCTTCATGGGCATCAATCTCGGCCTGCTGTTTGTCGCCCTTATGGTGGTGATCGGGGCCCTTGTCTACAAAGCGCGCAACGCTCCGCCCACAAGTGCGCAACTGGCCGGCGATATCCAGGCACCCGCCGGCGAGCCGCTCAGCGGCGACATCGTGCTGCCGGTCGGCGCCAAAGTGGTCAGCCAGTCGCTGTCCGGCAACCGCATCTCGATCGACGCCGAGCTCGCCGACGGCGGCCGTGCGATCTTCGTCTACGATATCGCAGAGCGCCGTCTGATCGGCCAGTTCGCCATTCGCAACAAATGACCGGCCGCAACACTACGACAAACAAGTTTGTCGCAGAAATGACCGACCGCAACCAATGAACAGGCCTCAGGCATGAAAGGCTTCGCCGAACATCGCCGTGTCGCAACCGTGGCGCTGGTCGTCGCCAATTATGACGAGGCGATCGCCTGGTATGTCGGGCGGCTGGGTTTTCTGCTTCTCGAAGACGTCGATCTCGGTGGCGGCAAGCGCTGGGTCACGGTCGCGCCGGCCAACGGGCAAGGCGCCAGGCTGCTCTTGGCCGAGGCGTCCGACGAGGCGCAAAGGCAAAGCATAGGCAACCAGACCGGCGGCCGGGTTTTCCTGTTCCTCGAAACCGATGACTTTGCCCGCGACCATGCGGCGATGCTGGCAAAGGGCGTCGAATTCCGTGAGGCGCCGCGTTTCGAGCCCTATGGCACGGTCGCGGTTTTCGCCGATCTTCACGGCAATCTCTGGGACCTGATCGAGCCCAAGCGGTAACCTGTGGGCTGCTTTTCCCTCGCTGCAGTAAAGCCGTCGAACCCCAGTTGCTTTTTCCCAGCCGTCAGCCTATATCGCCGGTTCTTGAACGCGCCCATCGTCTAGCGGTCAGGACACCGCCCTCTCACGGCGGGAACAGGGGTTCGATTCCCCTTGGGCGTACCAGAGATTTCAAGCATCTGCAGAAACCGTCAAATATGCCTTCCGTGGGGGTCATTTTTGCGCCCATCGAGCCGCATACGCCCCATTCGCCCGATGGCTCCGGCCGGCGGGCTTTTGGGTTTTGGGAACTATTTCAGCGCAAGCTAAATGAATCGCGGTGTTTCGAGGAATGAGACCATGAGCAGCGGCCCTGACGATCCGCCAATTGAGCGGCGCTCGCATCCTCGGAGTGCTGTCCTAAAAGACGGGACCATCATCACTGAAGATGCGACCATCCGGTGCTCCGTCAGAAATCAGCACGCTCACGGTGCCGAGTTACGAGTGGATCCGGGCGTGGTTATTCCTGACCGGTTCGTTCTTCACATCCCCGCGGATGACGCTAGATATCGAGCCGTCGTGCGGTGGAGAAAAAACGAGCGGCTTGGTGTGCAGATCTATTGAAACAGGATGCGGATAACGGCTGTGGCTAAGAGGACAGCTCTAAACTGCCGGCAAGGATCGTGATCCTGGGCTAGGCCATGGAATACTTCGACCGGGATCTAAGCCAAAAAAGGCTTACCCAAATAGCGATCGGTTCGGAGAGGACGGCCGGCGCATTTACAGTGCCTATGCCGCCGCAGACGGAAGGCCAGTCAAACGAGGCAAGCGCCGCCGCCTGCCGTTGCTTATGTGGTAGCCGCCATTGTGGGTCTCTTGATGTACTTGATAGGGGCTGGCTAACCAGCCAGCGCATGCCCACCCTTTTCATCAAAGTCTAATGATTGGGACAGCGCACTGGAAAGCACGTGCGGTAACTGTTGATTCAACCATTGCTGGTATTCTAGACGAGTGTGGTAGCGGCTCCGACAGTGCGGCGGGGGCTGGATTGCCGGAGCCGCCTGCGCGGTCAGGTTGGGGTTGACCGCGCTGTTCCAAAATAGGACAGCGCGGTCAACGATTCGTTAAAATTTTCGCGGACCTAATTAAGTTCACGCTAATGAACTGCAGTTTGCGAGTCGGTGCGATTTCTGGGAAAAAAGGGCACATAGAGCAGGTCTTCGCTCCTAGAGCCGTTTCATGGAAACGGCGAACCGCTCTAACTCTTTGTTTTGACGCAATTCCCAAGGGAAAGCGCTACGCGCTTTTCCCTGGAAAACCGCTCACACTTTTCCTGGATTGCTCTAGGCCTTTTGTTTTGCTGCCCTGTAGTCAGCTTCCCATGGCAATGCGTCAAAGTCCGGCTTGAGCCCACCAGCGCGGTAGGCTTCCTGGGCCATGTAATTGCATTTGGCCTTCTCCAGGATGCAGGCGAAGGGCGGATTTCCTGGGCAACGGTAAAGGCCTACTGCTTCCACCTTAGAAATTCTCCGCGAATATCTCAGAATGGATTCCATGGCTGGCTACGCATGTCGTCCTTCGTTGTGATGAAGGCTCAAGGACTTGGCACCGAGGCCCGGTGCACAGTTGGGCGCGGGTGACAGGCTTGTAAAACCCCGATCCCCGAGAGAATCAATTTGAACAGGCGCGTCAACCATGTGTCTGGTCGGACTCCCAGCTGTCGATCGTTTCAAGTCGTTCACCTTGCGCGAGGAAGGCGCACGGATGATGATGGCAGCCCGCAAGGCTTCCTCGGTGGTATCGAGCGAACAAGACATGCGCCGACGTCCAAGGGCCTGCCAAGATAGATGTTGCCTTCATGATTGACCCACCCAAGCGTCAGGATCCCGATGAGGCCATCGAGCCGGGTCTTCAGGCAATCGAGGCGCGCAGAGTTCCCTTGCCCGCCGGCTACCGACAGGGTGTGATCTCGGCGATCACCGTATTGCTGGGGTTTTCGCTCCTCTTCCTGAGGTATTGGAATTTCGAAGCTGATGGCGGATGGACGGCTGCCTCGATCCTGGCGACGTTCCTGCTCGCGCTCGCTATCGTCCTGCAACTCGTCGCACTGTGGCGTTCGCTGCTCCCGCGCGACGACGACGAGCCGGTCTATCAGGTCACGCTGCGCTGGTTCCTCGTCTCGATCATCGCTCTCCTTGCGGGCGTGCTGCTGGCCGGGCTGACCGCTTCGCACGTCTTCAATCTTTGATCGGGCTGCGCGACCAACCGCTTTTACGCCGCAAGGTCGTCCTGTTGACTGGACGGAAAGCCCCGCCGACCGGGAGTCAAGCGGGGCCCTTGGAGTAGCCGCAAAAGGGGACTGGCTTCGGACTACTCATTGATCCGTAGGATCATCTTCAATGTAGTCCTCAGGATGAGATGGCGCATCGGCCGAACAGATGAAGGAAACAGCCCCATCCATTTCGTGGCCATCCTCTCAGCGCGTAGAGAGGGCCTGGACAACACTCGGGCACGCACCCGAGCGGATCGCGTTTGGCCGGGAGGGATTGGCGAGGCCCGCGAAAGCGCGGCGGCCCGCGTGCCCCGAATACCCCCAATTTAAGTCAGGCCGCGACGCTTGAAAGCGCAACGATCCCTGTTACTTACGGCGCGGGGTTAGCATCCGCGGCTACGTGGATTTTGGGTTGGGTAGAGTTGGAATGGCGTCAGAGAAGATGATTTGCTCGCGCTGCCATGGCGGCGGCAAGGTTTTCGATTGCTCGAGATGGTCTGCGTCGAAAGGGCATTGCTGCCCGCAAGGGACGCACCAGATCAGTTGCCCGGGGAAGACCATCGCGTGCGCTGAATGTGGCGGCCTGGGGATGCTGGTGGAAGCTGAGCTCAAGGCCGTCGCGTAGCCGCCGCTTCGATAAGGACGCGATGAGGGCGGCTTCCGCATTGCGATCGCGTCCGCCATCTCTTGGATAGGTCCTGCAGGCTTTTACGGCCAAGAGCGGTTTCACCGTTGCAACGATAGGGCTCGCCGCTTCTGGCGCGGCGGGGCCGATTGCATTAGCATCACGTCATGGATTTCGAGGCACGGCTCAAGCGGCACAGAGAATGCCGGGTGCCAGGCGGATCCTGACGGGCAATCGAGGCCACGGGGAGAAGGCCAATGCAGAAGCTGCAAGCGCAGGGCGTTCACCACATCACGCTGGTCGGCGCCGGGCGCCAGACCTCGATCGATTTCTGGGAAGGCGTGCTCGGCATGCCGTTCATCTTCGAGCAGCCCAACCTCGACAAGGCCAGCGAAAGCCATCTCTATTTCGATCCGGGCGACGGCCGGTTGATCACCGTCTTCACCGATGAGAGCCGCACGCCGCAGAAGCGGCGCACGCCGACGGATCCGGGCTGCGTCCACCACATCGCGTTTGCGGTGTCGCGTGTCACCTTCCTGCAGGCGGTCGCCCGGCTCGATAAGCGCGGCATCAAGCACAGTGGCGTCAAGGATCGCGGCTTCATGGATTCGATCTATTTCGAGGATCCGCTTGGCCTGCTGATCGAACTCGCCTCCTACCGCTTCGAGCCGCCGGCGGGTTTCACCCATGCGGACGTGCTGATGCAGGCGCACAGGCTGCGTGTCGGACGCGGCGATTACAACATTGCCGAGGTGCATCTCGCCGACGCGATCCAGGCGCTTGTCGAGAGCTCGCGTGCGACCTTGTCGGACGACCGGACGCCGAAGAATCCATACTGACGGCCAACAAAAACACAGGGAGGATAACAATGGCAAAGACAGTGAAGAACGCTGGGAAATCGGCTGCCCAGGCAAAGCCGAAAGCCGCCGCTACGGCAAAAGTGGCGGCGAAGCCGGCGCTGAAGACAGCCGCGAAAGCCGTTGCCCAAAAGTCGGCGCCGAAGACCGCCAAGGCCAAGCCGGCGAAAAAGCCGGCGCTGAAGCTCAGCATGCTGAAGCCGAGCGTCAACAACATGACGGTGCGGGTGTTTGCCCGCGCGGCCGGGTTCGACGCCGCCGAGACCGACGCCTGGGGCCACACGCGTTCGCCTGAATATATGGCACGCAATCCGGCGCATCTGACACCGATGATCGAGGACAAGGGGTTGCCCAGGGGCGTGCTGTGGGAAAGCTGCGCCATCATGCAGTACCTCGCCAACAAGCACGGGCTGGAGAAGTTCTATCCGAAGGCGCCGGCCAAGCGGGCGATGGTTGACAGCGCCATGTTCTACCTGATCGGCACGCTCTACCCCTATGTGGCGCGCGCGACCTACCCGGCGCTGGGGTTCCCGCAATATGCCGGCGAGGTCGGCCACAGCGATGCTCATCCCGACAAGAAGTCGGAAGCACAGAAGGCCGCGATGGCCGCGATCGCCGAGCCGCTCGAAGTTTTCCACTCCTTCTTCAGGGACGGCAAGCCGTTCATCGGCGGCAAAAACCCGTCGATCGCCGACATAAGGCTGGCGGCGACGCTCGAGTTCCTGGCGGTCATCGACTACCCGCTGCCCAAATGGGCGAAGGAGTATATGGCGGCAATCGAGAAGAAGCTCGGCAAGGCCTACTCCGAGCCGGCCGGCGACGTGCGTGGCTACATCGCCTATGTGAGGTCGCAGGCAAAGGCTTCAGCTTAAGGGTTCGTTAACCAAAGCCCTGTCTACTGGCAGGAATTCACCGCGCGACCAAGGATGTACTGGCGCACGATCGGTGGAAGGAAAGGTCGGCTCCGTGCCGGCCTTTTTGCTTTTTTCGGGCCTTGTGCCGGCACATCGCGCAACGGTGATCAGCCAACGCCAGAGCATCAACTTTTCGCATCGAGATATTGTCATCGCCGACGCTGGCTCTAACATCGCTTCCAGCGGATTCGGCTTGGAATGCCGACCTGGAGTGAGATGAGGGCTTGCGATGAAATGCGTGGCGGCAATGCTGATGATCGCCGGTGGAATGCTGGCTGGGATGCTCCTCCCTTCGCAAGCCGCGACGCTCAACACGATGGATGATGTCGGGGACGCGATCCAAGCGTGCTGGACACCGCCGGCGGACGCCGGGAATTCGACGGTAACCCTGAGCTTCAGCTTCAAACGCGACGGCTCTCTGATTGGTCCGCCACGGCCAACCGCCGCCCAGGTCGCCGGCGACGACAAGGCGCGGAAGGCGTTCATCGACGCGGCCATTGCCGCCGTCAAGAATTGTACGCCCCTGACTTTTTCACCGGCTTTGGCGCAAGGCATTGGCGGCAACGTCTTCACGTTGCAACTGGTTTCTCCGAAGAAATAGCTATCTTGCCGACCTTTCCGCGAGAAAGGGAGGCAATTGACTGTATGTCCCTGACGTCCATGGGCGAGGGAAAGCTTTCGGACACGGCTTGCGCCTCCGCCAGGCCGGCTTCCATGCTCAATGGCTCAGGCGCCGAACCTCGGCATGCCGTGCCAGATCCGGTGTCTCGAACACGTAGTCGCTCCAGGCCGATTCCGGGATCTGTCCGGCCAGATAGCACTCAAGCAACAGGTTTTGCTCGGGATTGAGCGGTCGTGGCGCGCGCTCGTGATCCAGCCCGAGAGAATGGAAAATGTTTCTTGTCAGTTCCGATACCGTGAAGTGGATCGACATCTGCGTTCTCCTCTGCCCATCAACGCGGCAGTCAGGCGAAGGTTTCAAGGTCAGGTGCCGGTAACGCCGGATTGATCGTTCGCCCGAGCCTGTGGCCAAGCGATTTCGACAGCCGCCGGACTGGCCGCATTGTTTTCCGGTTCGTCTCAATCTTGAAATAAAAATGTAATATCGAATTTACAGGGGTCATTCTATTACAATAGATGAAGGTCTGTCTTAGGTCATAACTCTTATAGTATTAGATATAGCTCATTTAGTCGAAGATTACCAAAGTCGAAAGAATGTGATTCCGGTCCGTCAGCAACAAGGACAAAGTCGTCCCGATGATCCGTATCTGGTCTCTCATGATGATCGCGCTGGTGACGGTGGTTGCCTCTGCGCTCGGTACGGCGTCTTCCCATGCGGATAGTTGCAGCGCGATCAGAGGTCAGTTGCTTTATGGCGGCCGCGGTGGGGGCACGAGCCCCGAACTGGCGCAGCTGCGCCGCCAGCTTGCGGCGATCCAGGGCCTGGAAAGGCAACGCAGATGCACGGCGCAAAGCGCCACGGGCGGCTTCTTCAATGCGTGCGCCGACCTTGCCAGAAACCGCACGGAGGTGCAGCGCCAGATGGCGACCGCATCCAATTCCGGCCGAGACATTTCGGGCCTGCAGGCGCGGTTCGCGGCGCTCGGCTGCACGTCCGGGGCGAAGGAGCGCCCGGCGCCGAAGACCCAGTCCGGCGGAGCGATCTATGCCGGCAATGCGATGCTGTTTTGCGTGCGCCTGTCGGATGGCTATTTCTTCCCCGCGCCAAAGTCGCAATTTACTGGCAGCGACGATGTCAATGATATGGCCGATCAGTGCCGTTACATCTGCGATGATCCGGCCGTCGATCTCTACACGCTCAGTGATGCCAGTCTTGAAACCGAAAAGATGGTCGCGCTCGATACGCGCAAACCCTATACCGAACTGCCGTCGGCTTTCCGCTACCGCGACGACGCCAATTTCAAGGCCTGCGATGTCAAGCGCTACTACCAGCGCGTTGCCGAATTGCGGGCAAGGACGGTGACGCCGACAAACATGACCAACGCCGTCATTCCCTTGCCACAGCCAAAGCCAGATTTCGGCAACGTCGCGGCGATCCCGCAATCCGGCACAGAGACCGCGGGTGTCGCCCAGCTGCGGTCGATCGCGGCCGGCAAGCGGCCGGTGCGCGTGGTCGGCCCGGCCTTCTTCCCGGCCGAATGACCGCCCCCTCTCTGCGCATCCATCGGATACAGGTCTTCAGTGATCTGTTTGGTGCAACCGGCTATAGGACCCCGTCTGGAACAGAGGGGCGCTCACGGCGTTGTGATCAACAGCCAGGAGAAACGCCATGGCCACGTTCAGGGAAATGCGGGTTCTGGAGATCGTCGAAGACGGCTCCCTGACCAGTGACGAGAAGATCGCCGAACTGCGTGAGATCGAATCCGAGGCGCGCGGCCTGCAGCGGGCCGCGTCGGAGAGTTCCATGGGCGATGATGACGGCTGGCAGGACGATCTGCGCCAGGTCCGCCTTGCGCTAGACAAGCTGGGCGCAAAGGAACCGAAGAAGGGCGCGGCATCGCTGTAGGGCCTGTCCTCTGTGAGGCTCTGACGGACAGCTTCCCTGAATTGCGCCTATTCGCAGACCATGCGAACGCGTTGGCCTGGCGCGCTTACGTTCCTGCATGCCAATTGCTTTTGCGAATCCGAGTCCGAGGGCGGGGGAGGCGGCGAAAATCTCGTCTGGTGCCGTCTATGCCCGGCAGGCTTCAAAACCCTGCGGTCAGAAAGTCGTCCGGGTGGCGGCTGTGGCGGAACCGGAAAGGCGCCGCTGTCGGCCGGCGGGGCGTAGTCGATATTGGGTGGCGGCCGGTCCCAGAAGCGCCTGGCGTCGAGCGGCCGCGGAATGATCACCGTGCCGTCATAGCTGCGCGAACAGCCACTGCCGAAAAGCAGCACCACGCCCAGCAAGAAAGGCCCTATCCGTCCGATCATAAGCAACACCCCTGCACGGGCTTATAACGCGGCCTTGATCCGCCCGACAACCGGACTGAATAACGCAGGAGGAACGCGGTGGTTGCGCCGTTAAGGTTAGCGGATCGTTAATGCTTCTCGGGCACATTCCGCCGACGAACCGCGGAGGGAGGGTTCGGCCTTGATTTTCGGGGTGGGGACAGCATGGCGGAAGCGGACGAAGCAATCGGCGCGCGCGGCAAGCGTGGGCCTGGCATGGCGGTGCATCGCGGCGATGCGTCACCATGCGCGGACATGGATTGCGCAGATATGGATTCGACCGACGCGCTTCGCCAACTGGTCGAGGCAGGCTCGGACTGGGTCTGGGAGACCGACGCCGAACTGCGATTCTCCTGGCTTTCCCCCACCTATCAGGCGGCCACCGGCATCGATCCGGCCGACGTGCTTGGCCGGTTCCGCTTCGATTTCCTCAGCCAGGTCCTGAATGGCAACCACAGCGCGGCAGCGCATCTGGAAGATCTGCAGGCGCGCCGGCCGTTCCGCGACTTCGTCTACGAACTGAAGGGCGGCGGCGCCGACTGTCGCTGGGTGCTGACGTCAGGCTTCCCAAGGTTTGACAGCGAAGGGGAATTTGCCGGCTATCGCGGCATAGGCCGCAATGTCACGGCGCTGGCCAGCGCCTTCGAGACCGTGGAGCAGAACCCGCTGCCGGGCAGCGAACCTGACCGGCATCTTGCCGATCTGGAACGGACGATGGACGCCATGCACATGGGCGTCGTGCTTCTCGATGCCAAGCTCGACACGCTGATCGTCAACAAGGCCTACCGCGACCTGTCGAGGATACCGGACGATGCCGTGACCGTCGGCGCTCCGTTCAGCCAGTTGATGGACCTCAACCGCCGCAATGGCATCTATGGCGACATCGACGACCAGCCGTGGCAGCGCTACCTCGCCACCCGTATCGAGGAGATTCGCGCCGGCTCCGTCGCGCCACGCGAATTTGTCCATGCCAACGGCAGGACGATGATGTTCTCGGTGACGGCGCTGTCCGGTGGCAAGCGGCTATTGACCTACTATGAGGTCACCGAACTCAAGCGTCGCGATGCCGAGATCGAAAGCGCCAACGCCAAGATCGCCGAGACCTTCGTCAATCTGCGCACCATGGTCGATGAGATGCCGATCGGCGTTCTCGTCCTCGATGCCGATATGCGTGCCGAAGTCATCAATCGCGCCTTCTATGATTTCTGGAGGATCGATCCCAGCCGCGCCGGCATCGGCTCGGCCTTCCGCGAGCTGATGGAAGCCAGCCGCGGCATCGACCCTTTCGGCGCCGACGACGCTGCCTGGCAACGCCACACCGCCGAGCGCGAAGCCGAAATCAGGGCCGGCATCGCCGGCTCCCGACAATTGCCGCACAATGACGGGCGCACGCTTGTCGCATCGCTGGCACCGCTGCCTGGCGGCAAGCGGCTCATTTCCTATGTCGACGTCACCGACATGAAGGGCCGCGAGACCGAGGCACAGGATGCGCGAAAGCATCTCGCCAGCGTGCTGGAATCGCTGCCGGCCGGCGTCATCATCTACGACCGCGACGACAAGTTCGTCTTCGCCAACCGCAAGCTGCAGGACTCGCTGCCGGCGCTGAAGCCCGTCTGGCAGCCCGGCTGTAGCTTCCGCGAGGCGCTGGAGTTCGGCCATGCGGTCGGCTATTTCCGCTCGTGTGGCGATCCCGAGCTCGACAAGCTTTACGACGTCGACACCGAACGCTGGGCCGACGGCGTGCTGGCGCGCTACCATCTGCCAAATTCGTCCTACGAGCGCCTCAATGCCGATGGGCGCTGGTACCAGGTCTACGACGTGCGCACCGAGGACGGCACGTTTATCGGCGTGCGCGTCGACATCACCGACATCAAGAGCCGCGAGGCGGCGCTGCGGGACTCGATGCGCCAGATCGATCTGTTCCGGCATGTCATGGACGAGCTGCCGGTGGCCGCCTTCATCAAGGCGCAGGATCTGAGCATCGAATTCGTCAACAAGGCCTGGTGCGCGATTACGGGCCTTGCCAAGGAAGACGTCATCGGCCGGACCGACCGCGAGCTGTTCGGCACGCAAGACGCGGAAAGCTACAGCCATGACGACACCGAGGTCGTCGTAACCGGCAAGGGCCTCGAGGTCGAGGAGCCCGTCACCCATCGCGACGGTACGGTGCGGCAGTTGATGACGCGCAAGAGCCGCCTGGTGGCCATTGACGGATCGGTGCATCTGGTCGGCTCCAGCACCGACATCACCGACGTCAAGGCACGCGAGCGGGCTCTGGAAGAGAGCATGCGCGAGAACGAGGTGTTCCGCAGCCTGATCGACAATGTACCGGTGTCGATCTACGCCAAGCGCTCCGACCTCAGGCAGTTCTATGTCAACAAGGGCTGGTGCGATCTGACCGGTCTCAGCAGGGAAGATGCGATCGGCAAGACCGACATCGAGATCTTCGGGCCGGATGGCGAGGCTTTCGTGGCCGGCGATCTGGCGGTGCTGCGCACCGGCGACACCCAGGAGATCGAAGAGAGCGTGACACTCCCCGACGGCAGCGTCAGGCATCAGTTCGCGCGCAAGGGTGCGATGATCGCGTCGGACGGTTCGCTCTACCTGATCGGATCGACCACTGACATCACCGAGCTGAAGATGCGCGAGGCGGAACTCAGCGAGGCGCGCCAGCGCGCCGTGCTCGCCGACCGCGCCAAGTCGGAATTCCTCGCCAATATGAGCCATGAGATACGCACGCCGATGAACGGTGTGCTGGGCATGGCGGAACTTCTGGCCAAATCCAATCTCGATACGAAGCAGAAGACGTTCACCGACATCATCGTCAAGTCGGGCAACGCGCTCCTGACCATCATCAACGACATCCTGGATTTCTCCAAGATCGATGCCGGCCAGATGGTGCTCGATCCGGCGCCCTTCAACCTTGCCGAGGCGATCGAGGACGTGGCGACGCTGGTTTCGACACGCGCCAAGGAAAAGGACCTCGAACTCATCGTGCGTGTCGAGCCGAGGCTCGAAAGCCTGTTCATCGGCGATGTCGGCCGCATCCGGCAGATCGTCACCAATCTGCTCGGCAATGCGGTGAAATTCACCGATGAAGGCCATGTGCTGGTCGATGTGACCGGCGAGAGGGTCCCGGCCGGAACCAGGCTGACGATCTCGGTCACCGACACCGGTATCGGCATCCCCGAGGAAAAACTGAAACTGGTGTTTGAAAAATTCAGCCAGGTTGATACTTCCTCGACACGGCGGCACGAGGGCACCGGGCTGGGCCTTGCCATCACCTCACGGCTGGTCGAATTGATGGGCGGCGAGATCGGCGTCGAGAGCGCCGAGGGCAAGGGCTCGACCTTCTGGTTCACCGTGACGCTGCCCAGGGCGGGACAGCAGAACGGGCAGCGCATCATGCCGGTGGACGTGACGGGCTCACGCGTGCTGATCGTCGACGACAATGCCGTCAACCGGGCCATCCTGACTGAGCAGATGACCTCGTGGACGTTCGATTCCTGTGCGGCCGAAAGCGGCGCCGAGGGTCTCAAGGTGCTGATCGCGGCTGCCGCCTATGGCGTGCCCGTCGATTGCGTCGTTCTCGATTACCAGATGCCCGAGATGAGCGGCGCCGAAATGGCGCGCATCGTGCGCAACACCGAAGGCCTTGCCGACACGCCGATCATCATGTTGACCTCGGTCGACCAATCGCTCGCCAACACCAGCTACCGCGATCTCGGCATCGACGCCCAGCTGATCAAGCCGGCGCGCTCCTCCGTGCTCCTGGAGACGCTGGTGGCGACCATACAGCGCCATCGCCACACCACGGACGGTCCGGTCCAGCAGCTTGCGACCGAGAGGCTCGATGCCCCCCAGCTGCCGCCGCTGGCGCTGTCTGAGCAACGCGCGCAATTGCAGCCGCCGCCGGTTCGCCCGAGGCTGCCTGCCACCGGCGGTGGCGGGCACAGGCTGGATATACTCGTGGCCGAGGACAATGAGGTGAACCAGATGGTCTTCACCCAGATCCTCGGCGAGACCGGCTATGGTTTCGAGATCGTCGGCAATGGCCGCAAGGCGCTCGACGCCTTCGGCAAGCTCAATCCGTGCATGATCCTGATGGACGTTTCGATGCCGGAGATGAGCGGGCTCGAGGCGACGGCCGCGATCCGCCAACTGGAGCAGGAAACCGGCACGCATGTGCCGATTGTCGGCGTCACCGCGCATGCGCTCAAGGGCGATCGCGAACGCTGCCTGGAGGCGGGCATGGACGATTATCTGCCCAAGCCAATCAGCCCCAGGGCCTTGCTGGAGAAAGTCGAGCGCTGGCTCGGCGCCAGCCGCCAGGTCCAGCGCAACGCGGGATAGCACCCGCGTCGCCCGGTCCCAAGGATCGGAAGAGGCAAGCCGAGGGAATCAATCGCCGATTTACTGCTACCGCTGCGTGCAATGCCTATGGTGCGATCGCACCATACCAAAGGCGGCGCCGAGCCGGAACAATAGCAAAATCGAATTCCGCCCTTGCAGTTACGGGCGGGAGCAGCGACCGCCGGCAAGAGACAGCGTCAACCTACCCCAACGGACCTGTTTTTGGCGATGGCCCGGCCACGACACGCTCTGGCCTTGAGCAACGCGCTCCCGTCCGGATTTTCTTCACCTGGGAAAGCCCCGCCGAATCCGGCGGCGGCTGCAGCCGGCGGATGGCTCAAGCCCCTGATTCCCGCGGCAAACTCGGATCGGGCCGCAACCGCCCGACGCCACCGCCTTTTCGAGTGCCGGCGACGCGTTACCGGGCTGACATGAAACTGTCATGCGACTGTAATAATCCAAGTCTATTGGCCTCAGCGGGCGCTGGTTAGGAATGGCGCCGAGAGACCATCTTCCGAACAGGAGCAGGCCACATGAGACATTTCATCCGCTCAGCGGTCGTTGCGATTGCAATGGCTACAGCGTCTACCTTCACCCTTTCCGCAGCAATGGCAGCTGACCTTTCCGGCGCCGGCTCGACCTTCATCTATCCGGTGTTCGCCAAGTGGGCCGACACCTACAAGAAGGATACCGGCATCGGCCTCAACTACCAGTCGATCGGCTCCGGCGGTGGCATCAAGCAGGTCATCGCCAAGACCGTGACCTTCGGCGCCACCGACAAGCCGATGTCCGACGCCGATCTGGAAAAGAACGGCCTCGTGCAGTTCCCGATGGTGATGGGCGGCATCGTGCCGATCGTCAACCTCACCGGCGTCAAGCCCGGCGAACTCGTTCTCGACGGCAAGACCCTCGCCCAGATCTATCTCGGCGCCATCACCACCTGGGACGATGCCGCGATCAAGGCGCTGAACCCCAGCCTCACCCTGCCGTCGACCGCGATCGCCGTCGTGCATCGCTCGGACGGCTCGGGCACCACCTTCAACTTCACCAACTATCTGGTGAAGCTCTCCCCCGACTGGAAGGACAAGGTCGGTTCGGACAGCGCCGTCGAATGGCCGACGGGCGTCGGCGCCAAGGGCAGCGAAGGCGTTGCCAACACCGTCAAGCAGACCGACGGCGGCATCGGTTACGTCGAATACGCCTATGCCAAGCAGAACAACCTGTCCTACTCCAAGATGCTGAATGCAGCCGGCAAGGTCGTCGAGCCGTCGCTCGAATCTTTCGGCGCTGCCGCTTCGAATGCCGACTTCAAGACTGCCAAGAACTTCAACGTCATCATCACCAACGAGCCTGGCGACACCACCTGGCCGATCGCTGCCTCCACCTGGGTTCTGATCCACAAGGCTCCGGATGATGCCGCTGCCACCGGCGAAGCGCTGAAGTTCTTTGCCTGGGCCTACAAGGACGGCAAGGAAACCGCCAAGGCGCTCGACTACGTCTCGATCCCCGACAGCGTCGTCGACCTGATCAAGGCTTCGTGGAAGGCCGACATCCAGGCCGACGGCAAGCCCGTCTACGCCGGCGAGTAATATCCTCCGAAGGAGCGCCGCGCCCGCGGCGCTCCTTTTCCCATCAACTTGAAAGAGCCGAGCTTGACATGAGCGCTGTCCAGGAAGCCTTGCCAGCCGTTAGAGGTTCGCGCGACGCCACCGTTCGACGGTTCGCGCTGACCGATTCGATCTTCCACGGAATGACCCGCGCCGCAGCCATATTGGTTCTGGTCCTGCTCGGTGGTGTTGCGATCTCGCTGGTAGCCGGTTCATGGCAAGCTCTGTCGACCTTCGGCTTCTCTTTCCTGACCAGCGAAAGCTGGAATCCGGTGACGGAGAAGTTCGGCGCGCTGGCGCCGATCTACGGCACCATCATCACCTCGGCCATCGCCATCCTGATCGCCGTGCCGCTCGGCATCGGCATCGCCATCTTCCTCACCGAGCTTTGCCCGCGCCCGCTGCGGCGCCCGATCGGCATGGCGGTTGAATTGCTGGCCGGCATCCCTTCGATCATCTACGGTATCTGGGGCCTGTTCGTGCTGGCGCCGTTCCTGCAGACGACGGTGCAGCCTTTCATCATCAGCGTCTTCCACGGCATTCCGGGCCTCAACAGCCTGTTCGCGGGCCCTCCTTACGGTATCGGCCTGCTGACCTCGGCGATGATCCTGGCGATCATGATCCTGCCTTTCATCACCTCGATCACCAAGGACGTCTTCGATACGGTGCCGTCGGTGCTCAAGGAATCGGCCTATGGCATCGGCTGCACGACCTGGGAAGTCACGCGCCGGGTCGTCATTCCCTACACGCGCATCGGCATCATGGGCGGCGTCATGCTCGCGCTCGGCCGTGCGCTCGGCGAAACCATGGCGGTGACCTTCGTCATCGGCAACGCGCACCGCATCTCGACATCGCTGTTTGCGCCGGCAACGACGATCTCGGCGACCATCGCCAACGAATTCACCGAAGCGGTCGGCGATCTCTATACCTCCTCGCTGGTGGCGCTCGGCCTGATCCTGTTCGTCATCACCTTCCTGATCCTTGCCATCGCCCGCTACATGCTGATGCGCATTGACGCCCGCACCGGAGCCTGACCGATGTCGACAGCCGCATCGCTTCACCTGAGCCGCAAGCGCAAGAATGGCGTGATGATGACGCTGTGCGTCGTCGCCGCCGGCATCGGCCTTGCCTGGCTGGCGCTGATCCTCGGCGCCCTGCTCTACAAGGGCCTCGCCGGCGTCTCCCTCTCGGTCTTCACGGAAATGACGCCACCGCCCGGCGATGCCGGCGGCCTGCTCAACGCCATCTATGGCAGCATCGTGATGACCATCATCGGCATCATCGTCGGCACGCCGATCGGCGTGCTGGCCGGCACCTATATGGCGGAATATGGCCGCTTCTCGAAGCTCACCACCGTGGTTCGCTTCATCAACGACATCCTTTTGTCGGCGCCGTCGATCATCATCGGCCTGTTCGTCTATGAGCTGATGGTGCGGCCAATGGGGCATTTCTCGGCGATCGCCGGTGCCGTAGCACTTGCCATCCTGGTCATCCCGGTCGTG
Source organism: Mesorhizobium loti (assembly GCA_002356515.1). Classification (NCBI taxonomy): domain Bacteria; kingdom Pseudomonadati; phylum Pseudomonadota; class Alphaproteobacteria; order Hyphomicrobiales; family Phyllobacteriaceae; genus Mesorhizobium; species Mesorhizobium loti. Next base: position 3,537,954 of record AP017605.1, on the reverse strand, counting down.
GTGCGCACCACAGAGGACATGCTCAATCTGGTGCCCAATGCCCTGCGCGAAGCCGGCACCGCGATCGGCGCACCGCGCTGGGTGGTCATCCGCTCGGTTGCCTACCGCGCGGCACTTTCCGGCATCGTCACCGGCATATTGCTGGCGATCGCGCGCATCTCCGGCGAGACCGCACCGCTTCTTTTCACGGCGCTGAACAATCAGTTCTGGTCGAGCAATCTCAACGCGCCGATGGCCAGCCTGCCTGTCACCATCTTCCAGTTCGCTCTCAGCCCTTACGAGGAATGGCAGCAGCTGGCCTGGACCGGTGCACTCATCATCACATTGACGGTTCTCGCGCTCAGCATCTTTGCGCGCAGCCTGACCGGACGCAGAGAGGACAAATGAGCCAGATGTTGTCTCCAGACATGACGATCGCCGCCGAGGCGGTGGCCAAGGCCAAGATCGAGGTCAAGAACCTCAACTTCTACTATGGCCAGTCAAAGGCCCTGAAGGATATCACGCTGTCGCTGCCCGAGCGCAGCGTCACCGCCTTCATCGGCCCTTCGGGCTGCGGAAAGTCGACGCTGCTGCGCGTCTTCAACCGCATCTATGAGCTCTATCCCAAGCAGACCGCCGAGGGCCAGGTGCTGCTCGACGGCCAGAACGTTCTCGACCGTTCGCAGGACCTCAATCTGCTGCGCACCAAGATCGGCATGGTGTTCCAGAAGCCGACGCCGTTCCCGATGTCGATCTACGAGAACATCGCTTTCGGCGTCAGGCTCTATGAGAAGATCAGCAAGGCCGAGATGGACGGCCGTGTCGAGCAGGCGCTGAAGCGCGCGGCACTGTGGACCGAGGTCAAGGACAAGCTCAACGCCAGCGGCCTCAGCCTGTCGGGCGGCCAGCAGCAGCGGCTGTGCATCGCCCGCACCGTGGCGGTGAAGCCGGAAGTCATCCTGCTCGACGAGCCGGCATCGGCGCTCGACCCGCTCTCGACCGCCAAGATCGAGGAGCTGATCGACGAGTTGCAAGCCGACTACACGATCGTCATCGTCACCCACAACATGCAGCAGGCGGCGCGCGTGTCGAAGCAAACCGCCTTCATGTATCTGGGCGAACTGGTCGAGTTCGACAAAACCGAGAAGATCTTCACGTCGCCTCGCGAGAAGCGCACGCAAGACTACATCACCGGCCGCTTCGGCTGATCGCACGCATACGAGGACCAGGATCATGGCCGAACACACAGTCGCAGCCTTCGACGAGGATCTCGGACAGATCAGCAGGCTGATCAGCGACATGGGCGACCTCGCCGGCTCGATGGTCGGCGGCGCCACCAAGGCACTGCTGAATTCCGACAATGCGCTGGCCCAGCGCGTGGTCTCCGACGACGCGATCATGGACGCGCGCCAGCGCGAACTCGACGACCGTGCCATCACGCTGATCGCCAAGCGCCAACCGATGGCCGACGATCTGCGTCATGTCGTCGGCTCGATCCGCATGGCCGGCGACCTCGAACGCATCGGCGACCTTGCCAAGAACATCGCCAAGCGCGTCGGCACCGTCGGCCTCAGCGCCACACCGCGCGACCTGTCGCATTCCATCGACGCCATGGCGCAGCTGGTGCTGATCCAGGTGCAGGGCGTGATCGAGGAGTATGCGGCGCGCGATGCCGCCGCACTGGCGAAGTTGCGCGCCGACGACGAACGTATCGACGTCAAATACACCTCCGTCTTCCGTGAACTGCTGACCTATATGATGGAGGACCCGCGCAACATCACGGCCTGCACGCATCTGTTGTTCTGCGCCAAGAATCTCGAACGCATCGGTGACCACGTGACCAACATCGCCGAGAATGCGTACTATGTCCTGACCGGCACGCAGCTGCCCGCCAATCGTCCAAAACAGGACGAGACGGCGATGTCAGCGCCGGCGGCCTGAGCGCAGGGGTAACCAGTCGATGATCGCGCCACGCATCATGGTGGTGGAGGATGAGGAGCCGCTTGGGGTGCTGCTCCGCTACAATCTGGAATCCGAAGGCTACCAGGTCGAGGTGGTGCCGCGCGGCGACGAAGCCGAAATCCGGCTGCAGGAGAACGTGCCCGACCTTCTGGTGCTCGACTGGATGGTGCCTGCGGTGTCCGGCATTGAACTCTGCCGGCGCCTGCGAATGCGGCCCGAGACCGAGCGGCTGCCGATCATCATGCTGACCGCGCGGGGCGAAGAAAGCGACCGTGTACGTGGACTTTCCACCGGCGCCGACGACTATCTGGTCAAGCCGTTTTCGACGCCGGAATTCATGGCAAGAGTCAAGGCGCTGCTGCGCCGCGCCAAGCCGGAAGTGCTGTCCAGCGTGCTCAAGGTCGGCGACATCGTGCTCGACCGCGAATCGCACCGGGTCTATCGCAAGAAGAGCGAGATACGGCTTGGGCCGACCGAGTTCCGCCTGCTCGAATTCATGATGCGCCATCCCGGCCGCGTGTTCTCGCGCAGCCAGCTGCTCGACAATGTCTGGGGCGAGACGATCTACATCGACGAGCGCACCGTCGACGTGCATGTCGGCCGCCTGCGCAAGGCGGTCAACAATGGCCGCATGCCGGACGTTATCCGCACCATTCGCGGGGCGGGCTACGCGATCCGCGAGGATTGAGCGTAACCTGATTCAGGCTACGTTTTTCTTTACGGCAAGGCCTGATTTCGCCTGCACGCCCGGCGCGAAAATCTCCTGGTCGACGAAGGTCAGCGCGCGCATGGCGCAACCTTCGCGGATTAGCGGCAGTTCGTTCGGTTCGGTGTCGAAGGAAATCGATTTCGAGTGCTGGCCGCCGGCGGTCTGCGCGATCGCCTCGCGCAATGCCGGCTCGATCAGGTCGAAGGCGGCGGCGCTGACGCCGACCATGGCGACGGGCGCGGGATCGATCAGCGCGAACAGGCTGCCGAGGCCATAGCCCAATGCCTCGCCGGCCTTGCGATAGGCTTCTCGCTCAGGCCCGTCTCTTTCCCGTGCGGTGGCGGCGAGTGCCCGCATCTGTGCGTCGCTGACGTCGGCGACCGGCTCGGTGTCCTCGCCAAGCTGCCTGGCGTTGCGCCAGATGGCGTAGTTGCCGGCATAGGCCTCGACGCAGCCGCGGCGTCCGCAGCGGCAGAGCGCGCCGCCGGGCCGATGGATCATGTGACCGAACTCGCCGCCCGAGGAATGGGTGCCGGTGAACAGCTCGCCCTTCAGCACCAGGCCCATGCCGATGCCGTGCGAAAGCAGGATGGCGATGAAGTCGTCGCGATAGCGCTCGGGATCGCGCCAGCGCAGCGCCACCGCCATCATGTTGCAGTCGTTTTCCATGGTGGCGGGGATGCCGAACTCGGCCTCGAGTATGTCGGCGAAGGCGATGTTGGTCTGCGGCGTGATCGGCGACCACAGCATCGCCCGGGCCTCGGTGTCGGTGATGCCCTGGATCGCCAGCGCGATGCGGGCGACGCTGCGCACGTCGATATCGGGATCCTCGAGGCGCCGCCGCACGATGGCGACGCATTCGCCGATCAGCGCTTCGCGCGACATGGTCAGCGTGTCCAGCCGGCGCTGTTCCTCCGAGACCACCTGGCCGGCATAGTCGATGACGGCGACGGACAGGAAATTCAGCGACAGCACCACGGTCATGACGGCCGCGGCCTCCGGGTTGAGGCCGAGGCCGACCTGCGGCCTGCCGCGCTTCAGCGAGCCGGCCTCGCTCGGCTTGCCTTCGGCCAGGATGCCTTCACCGATCAGATCGGAGGAAATCGCCGATATGGTCGAATGGCTGAGGCCGGTGGTCGCGGCGATCTCGGTGCGCGAGGGCCGGCCGGCCCGGCGCACGGCCGCAATCACCATGGCGCGGTTGCGCCGGCGCAGATCGTCGTGACGGATTCCGACCGACATGTTTTCCCACATCCTCCCCGGTCGCCGCGGTTCCTCGAACGCCGCATGCGACACGGTCAAATACTGGCAGAAGCGGCCCGTCCTGTCATTTATTTATTCCGAGGCTCGAAAAAAATTCGCGGGGACATCAAAATCCATCAGAATCGTTGTTGACAGCGTTCCGGTGTTGGATCAGTGTTTTTTCGAGGCTCGAAAAAATAGGGCCTCTGTGCCGGCCTTAGGGCCAGTTTGGTCGCGCCATACGCGGCGCAGGGAGGAATATCATGAAGAGATTCACAGCCGCCATCCTGGCGGGTGTCGCCATGTCGCTGACGCTTGCGTCGGTCGCGCAGGCGAAGGACAAGGTCATCGGCGTTTCGTGGTCCAACTTCCAGGAAGAGCGCTGGAAGACTGACGAGGCCGCGATGAAGAAGGCGATAGAGGCCGCCGGCGACAAGTACATTTCCGCCGACGCACAGTCCAATCCCGGCAAGCAGCTTACCGATGTCGAGAGCCTCATCTCGCAGGGCGCCAATTCGTTGATCATCCTGGCGCAGGACGCCTCGGCCATCGGCCCGGCCGTGCAGAAGGCGTTGGACGAAGGCATTCCGGTCGTCGGCTATGACCGCCTGATCGAGAATAAGGACGTCTTCTACCTGACCTTCGACAACAAGGAAGTCGGCCGCTTGCAGGCTGCTGCGGTGTTCAAGGCCAAGCCGGAAGGCAATTATGTCTTCATCAAGGGCTCGGGCGCCGATCCGAACGCCGATTTCCTGTTCTCGGGCTCGATGGAAGTGCTCAAGGCGGCCATCGACAGCGGCAAGATCAAGAATGTCGGTGAGGCCTATACGGACGGCTGGCTGCCCGCCAACGCCCAGAAGAACATGGAACAGTTCCTGACCGCCAACGACAACAAGGTCGACGCGGTCGTCGCGGCCAATGACGGTACCGCCGGCGGCGTCGTCGCAGCGTTGACGGCGCAAGGTCTCGCCGGCACCGTGCCGGTGTCGGGCCAGGACGGCGACCATGCCGCGCTGAACCGCATCGCGCTCGGCACCCAGACCGTGTCGGTGTGGAAGGACGCGCGCGAACTCGGCAAGAACGCCGCCGAGATCGCTTCGCAGCTGGCCGACGGCAAGAAGATGACCGACATCGCCGGTGTCAAGGACTTCACGACGCCTGGCGGCAACACCGTCAAGTCGCTGTTCCTGACCCCGGTCGCCATCACCAAGGACAATCTCAACGTCGTCATCGACGCCGGCTGGATCAAGAAGGACGAAGTCTGCGCGGGCGTCGCCGCCGGCAGCGTCGCGGCCTGCAACTAAACGGCGCAATACTGTTCGATATCGACGCCGCGGCCCATAAGCCGCGGCGTTTCTCAAGGGGCTTCCCGCTTCAAATGACTGCGGAAAGCAAATAGCATCCATGTTCCGGCATCCGCGCCAGACGGTAAACCGGTGGGAGGATAGCATGACCGACACGACCTCTAATCAACCGGTCGGCAGCACGGCGGCGGACAAGGCGCGTGCATCCGAACTCAGCGCCGTTGGACGGTTCCTCAAGGCTACAGAACTCGACACGCGCATGCTTGGCATGGTCGGTGCGCTGCTGGTCATCTGGGTCGGCATCCACATCCTGTCGGGTGGGCTTTTCCTGACGCCGCGCAATCTGTGGAACCTGTCGGTGCAGACTTCTTCGGTCGCGATCATGGCGACCGGCATGGTGCTGGTCATCGTCATGCGCAACATCGACCTCTCGGTCGGATCCGTCGAAGGCGTGATCGGCATGATCATGGGTGTGGCGCAGGCTGAATTCCTCATCCGCGTCATCGGTTTCCAGCTTGGAAATCCCTGGCTCTGGATCATCGCGCTGACGGCCGGCGTGGTGCTTGGTCTCCTGATCGGTGCATTCCAGGGCTTCATCATCGCCTATATGGAGGTTCCGGCCTTCATCGTGACGCTGGGCGGCCTGCTGGTCTGGCGCGGCATGGCGTGGTTGATCACCAGCGGGCGCACGGTCGCGCCGCTCGACACAACCTTTCAGTTGATGGGCGGCGGACCGCGCGGCTCGATCGGCGCCACCGCCAGCTGGATCGTCGGTGTGGTCGCCTGCGTGGCGGTCGCCTTCATGCTGCTCAACGGCAGGTCGCAGCGCAAGCGGTTCCACTTTCCTTTGCGTCCCGTTTGGGCCGAGACCTTGCTCGGCGTGGTTGCCTGCGCCGCTATCCTTGGCGCCGTCTGGATCGCCAATTCCTATCCATGGCCGATCGGCATCGTGCGCCAGTACGCCCAGCAGAACGGCATTACCGTTCCCGAGGGCGGGCTGTTCATCGCGCATGGCATTGCCATACCGGTGCTGATGGCGGTGGCGGTGGGCATCATCATGACCTTCATCACCAAGCGCACGCGTTTTGGCCGCTATGTCTTTGCCATCGGCGGCAATCCGGAGGCGGCCGAACTCGCCGGTATCAACACACGCTGGGTAACCATGAAGGTGTTCATGATCATGGGCGTGCTGGCCGCCATCAGCGCGGCGATCTCGTCGGCCCGGCTCAACGCATCGACCAATGCTCTGGGCACGCTGGACGAGCTTCTGGTCATCGCCGCCGCTGTGATCGGCGGCACGTCGCTCGCCGGCGGCGCCGGCACGGTGCTGGGCGCCATGCTGGGCGCGCTGCTGATGCAGTCATTGCAGTCGGGCATGGTGTTGCTCGGCATCGACTCGCCGCTGCAGAGCATCGTGGTCGGCGCGGTGCTGGTCATCGCGGTGTGGCTCGACACCGTCTATCGCAAGCGGGTTTAGGGGGAAAAACGATCATGACCGACAAAACCGCTCCCGCAACCGCCCCCATGGGCACGCCGCTGATCGACATGCGCAACATCTCGATCGCCTTTGGCGGCATTCGCGCCGTCGACGATGCCTCGATCGATCTTTTCCCCGGCGAGGTCGTGGCGCTGCTCGGCCATAACGGCGCCGGCAAGTCGACGCTGATCAAGATCCTGTCCGGCGCCTACAAGCGCGACGGCGGCCAGATCTTCGTCAATGGCGAGGAGGCTTCGATCGCCAATCCGCGCGACGCCAAGAAATACGGTATCGAGACGATCTACCAAACACTCGCGCTGGCCGACAATGTCGACGCTGCCGCCAATCTGTTCCTCGGCCGCGAGCTGATGACCGGCTGGGGCACGCTCGACGACGTTGCGATGGAGGCCGAGGCGCGCAAGGTGATGGGCCGGCTCAATCCGCGCTTCCAGCGCTTCAAGGAGCCGGTGATCAAGCTGTCTGGCGGACAGCGGCAATCGGTGGCGATCGCGCGCGCAATCCTGTTCAACGCCCGCATCCTGATCATGGACGAGCCGACGGCCGCCCTTGGTCCACAGGAAACCGCGCAGGTCGGCGAACTGGTCAAGCAGCTCAAATCCGACGGTATCGGCATCTTCCTGATCAGCCACGACATTCATGATGTGTTCGAGTTGGCGGACCGGGTCTGCGTGATGAAGAACGGCCAGGTCGTCGGCACCGCGCGCACCACCGATGTCACCCAGGACGAGGTGCTCGGCATGATCATCCTGGGCAAGTGCCCTCCAGGCGCCATTCCCGGGCCGGGCGCGCTGAGAATCGCCGCCTGAGGGCTGCCGGTCGCCCGGTATGGGCTTGATCGGCATGGCCGGTTGCCGCTCACGTGATATGCCAGTGATCGCGATGGCTTGGCCCTGCCATTGTGTTGGCCCGGCGACTTGCCCATAAAGGTCCGGTATTGCTCATGGACCGCATGATCCGTTGAAGAAACTTTTTCCGATTGTCGCGTTCATCGCCGTTGCGCTGATCAGCATGACCATGGCGGGGTTCGCCTATTTCGCGACGCAGGAGGCCTCCCGCATCAAGTTCGAAGCGGCGGCCGACGATGCGCTCAACCGGATCGAGAGCCGTATCGACCTGCATTTGTCGCTGCTGCGGTCGACGCAGGCGCTGTTCGACGCCCGCAATGGCGACATCTCGCAGAACGAGTTCAAGGCGTTCTTCAACGCGCTGGATGTCGACAACAATTTCGCCGGCCTGCGCGGTATTGGCTTCCTCGGACTCGTCAAGACGGGCGACGAGGCGGCGGTCGAGCGCGACATCCTCCACGATTTTGGCGTCAGTCATCCGGTCTATCCGGAAACGACGCAGCCCTGGCGCGCACCTATCATGCTCTTCGAGCCGCTGGATCCGTCCAACCAGGCCAGTATCGGATACGATATGTTCAGCGAACCGGTTCGGCGCGCGGCGATCGAAAAGGCGATGGCCGATGATCAGCAGCACGCGAGCGGGCTGGTGCAGCTGGGACAAGGCACCGGGGCGACGCAGACCTTCCCCGGCTTCCTGGTCTTCGTGCGGCTCAACGTCGAGACCGCGCCGGAGGTCATCAACGCGTCGCGATCCTCGACCGCGGGCTTTCTCTATGCGGCCTTCCGGGCCCGCGACCTGTTCCAGATCGCACTCAGCCGCGCGCCGCTGCTGCCGGTCAACACCGAGATCTATGACGGGGCGGCGGACAGCGACAATCTGTTGTTCCGGTCGGAGACGCCGCCTGCCTCTGCCTTTGGCGATCGGCTGCTGGTCACCCGCAAGATCACGGTGGCCGGCCGCCCGTGGACGGTACTGTTCAGGCCGACCAGCGCCTTCTCGCAGCCGTCGTCGCGCGCCATCCCAGTGATGCTGGGGCTGTTCGGCCTGCTGGCGGCGGGCGCCATCGCGCTGGTCGCGCGCTATCAGGAGCGGGCCTATGAGGCGGCATCGCGCCTGCACGAGACGACCGAAAAAAGCCTACTCGAAAAGGATCTGATGCTGCAGGAGATGAAGCATCGCATCAAGAATTCGATCACCAGGGTGCTAGCGATCGCGCGGCAGACGGCTTCGCGGGCGACCGACGTCAACGAGTTCTCGGCGTCCTTCTCGGCCAGGCTGCAGGCAATGGCGGCCTCTCAGGACATGCTGACGCGCTCGCGCTGGCAGAAGGCCGATCTCGCCGATCTCCTGCGCATCGAGCTTGGCCAGGTGTTCGGCAAGGACCTGCCTGAGGGGTTGTTGTCGGGACCGGAGGTCCTGCTCGACGAGACCACCACGCAGGCGCTTGGCCTGACCTTCCATGAGCTGGCAACCAATGCGCTGAAATATGGCGAAGCCGGCAATTCCGCCAATTCGCTCAGGAGCGACTGGGCGCTCAAGGTGGACTGGTCGGTGGAAGGGCGTGGGCGCGAGCGGACGCTGGCGCTGAACTGGCGGGAGGCCGGGAAGAAAAAAGTCGAGGCGCCAGCCGAGACCGGATTCGGCACCAAGCTGATCGACCTCAACGTCACGCGAGAGCTGCGTGGCACGATCAAGCGCGATTTTCAGGCCGATGGTCTGAAGGTGGAAATACGGATCCCGCTGACAGTCTGACGGCGAACAGCCAGGCGGATGGCAATCAAACGCCAATACATGCAAAATCCGGAGGCCGGCGGGCCGGCCTCCGGATCGAAGTTTCGACTATCGCCGGATTAGTTGCAGCGCGCCGTGTAAATCCGGCCGCGATGATCGCGATACTGGCAATAGCCGTTCTGCAGCTTGCGAACCAGCAGACCGGAACCGGCACCGACAGCCGCACCGATCAGCGCGCCCTTGCCGCCGCCGACCAGGCCGCCGATACCGGCGCCAATCAAGCCGCCGCCAACGACGTCCTGCTCGGTCGACGTGCAGCCGCTGAGAGCGGCCACCGCAACCATGGCAATAATCATCTTCCGCATAGAGTCACTCCTCACTTTGTGTCCACACTTTGGTAAGCTCCAACAGCCATTTAGCACGAAATGACGGCCTTTGCTGCTCGAATTTATTGTTGGCTAAGAGAGTCTTTTTCTGGGCGTACTGCGTTAGATGCCATGACCAGGCTGGAAATGGCAAGCGAAGCTTCGAGGCTGCCATCGGGACGCACATTCCAGACGATCTGATCATAGTCATCCTCGAGCGCGGGATCGACAGCGAGACATTTGGCGACAATATGCTGCGCCTGTCCCTGTACGTCGCCCAGGGCGAAGGGGCGTTCGGCGGTGCATGCGTCGGCAGTCTCGAAAACGCTGACTGGCACCTGCAGTTCGTGGCACTCCGTCATCGAATTGCTGCAACCGATGACCAGCAACAATGCAGCGATGTGTTCCATGGCGACATGTCCTCTCGCCACAATAACGGCCCAGATCGGCCAAAAGTTCCTGAGCGGTCGGGGTGGACACGCGAATACAGCCAGCGCTGCAAGGGGCTAAACAGCGGCACTGGTGCCAGCGGGCATTTCGGTCAGGTCAGCTGGAACAGCCCGATGAGGAGAATTGTCGCGGCCGCCGCCAGGACGACGCCCCAAAGCAAGGTGTGATGCGGCGGGGAAAGCGGGTCCGCGGATGCTTCGGGATCCTGAAATTCGCCCATCGAAACACGGGCGGCCTGTTCCAGTCTGTTCATGTCGGCGACTGTCAAGCATTCCTCCCCACACCGTGCCGCAACCCGGGGGTTGCAGCGGTATCTGGGTAAAACAGCATCGGCTCTTATGGTGAACAGCCGGTTAAGGATCGTTGCTTGCCGCGGGCCACTCACTGCGTCTCGAAATTGCTGTGCGGGACGACAAGGCGGTATTCAAGGCGGCCGTCCGCGATGTCGAGGCTCGCGGTTCCGCTGAGCGATGTAGGCACCACCCGCTCCAGCGCGACGCTGCCGAAACGCTTTTGATTTCCCCGGCCGCCATTGGCTCCTATGGTCTCGGCCCATGTCAGCGACAGGGCGACCTCGCCAGTGGCGGCGGTGTCGAGATTGGCGGTCACTTCGACGAATCCATCCGGCCGGGACAGGGCGCCGTAGCTGACCGAGTTGACGGCGAGCTCATGCATCGCCAGGCCGATATGCAGTGCGGCATTGGGATTGAGATAGGGATTGGCGCCCCGGAAGCGAAGGCCGTGCGACGTGTTCGTCCCGTAGCGGCCGACCTGGCTCGTCACCAGTTCATGAAGGGCCGCACCGCGCCAGTTCGAGGAGGTCACCAGATCCTGGGAGGAGGCCAGCGACTGCAGCCGACCGCGAAAACGCGTCAGGAAGTCGCCGATGCCATCGGAATAGCGACCGGTCTGGGTCGCGATGCTCTGGATGATCGCCAGGAGGTTCTTCGAGCGGTGGCTGACCTCGCGCAGCAGTGTTGTCAGTGTCTGTTCGCGCCGCTTCTGCTCGGTTGTCTCGACCATGGTGGTGACGACACCTTGCACGTCACCGGCGTCGCCCCGGTCGGCATCGACCCAAACCTGAAACCAGCGGACGCCGTTCTCGACCGGAACACTGATCTCGAGCCGCTCTGGATTGCCGGTCGCGACCACATCGCGCTTGGCGGCGCTGATGCGATCGGCCTGCGCCATCGGCAAAATGCCATTGCTGTCGGAATTGTCCGAAGCCCAGGGCGCGCGCATGTTGCGAGCCCATACGGTTTTCATCTCGCGATCCTGATAGAGAACGGAAATGCCGGCATTGTGCAGTGCGTGGAGAAGAGCCCGGCCAAGCTGCATGCCACTTTCTGCCGGATGCAGGGCGATGACTTCGTCGCTCCGTGCGCCTTCCGTTCTATCTGCAGTCCTGGAGCGCATCGGTCGATCTGTCCACCCAACTCAGGCTGAACGGCTCACTGTGGAATGGGTTCCCAAATGAAATTTCCGGGAAACCTGTCCCCTAAAACGGTCCGCCGGACGGTGCCTTTTGAAGGGCTCCGTCCGGCGGTGGCTGGAAACCGTTTGAGGGGTGCGGCTTCCAGTGTTCGCTCGGATAGGTGTTCGCCCTCACGCCCGTTTGAACAGGCCGGCCAGCAGCGAAATGACCAGGAAGGCGAGAAAGATGAAGAACAATATCTGCGCGATACCGGCAGATGTGCCGGCGATGCCGCCGAAACCAAGCGCGCCGGCTATGATCGCCACGACGAGAAATACGAGCGCCCAGTAAAGCATGGTTCATCTCCTTCCGAATGATGCAGGGAAAACGTGGGTGGATGTGGTTTGTTCCACCCTTTGCTGAAAAAGACGGCGCTTGCAAATGGTTCGCAGTGGAGCTCTCGAAATTCTCCGTTGATGGATCGGGTTGCGAAAAAGGCCGCCCGATGCATCGCATCGAACGGCCTTTGATGTCGGGTATTCCTGCCGGAAAAGAAGCGGTCCTATGCAGCGGCCTTCGCTTGGCGGTCGAAGAACAGCGCCTGGCTGATCAGCGCCTTGACCATGTCGGGATTGAACGGCTTGGTCACCAGGAAGGCCGGTTCGGGGCGCTCGCCGGTCAGCAGGCGCTCGGGGAAGGCGGTGATGAAGATCACCGGCACGGAGGTTGACGACAGGATCTCGTTGACCGCCTCGATGCCTGAACTGCCGTCGGCGAGCTGGATATCGGCGAGCACCATCTTCGGCCGTGTCTTGCCGAACATCGTCACCGCTTCGGCGTGCGTGCGCGCCGTTCCAACGACACGGTGGCCGAGGCTCTCGACCATCTCCTCTATGTCCATGGCGATCAGCGGTTCGTCCTCGATGATGAGCACGTCGGTCGCCACCTGGCGGGAAATTTCATTGCTTGCCTGGGCAAGCAGCTCGGAGAACTGCTCGTCGCCGACGTCGAGGATCTCGGCTGCCTCGTCCTCGCTGAAGCCTTCGACGGCAACCAGCAGGAAGGCCTGGCGCGGCAGGGGCGCGATCGCATTGAGATTGGCGGCGGCGCGCTGCTCCCATGCCGATTGGGCCTGCTCCTGTGGCACGCGGATGGCCACCGAGGTGAAGAGTTTGGCGAAAACCTTATAGAGCGCGATACGGTCGCTCGATGCCTCGGGGAAGATGTCGACGTCGGCGATGATGGCCTCAAGCATCGCAGCGACCAGCGCGTCGCCGCTCTCTTGCGATCCCGAGACGGCACGCGAGAAGCGGCGCAGGAACGGCAGGTGCGGTGCGATGGTGGCGGATAAACTCATGATAAGACGTCTCCCTCAGAATGACGTGATTGCACGGATTGCAGGTCAAGCTGATTGCAAGCCCCGCTAATACAACGCGGATTCTCCGAAAAAGTTCCGGCCGCTATGGAACAAATAGGCGGGAGCGGCGTTTTGGCGTTGGGATGGGCAACCAGACGAGGGTGCCGCTGGCCTTGTGTTGAGTTGAATATGAGCGGCCTGAGTGCTGGGAATATAAGGGCGAAATGAAGGACATGACGAAAGATATTTTGGCTGGCGCCGTGGGCAGGCGCCGGAACGGTGCCGGCGATCCGCTCGGGCCGAACTCCGAAATCGGTCGCAAACTCAAACAATATTATGACGAGCTGGTCTCCGACGATGTGCCGGATCGCTTTGCCCAGTTGCTCAGCCAGCTGGAACAGGCCGAACCCGCACAGAAAAAGGACTGAGGCATGGCAGCGGTCTCCCAAGGCTTCAAGACCGATCTGCTTGGGGCAATCCCGAGCTTGCGGGCCTTTGCCGTGTCGCTGACGCAGAATGCCGACAAGGCCGACGACCTCGTCCAGGAAACGCTGGTCAAGGCCTGGGACAAGCATGAGAGCTTCCAGCCCGGCACCAACCTCAAGGCATGGCTTTTCACCATCCTGCGCAATGAATTCTATTCGCAGATGCGCAAACGCGGCCGCGAGGTGCAGGACAGCGACGGCATCATGACGGCCAGGCTTGCCGTGCATCCGGCCCAGCACGGCCAACTCGACCTCAAGGATTTTCGTGGCGCTCTCGAGCAATTGCCGGAGGACCAGCGCGAGGCCATCATCCTCATCGGCGCATCGGGCTTCTCCTATGAGGAAGCCGCCGAAATCTGCGGTTGCGCGGTCGGAACGATCAAGAGCCGCGTCAGCAGGGCCCGCACGCGCCTGCAGGAAATCCTGAAGATTTCGGGCGAGGACGAATACGGTCCCGATGCGATCTCGGCTCAGGTTACGGGGACGGCGGGGCATTGACGTGAGGTCTAAAGAGCCGATGCGGCCGCATCGATCTCACCCGGGAGAGCCGCGTCCATAGGCCAGCGCCACCGCTTCGACGAGATCCTCGCCTGAGTACGGTTTGCTGACCAGCCTTACCCCCGGAAAGGATGCCTTGATCTCGTCCGCGTCCGAATAGCCGGAGGCAAACACGAAAGGGACGCCTGTCTCACGCAGACCGGCGGCGAATTCGAGCGTCGAGGTGCCGCCCAGCATCAGATCGACGATGGCCGCGTCGAATTGTGTTGCGACCTTTCGGCCATCGATCTCGGCAAGGTCGCGGGCGATCACCACCTCCTGGGCGCCATGGTCGCGGCAAAGCTGCTCGACATCCATGGCGATGAGGAATTCGTCCTCCAGGACAAGAATCCGCAATCCGTCAAGCAATGTGGGCACAGTTGAAGGCTCCTTGAAACGCCGGGAGTCATGATCGCTATTGCGAGTGTTGTCATTTAAAAAAGACATGCCTTCTACCCCGGAACTCCGATCCCGGCAAAACGTTTAAAGATGCCTGCTGACCGGCAGGCTTTCGAAGAGGGGTCGAAATGCCAGGGCAGAACGGGCGCGCTTTATCCAGCCGACAGTATCCCTGCGAGAATTGCCCGTTGCGGCCCTTGCCGGTCTTTCGGGAGTTCGAAAAACAGGAACTCGCCTTCATCAGTAAGTTCAAGACCGGGGAACTGGCGGTCGACAAGGGCGCCACGGTCCTCGTGGAAGGGAGCCACAGCGCCCATCTCTACACGGTGCTGTCCGGCTGGGCGTTCCGCTACAAGCTGTTGCCGGACGGCCGCCGACAAATCCTCAACTACCTCATGCCCGGCGATCTCATCGGCCTGCAAGGCAGTGTCATGGGGGAAATGCAGCATTCCGTCGAGGCCCTGTCGCCGATGCTGCTGTGCGTCTTCGAGCGCGACAATCTGCACGAACTCTACCGCAACCATCCCAGCCTCGGCTACGATATCACCTGGATCGCGTCACGCGAAGAACGCATGCTGGACGAGAACCTGCTCAGCGTCGGCCGCCGCAGCGCGATCGAACGCGCCGCCTATCTTATCGCCTTCATCGGCAGCCGTGCCAAAGTCGTCGGACTGAACGGCAAGCGATCCATTCAGATCCCGATCACGCAGCAGCACATCGCCGATACGCTTGGCCTGTCGCTGGTTCACACCAACAAGACGATCCGCAAACTGATGGATCGCAAGCTGATCCTCTGGCGCGATGGTGGTTGCGAGGTCGTCGATTCCGAAGGGCTCAAGCAGCTCGCCGGCTGGGAAGGGCTGGGCGAGGGGCGTCGCCCCTTGATCTGAAGACGCACCTCTCGCCATGGATTACCGATTGGTGCGCACGCGCATGTTTTCGGCTAGAGCAGGTCACTGTTTCACAGAAACAGCGAACTGCTCTATCTTTTTTGACGTAACTCCGGACGGAAAACCGTTTCACACTTTTCCTGGAGTTGCTCTAGTTTGTCCCGATGCCGGAACCTTGAGGCGCAAGGCGCGTTTGAAATCGAGCAATCACAAGGAGTTAAGCAATGGCAACCGCCGCAGGGAAGACCGCCAACGAGGCGCGGGCAAATTCGGACCTCGAAGCCGATATCCGTCAGTTGAAGGCCGATATCGACAAGCTCACCAAGCAGTTGGCCAAGACTGGTGAACATGGCTATGGCACCGCCCGCCGCGCGGCCACCGAGGGCGTTGAGCAGCTGCGCGCTCAGGGCGAGGCTGCGTTCGACAGCCTTCGCGGCAGCGCCAAGGACATCGAGGCGCAGTTGCTGGCAAATGTCCGCGAAAAGCCGGTGACGTCGCTGGCGATCGCCGCTGGCGTCGGCTTCCTCTTCGCGCTGCTCGCGCGTCGCTAGTTCCGCATCAGATGAGTCTGCTGGCATCCCTGCTCTCGGGTTTCGCCTCGGGTGAAACCGTGGCCGCCATACGTCGCGCGCGCATGGCGGCCATCGTCTATGCGATTGCCGCTCTGGCGGCATTTTGCGGCCTCGGCTTCCTGGTCGGGGCAGCTTATATCTGGGCCGCGGCCCGCTATGGATCGTTCGCGACAGCACTTGGTTTCGGTGTCGGCTTCCTGGTGATCGCAGGGCTCGTGCTGCTGATCCATCGCTTGATGTCCGGCGCCCGCGCCCGCCGCGAGGCAAGGCGGCGCAGCGCCGACATGAAGGCGATCGGCATCACGGCCGCACTCGCCGTGTTGCCGGCTTTGCTCAAGGGAAAAGGCGGTCTCGGCGTCATTCTAGGCCCGGCCGTGGCGCTCGCCGCCTATGCCATCTACCGCGAGAATGTGAAGCCCGACGATCCGGATGGCGGGGAGGGGAAGTAACACCGGCGCCCGGGATTATGGTCCCGTCACTTGGACAGATCTTCCAGCGGCATCGATATTTCGGCGAAGACGCCTTCCGGCCGGAATTCATGCGTCACTTCGCTTGAAATGACCTTGGCCAGGCTGCGGCGGATGAGGATCGAGCCGAAGCCGTGGCGCTGCGGCGGGGCAACTGCCGGTCCGCCGCTTTCGCGCCAGGTCAGCACCAGGCGCCGGTGGCCCTTCCTGCCTTGTGTCTTCCAGCCGACGTCGACCTTGCCCGATGCAATCGACAGCGATCCATATTGCAGCGCGTTGCTGGCCAGTTCGTGCAGGATAAGTCCCAGGCCGACGGCCTGATCGGGAGACAGCAAGAGGTCGGCGCCGGAGATGGTGATGCGCGGCTGGTCGGCGGTGTCAAAAGGCCTGATCTCGATCTGCACGAGTTCGCGGATGCCGATGCCGCGCCACTCGCGGTCGGACAAGAGATTGTGGGCGATGCCCAGCGCCTGAAGCCGGGCGCCGAAGGCCTCGAGGAATTCGCTCGGCTGGCGGGCATGACGCACGGTCTGCGTCGCCAGCGCCTGGACGGTCGCCAGCGTGTTCTTGACACGGTGGTTGAGTTCGCGCAGCAAAAGCCGTTGCCGCTCGTCGCCGAGCTTGCGTTCGGAGATGTCGTAGTTGACGCCGAAGATCAGCGTCGGCTTGCCATCGCCGTCGCGCTCGATGACGCGGCCGCGCGTCGCCACCCAGCGCGGCGGATGAAAGCCTTTCACCCGGTATTCGCCGAAATAGTCATCGCTGCCGGACAGGGCATCGCGAAAGCGGGTTTCGGTCTGGTAGACGTCGCGCGGATCGATGGCGGTCAGGATGTCGCGCGCCCGCAGACGGGTCGAGCGCGGCAGGTTGAACAGTTCCGACAGCCGGACATCGCATTCGATCATGTCGGTGCGGATATCCCACGCCCAGCTGGCAAGCGAGGCCGCGTCGAGCGCGATGGCGCGCCGCTTCTCCTCGCGCGCCAGGGCGGCCTCGGCGATGGCGCCGTTGCGGGTCGCGTCCTTCAAGGTGAACAGGCTGGCGGCGAGGCCGGCCAGCGTCTTCAACTGGTCGAGCTTGACCTGCGATGGAAAGGCGTGCGGCTTGCGGTCGAGCACGCACAGCGTGCCGATCCTGGCTCCTGCCACCACCATCGGCGCGCCGGCATAGAAGCGCACATGATGCTTGCCGGTGACCAGCGGGTTGGCTTTGAAGCGCGGGTCCGTCGTCGCGTCCGTCACCACCATGGGATCGTCGCCGGCGGCGATGGCATGGGCACAGAAGGAAATGTCGGTCGCGGTCTCGGTCTGGTCGAGACCAAAGCACGACTTGAACCATTGCCGCTCGAGATCGACCAGCGTGACCAGGGCGATCGGCGCCTGCATTACCGCCGCGGCAAGGCTGCTGATGCGGTCGAAATCCGGGTCGGCCGCCGTATCCAGAATATCGAGCCCATGCAGCACGGCCAGCCGGTCTTCGGCATTGACCGCAAGCGCTACCTCGGCCGGCAGGCTCGCCCCTATTTCCACCTTGCTGTTCACCCCAATCCCCAAATGCCCATGCCGGTCTTCGCCGTCTTGCCGATCCATCGGCCCACGACAAGGTGGCATTCCCGGAACCATCCTAGCGAGGAACCGTTACCCGACCGTGATTTGCCGAACGCGCCCACGGACGCGGAGCGAGACAAGGACCGGCCATGGCCAAGATCATTCCTCAGGACAAAGCGCGGCAGGGGCGGTGGGGCTGGCACGGCCTGCGCATCCTGATCGCCGCGCTGCTTCTCGCCCTTGCTGCCTGGGGCATCGCCGAAATCTACGGTGAGGCGACCAAGACACCAGCGACGCAGCAGGGAAGCGCGCCGAGCGGCTAGATCTTCGGCCGTCATCGTTCGAGATTGCATCAGGCGGCCTTTGCCTCGGCAATGCTGGTCGGCACCAGAACATTCAGCGCGCCGGGCCGGATTTCGATCGTCGTCTCACGCTCGAGCCTGACCAGTTCGCCATCCATGACGGCGCGGAACTTTCTGCTGCCGGAATGGATTTTCAGGACGGTGCGATCGGCCTGATGGATTTCGACATGTTCGTTGTCGCGCCATTTGCCGCGCGCCACATTGAAGAGGAATTTCACCAGCTCAGCGCGCTGCTGCGCCACCGTGACATAGATGCCGAGCACGCCACCCGATGGGTTGTCCGCATAAGGCAAATGGCCTTCACCGAACAGATTGTTGGTGACGCCGATGCCTGAGATGCGCGCCGTCATCTCAGCCTTGCCGATGGTGAGCGTGACGTTCATCGCTGGCGGATTCTTGATCGTCGCCCACGCCGCCTTGGCCGAAGCTCCGATCTTGCCCAGGCGCGAGCCGAATTCCATTCCTTGGCGCAACTGCACCATCTTGGCATGCATGCCGACCGAGAATTGATGAACGAAGGGCCGGCCGTTGGCGGTGGCCATGTCGACGGCGATGATCCCACCGTCAGCTAAGGATTTCAGCGCGGCATCGAGCGACTGCGGAATGCCGAGGCCACGCGCGAACAGGTTCATGGTGCCGGCCGGCAGGATGGCAAGCGCCTTTTTCTTGCCCATCAGCCTTGCGGCCGCCGCTGAAATGGTTCCGTCACCGCCAGCGGCCAGCACGACATCGACGGCACGGCGCGAAGCGGCACTGTCAAGACCTTCCACCACATCCTTGCCGGCAACCACATCAATGCTCAAGGAATGGCCTGCGGCTTCCAGCGTCTGACGCATCCTGTCGGAGAAGGCGGCGAGGTCGGTGGTGCGCAAGGTGCCGCCATCCCGGTTCAGCACCGCAGCAAATTTCATGCCCCGCTCCGTTATGTCAGTCACAAACGAGCCGGGACGAACCCAGCCGCAGGCTGAAACGTGCCGATGCGGGAAAGGTTCCGTTGGCAAACGGTGCAATTCAACGCGGGTTCACCAGCCGCCGTCGCAACTGCTGCGTGTTTTTCCAACGCGAAATCCACGCCAGTTTTGTCGGAACAACGGCATGGTCACGACGTTGTGAACCCGTAGAGATGCCGCGCCCGGTCTTCCCAGCGACGGTTCAATCGGGCGCGGCGTGCATGAAATCACGCACCAGGAGAGACTATCATGATACGCACCCTTTTAGCCACGACCGCACTCGCAACGCTGATCGCGACGGGCGCCTTTGCGCAGACCGCGACGACCCCGGCTCCCGCCGACGCTCCTGCCGTTCAGGCGCCTGCCGCAGTCGCTCCAGTGCCACGCGCCGAAGGCAGCATCGTCACCAACATCATCGGCGAATCCGTCTATAACGGTACCGGCGATGATGCTGAGAACATCGGCAAGGTCAGCGATGTCGTCTTCGACAAGGACGGCATGGCGAAATCCGTCGTCATTGGCGTCGGTGGCTTTCTGGGCGTCGGGGCGAAGAATGTCGCCTTCGACTACGACAAGCTGCAGTGGGCCGAGAAGAACGGCGACCGCTGGCTGGTTGCCCAGACCACGAAGGACGAACTGACGGCGCATCCGGAATTCGACAGCAAGACCTATGGACCCGCGCCGGCACCCGCCGCTTCGACGGATGCGGCAGCGCCCACGGCGCCTTCGGCCACGGATACCGCACAAGCTCCTGCCGCCGCTCCGGCCGAGCCGGTGAAGCGTGCTGATGGCAACCTTGCCACCAACATCATTGGCGAGACCGTCTACAACGGTACCGGCGATGACGCGCAGAACATCGGCAGCGTCAACGACATCGTGCTGAGCAAAGAGGGCAAGGCGGAATCCCTGGTCATCGGCGTCGGTGGTTTCCTCGGCCTCGGCGCCAAGAATGTCACCTATGACTTCAACAAGGCGCAGTGGGCCGAGAAGAACGGCGACCGCTGGCTGGTAGCCCAGACCACCAAGGAAGAGCTGCAGGCGCAGCCGGATTTCAACCGCAAGGCCTATGATCCGCTGCCGGCAACGACGGCTTCAAATGAGCCGGCTCCGGCCGCTCCTGCTGTCGCACCGGCGGATAAGACAGCCGAGGCCCCTGCTGCTACGACCCCCGATGCCACCGCTCCCGACCAGACACAGACCGCGGCCATCGACAAGTCGACGCTGACCGAGATGCCAGTCGGTGAGATCAGGGGTGACGATCTGAAGGGCGCGACTGTCTATGGCGCCAATGACGCCAAGGTCGGGGAGATCGGCGATGTCGTGCTGACGCCCGACAAGAAGACCGATGCGGTGATCGTCAATGTCGGCGGCTTCCTCGGCATCGGCGAGAAGGAAGTGGCGGTCGGCCTGGATAATCTCAAATTCATGACCGACAAGAACGGCAAGAAATATCTCTACACCACCTTCACGAAGGAACAGCTCGAGGCGCAGCCTGCCTATGACAAGGGCAGCTATGCCGAGAAGCGCGATCAGCAGCGGATGATTGTGAAGTAGGGCAGTAGGGCAGTAGGGCAGTAGGGCAGTAGGGTGCGGCGTCGGTGCCGATGTATCCAAACATACTGCCTTACTGCCCTATTCCCGTGCTGCCTTGCTCACATGTCCCGCCACGCCATTTTCCGTCAGCTCCGCCAGCGCCAGCGACTGGTCGAGATGTTCGGCCCGCCAGGCGAGAAGCCGCTCGGCGAATTCCAGACGGGTGGACAGATGCGCGGCGCTGGTGGCGAGGTTGGTCAGTTCGCCAGGGTCGGTCTCGACGTTGAAAAGCAAGGGTGGCAAGCCGCCGCCAAAATGCACGTATTTGAATTTCTTGGTGCGGATGACAGCCAGGTTGCACTGGCGCGAGGCAATGCCGAAATGCGTTTCGGCTTCGCCATCCGCGATCGAGCGGAAGTCGAACTCCCAATGCGCGGCGTCACGCCAGATGGCGGGGGTTCCACCGCTCAGGAACGGTTTGAGTGACCATCCGTCGAGATGCGGTTCGGGCGCCTCGCCAAGCAGGTCTATAAGCGTGGGGAAGATGTCTACCGCCTCGGTGAAGCGATCGACCGTGCTGCCAGCCGCCTTGCCATGTCGCGGGTCGCGAATGATCAGCGGGATGTGGTAGCTGCCGTCGAAGTAGCCGCCCTTGCCCAGCATGAAATGGTCGCCCATCATCTCGGCATGGTCCGAGGTGAGAGCAATGATGGTGTCATCCCATGAACCCAAAGCCTTGAGCGCCTGCCATATCAAGCCAAGCTGTGCGTCGACCTCCGAGATCATGCCGTAATAAATCGCCCGGATGCGGCGGAAATCATCCTCGCTCCAGTCGTGCACTTTGCCCGCGGCGCCAGGGCGGAACTTCGCGCGTTTCTGCCGGCTGAGATCATAGGCGAGATAGGGATGGCTTTGCGCTTCAGCCCGCCAGCTCTCCGCGCGGTGAAAAGCCGGGCCGTCGGCCGGATCGTATTGTGTGTTGTAGGGTTCCGGCACGATGAAGGGTGGATGTGGGCTGATGAAGGAGAGATGCGCGAACCAGGGCGTGGCCTGCTCCTGCTCGCCAAGCCAGCGGCGGAACTCACCGACAAGGAAAGCCGCCGGCGTATGGTCTTTCGAATAGATTGGCGGCGCCTCGGTCACTGCGTCGGCGTCGTTTTCCTCATCGACGGGACGGTGGATGTCCGGAAATCCGGCGCTGGCATCGATGCCTTGCAGCTTCAGCCAGGACAGCCACTGCTTCTGGTGCTCGGGCAGCAGCTGGCGCGCCGTGAATCCCGGCAGCACGCCTTCATAGCTTTTCAGCCTTGGATCACGGGGCGCCAGCAGGCGCGGATCGAGCGACACGTCGGTATAGCCGAACAGCGTCGGATCGTAGCCTATGCTGCGCGCGTGCTGGGCGATGTTGCCATGACGGGCGTCGAGCGGCGTGCCGTTCCGGCAGACGCGGTTGTTCATCTGATAGAGGCCGGTGTAGAGGCAGGCGCGCGCCGGCGAACAGGGCGCGGCGCCGCCATAGTGGCGCTTGAACAGCACGCCCTCGGCGGCCAGCGCGTCGGCGTTCGGCGTCTTCACCGCGGGATGGCCGGCAGCCGACAGGCAATCACCGCGCCACTGATCGCAAGTGATCAGGAGAACATTCGGGCGCCGGGCTTTTCCTGTCACTCGTGGTACCTTTCGCTGCATGGTCGAACGCAACTCATGGAACCGATTTCCGGCAAGGGCGCAAGACCGCCCGTATTAGTCGATTGGTGAACAAATCTCTTTTGATTGTTCACTTTTACAGCACAGTCCATTCTGTGTTTGCCGCCTTTGCCGCAGTCGGTCGTGTCCTCATATTGGCGTGGACAGCGGCAAGGGCCGCACGAAACACCAAGGGAAGGAGCAAGACATGCTCGACCAGATCAAGGGCCTGCATCACGTCACCTCGATGGCCAAGGATGCGCGCCAGAACAATGATTTCTTCACCCACAAGCTCGGCCTGCGCCGGGTCAAAAAGACAGTCAATTTCGACGCGCCGGACGTCTACCACCTCTATTATGGCGACGAGGCCGGCACGCCCGGTTCGGTGATGACCTATTTTCCGTTTCCCAACATCGGCAAGGGCCGTCACGGGGTCGGCGAAGTCGGCACCACGGTCTACTCCGTGCCGGAAGGCACACTCGCCTATTGGGAAAAGCGCTTCGCCGACGAAGGCGTGAGCGGCGTTTCCCGCGAGGAGAGTTTTGGTGAGAAGCGGCTCAGCTTTGCCGGCCCGGACGGCGACGGTTTCGCGCTCGTCGAGGACAAGGCCGATAGCCGCGCGCCCTGGGCGAAAGGCGGTGTTCCGGCCGACGAAGCGATCCGTGGCTTTCACTCGGTTTCGCTCAGGCTGAAGGACGGCGGCGCCACTGAGGAACTGTTGAAATTCATGGGCTACGAGGAAGTCGACAAATCAGGCAATGTCCGGCGGCTCGCCGTGAAGAACGGCAATGGCGCCGATGTCGTCGACATCGAATCGCTGCCGACCGCGGCCTTCGCCGATCTCGGCGCCGGCTCGGTGCATCACGTCGCCTTCGCCGTCGAGAACCGCGCCAAGCAGCTCGAAGTGCGCAAGGCGCTGATGGATACGGGCTATGGGGTGACGCCGGTGATCGACCGCGATTATTTCTGGGCGATCTATTTCCGCACGCCGGGCGGCGTTCTGTTCGAAGTCGCCACCAACGAGCCGGGTTTCGACAGGGATGAGGACACCGCGCATCTGGGAGAAGCGCTGAAGCTGCCGACGCAGCACCAGCATTTGCGGCCCTATCTCGAACAGCATCTGCAGAAGCTGGAAGGCTAAGGCCATGAGCAAGGACGCTTACATCCACAAAGTGCTGCCCGGTTCGCCGGGCGGCCCCATGCTTTTCGTCTTTCACGGCACCGGCGGTGACGAGAGCCAGCTTCTGTCGCCGGGGCGCGATCTCGTGCCCCAGGCCACCATCATCTCGCCGCGCGGCGATGTGTCCGAATATGGCGCGGCGCGCTTCTTTCGCCGCACCGGCGAGGGTGTCTACGACATGGACGACCTGGCGCGGGGGACGAGCAAGATGGCTGAATTCGTCAAGGCACATGTCGAAGCGGCGAAACCCTCGGCGGTGCTTGGCCTCGGCTATTCCAACGGCGCCAACATACTGGCGTCCGTGGTGTTCGCCGAGCCCGGGCTGTTTGACGCTACGGTGCTGATGCATCCGCTGATCCCGTTCGAACCGCAGGTAAACGGCAGCCTCGCCGGTCGCCACATGCTGCTAACCGCCGGCAAGCGCGATCCGATCTGCCCGCCGAACCTGACGACGCGGCTCGAGGCCTATTTGCGTGCAGACGGTGCCGATGTCACAGTGGAATGGCACGAAGGCGGGCACGAGGTGCGGCCAAATGAAATCGAAGGAGCCCGGCGGCTTTTCGCCGGGGTCGCCTAGGGAGTTTAGACATGCCCGACCAACTGCCTGAAATCGAACTGGAAGACCGCGGCTCGAAAGGGCGCTATGTACTGCGCGGACCTGGTGGCGCCGAGGCCGAGATGACCTTCACCAAGATCGGCGAACACCAGATCATCATCGACCACACCGAAGTGCCGGATGCGTTTCGCGGCCAGGGTGCCGGGCTTCGGCTCGTCACCCGTGCTGTGGAGGATGCCCGCGCGGCAGGCAAGAAGATCATCCCACTTTGCCCGTTCGCCAACGCCCAGTTCCGCCGCCACGCGGAATGGGCTGACGTGCTGAAGCAGTAGGAAGCGCAGGCCCCTCATCGATAGGCTGCAGCGGGGGGATAAAGGGGCAGTCCCCGCTGCCGGCTGGCTTTGTCATTTGCCGCGACCGGATATCTTGCCTAGATATGATATCTCGCCGTGCCGACAAACGAACCGAATGATCCCCTGATGACCGAAACCGACCTCGTCCCCGTCTTCGACGGCCACAATGATACGCTGCTCAGGCTGTATCAGTCGAAGGACAGGGACGTCGAAAAGCTGTTCGTCGAAGGCCAGTCGGGCGGTCATATCGACGTGCCGCGCGCCAAGGCGGGCGGCTTCGCCGGCGGCATGTTCGCCATCTTCCCACCGCCCGTCGAGAAGGCCAGGCGCAGCGCCGTGCCCTTGGCGCCGAGCGACAGCGAGCCACTGCCGCCGGAGGTGCCGCGCGCCGATGCGCTCAACTCGACGATCGCCATGGCCTCGATCCTGTTTCGGCTGGAACGGGCCGGGGCGCTTGCCGTCTGCCGCACTGCCGGCGATGTGCGCAACGCCATGGCCAAAGGCACGATCGCCGCGGTGTTCCACATCGAAGGCGTCGAGGCGATCGATCCTGAACTCACCATGCTCGACGTGCTGCATGCCGCCGGCCTGCGCTCGCTCGGCATCGTCTGGAGCCGGCCGAACGCCTTCGGCAACGGCGTGCCGTTCCGCTTTCCATCCTCGCCGGACACCGGCCCAGGGCTGACCGATGCCGGCAAGGCGCTGGTCAAGGCGTGCAACGAACTGAAGATCATGATCGATCTTTCGCATCTCAACGAGAAGGGTTTTCGCGATGTCGCCGGTCTCAGCGACGCGCCGCTGGTCGCCACCCACTCCAACGTGCATGCGCTCTGCACCCATTCGCGCAATCTCACCGACTGGCAACTCGGCGCCATACGCGAGTCCGGCGGCATGGTGGGGCTGAACTTCGCCACCGGCTTCCTGCGCGAGGACGGCCGCATGAATGCCGACACCAGCCTCGACATCATGGTGCGCCATGTCGATTCCCTGCTGCAGGCGCTGGGCGAGGACGGCGTCGGTCTCGGTTCGGATTTCGACGGCGCGATGATCCCGGCCGTCATCGGCGACGTCGCCGGCCTGCCGAAACTGATCGATGCGCTGGCCGCGCGTGGTTTCGGCCAGGCGCTGATCGAGAAGATCGCTTACCGCAATTGGTTGAGCATGCTCGAAAGAACCATTGGATAACGCGCAGGCGCTACTCGAAACCCATCCTTTTCAGCCAGTCCTTGCCGACGCCGCGGTCGCGGATGATCGGCAGCGGGTTCTCTGAATCGAGCCGTGCACAGATGCGGTAGACTTCGAGTGTCTCGGCACTCATCTCGTCGCGCTTGTAGAAGAACATGGCGGCGGCATAGCGCGTGCGGCCGGACCATTTCTCGCCGAGCGGCGTGTTGACCAGCTCCCACTGCTCGGCGACCTCCAGCTGCGCTTCGTCGGCCATGGTCAGAAATCCGCCGGCGGATTGGCGGTGCGGCGGTCGAGTTTGATGAAGGGCCGCGCCACCACCTTGGCCCGCTTCATCAGCTTCTGGTACTGCAGCTCGCGCATGGCGTAGATCTCCACCCAGAGGTCTTCCACGACAGTATCACCATAGGGCCGCGCCAGCGAGGCGATGGCGATGTTGCGCTTGGCCATTGGCGACCACATGGCGGCGCTGACCAGGCCGATCTCCTGGCTTTTCTTGTAGTAGACGATGGCGTGTTCGGCCGGGATGTTGCCTTCGATCTCCAGCCCAACCAGCACTTGGCGCAGCTTGCGTTTGGCACGCGCTTCGAGAATGGCGCGGCGGCCGTTGAAATGGCCTTTTTCCGGATCGACCATGAAACCGAGGCCGATCTCGTCGGGCCTGCGCAAGCGGTCGGTGCGGATGGCATGTTCGGCGGTGGTGAAGTCGGCATTGGCGACGATCAGCCCGGCCTCGAGCCGGGCACGATTGAGTGCGGTGTAGCCGATGGCGCGGATGCCGCGCAGCTCGCCCGCCGTCATCAGCCGGTCCCACAGGCTCAGCGCCTTGTCGGCCGGCACGAAGAGTTCATAGCCGAGGTCGCCGGTGAAGCCGGTGCGCGAGATGGTGACAGTGCCGCCATCATGGGCGAACTCGCCTAGGTCGAAGATCTTGAGATTGTCGACGCCGGCGAAGCCGGCATCGCGCAGCACGGCGAAGGAGGTTGGCCCTTGCAAGGCGAGCCCTGCGACGGCCTCGGTTTCTTCCTCGACCGTCACATCGAATCCGATGGCACTGTCGAGCAGCCACGGCAGATGCCGTTCCTGTGAGCACAGCCGAAAGCGTATCGGTGAGAGCCTGAACAGCGTGCCGTCGTCGAGGACAAAACCTTCGTCGTCGCACCACGCCGTGTAATGGACGCGGCCGGGCCTGAGCTTGGTGACATCGCGCAGCGTGACACGATCGAGGAAGGCCTCGGCATCCGGCCCCTCGATCCGGTATTTGGTCATCGGTGAGATGTCGAACAAAGCCGCTTGGCTGCGAATGGCGAAATATTCCAGCTCCTCGTCCCACAGCGAATGCGGCGCGCGGTAGCCGGCCCAATTGTACCAATCCTGGGTTTTGGCCAGCGCGTCGAGACGCGGCTGGAACGGCGTGCCGAGGCGCAGCGTGCGGAAATGTGATTGCGCGGCGATGCGAGTGGAAACGGCCACATCGGGCGTCTTTGCAACGGGCTTCTTCCTGGTTGCCTGGGTCATGGCCTATCCCTTCATCGCAATGATGCGTCGCGCGGCGTTCAAGCCGGGCGCGCCGGAGACACCGCCACCGGGATGTGAGCCGGCGCCGGCCATGAACAGGCCTTCGAGCGGCGTGTCGTAGCCCGACCAGCCGGAGACGGGCCGCGAGATCAGCATCTGGTCGGCCTGCAATTCTCCATGGTGCCAGTGGCCGCCGGGCATGCGGTAGCGCGTCTCGATATCGGCCGGCGTCAGAAGCTCGGCATGGACGACGCTCTTGCCGATGCCGGGCGCATAGGCCTCGAGCTGGGCCATGATCGCCTTGAGGAATTCAGGCCTGCCTGCATCCCAGCCCTGCTTCAGCGCATAGGGCGCATATTGCACCACGGCCGAAAGCACGCAGGCGCCGTCGGGTGCAAGCGTCGGATCGGCAAGGCTGGGCAGTGTGATCTCCATCACCGGCTCGGGTGAGAATTCGCCATACTTGCATGGGTTGAAGGCGCGCTCGACATCATCGAGCGAGGGCGCGATGACAAGCCGGCCCTTGTGAGCCGCGGCATCGGCGCCGGTGAATTGCGGCGGCCGGTCGAGCGCCAGATGAAGCTTGGCGGCATCGCCCTTCATGCGGATGTTTTTCACCTTGCGCAGGAAGCCGGTGTCGATCTCGCGCGGGCCGACGAGTTCGAGAAAGGTGGTCGCCGGATTGATGGCCGAGACGACAGTCCTGGCGCGCAACTCCTCGCCCGTGTCGAGCGCGACGCCGACGGCGCGGCCTTTCTCGACGATGATTTTTGCTGCGGTAACCGATGTGCGGATGGTGACGCCGGCCTTTTCCGCCGCGGCGCGGACGGCGGCGACGACGGCGCCCATGCCGCCCTTCGGCAGCATTTGAGCGCCAGATGCTCCGCCGGTCTCGCCAGCCAGGCGATAGTAGAGACCCAGCAGCGAGGTCGGTGAGCGCGGGCCGAGATGGCTGCCGAGCGTCGCGTCGAAGGCGAGCAGGCCCTTCAGCCTGATATCTTCAAGCTGTTCGTCGAGCAGGTCGGCGACGTTCATCAACAGCACGCGCAGGAAGTCGCGCATGTCTTCCTTGCCGAGCTTCTTCAGCGCCAGCGCGGTCTGGCCGAGGGCCGCGGTCTCCAACAGCGACATGCCGGCGAGATCGGGCGCCCGGCGGGAGAGGAAGGGCTTCAGGATGCCGGCATAGCGCAGCAATTGCGCACGCAATTCCTTCCAGGCCGACTGTTCCGAAGAGCTGGCGCCGGTCAGAACCTCGCCATAGGCACCATGCAGCATAAGTGATGGGCCGTCTTTCGACAGCGCTACCGAAGGCAGGAAGTCGGCGCGGGCTACTTTTAGCCCATGCTTTTCCAGGTCCAGCGTCTTCACCACATCGGGATGCAGCCGGTTCAGCACGTGAGCGATCGACGAGACGCGAAAGCCCGGGGCGAATTCCTCGGTGCGCGCGGCGCCGCCAACTTCGCTGCCCGCTTCCAGCACCAGCACCTTGCGGCCGGCTTTGGCCAGCGTGGCGGCAGCGACGAGGCCGTTGTGGCCGCCGCCGACGACGATTGCATCAAATGACGTCATGGGCAGGGCTCATGTGCGAGGTGGATTTGGCGAGATCGCGCAGGATCTCGGCGGCGGCATTGCGGCCGGGCGGACCCATGACACCGCCGCCGGGGTGGGTCGAGGAACCGCACATATAGAGCCCGCCGACCGGCGAGCGGTACTGCGCATAGCCCGGCACCGGACGGTTGAACAGCAACTGGTCGAAGGTCAGCTCGCCCTGGAAAATATTGCCTTCGGTCAGGCCGACCTCGGCCTCGATCTCGCGCGGTGTGCGCACTTCCATATGGACGATGCGGTCGCGGAAGCCCGGCGAGTACTCGGCGATTTGCGTAATCACGCTTTCGGCGAAACCGTCGCGGTCGGCATCGGTCCATTCGCGGCCATTCACCTTGGGCGGCGCGTATTGCACGAAGCAACTCATGAAGTGCTTGCCGGGCGGCGCCATGGTCGGGTCGAGCGTGGTCGGGATGACCATGTCGAGGAAAGGATCGGCCGACCAGCGCCCGGCCTTCCAGTCATCATAGGCGCGCTCCATGCGCTCCATCGAATCGGTAAAATGCATGTCGCCGCGATAGACCGGCGAGTCCTTCGGCAGTGCCGGGAATTCCGGCAGCGAATCGAGCGCGATGTTGACCTTGCCGGAGGAGCCGCGGATCTTGAAGTTCTTCACCCGGCGCAGGAAAATGTCGGGCAGTTCCTTTTCCTCGACCAGCTTCAGGAAGGTGCGTTTGACGTCGGCGTTGGAGACGACGAGTTTGCCGTAGATCTCCTCGCCGCCGGCCAGCACCACGCCCTTGGCCTTGCCTCTGGTCACCAGCACATGGTCGACCTCGGCGCCGGTGCGGATGGTGCCGCCCGAGGCTTTGAACGACGCGGCCAGCGCCTTGGTGACCGCGCCCATGCCGCCGCGTGCATAGCCCCATGCGCCGACCGAGCCGTCGACCTCGCCCATATAATGGTGCAGCAGCACGTAAGCCGTGCCGGGCGACATCGGTCCGAGCGCGGTGCCGATGATGCCGGACAAAGCGAAGTTAGCCTTGATGACGTCGGTCTCGAAATATTCGTCGAGGAATTCCGAGATCGACATGGTCCAGAAGCGCAATGTCAGTGCCATTTCTTCCGCCGACAGGCCGGCGAATTTCTTGCCGAGATAGAGAAGCTCGCCAAGGTCGCGCGGCTTGAGGCTGGTCGGGTCGGGCGCGGTGCGCATCAATAGCGGCTGGATGAAGCGGCACTGCCGCGTCACGTCGCGGGCGTAGCGGTCATAGGCTTCGGCATCGCGCCTGGAGAAGCGGGCGAATTCGCGCCGGTGCGCATCATGGTCGCGGTAGTTGGCGAGATAGTCGCCGTCGCGAGTGAACACCGCGCCGCCCTCATAGGAAATGACCTGCAGGCCAAAGCGCGGCAGTTCGAGGTCGCGCATGATTTCCGGGCGGAACAGCGAGCAGACATAGGAGCAGTTGGAGTAGAGGAAACCCGGTGTCAGCTCGCGGCTGGTGGCTGCGCCCCCGACCCAGTCGTTCTTCTCAACTACCAGCACGTCGAGCCCGGCGCGCTGCAGATAGCAGGCATTGACCAGGCCGTTATGTCCGCCGCCGATGATGATCGCGTCCCAAGCTTTCATTGTGGCCCAGTCTCTTTGTTTCCAAGCAACTCCCAAGAGAAAGCGCTGTGCGATTTCCCGGGAAAACCGCTCACACTTTTCCTGGAATTGCTCTGTGCGACCCGCTGTTCATTTTTGCGTGATCTGTTCCCGAATGTGGGGAATTTGGCACGGTGTCGGCCATTCTGTCCAGCCATTCTGAATGAATGTTCAACAAATGATGTTGCGTTTTCCCTGACATGCGCTAGGCTTTGCCGGCGTTCGAACTGAGCATTCGTCGATTGGGGATCGAGGGCTGATGATCGAAACGGCAGATGCCGAGTATGACGATACCGCCATCCGCTTCCTCGAGGCGCTGTGGGGCGAGGGCTATCTGTCGCCGGGCGGACCCGAAGAGGTCGACCGGGTGGTCGAAGGGCTTTCGCTGAGGGGCAAGACGGTCCTCGATATCGGCTGTGGGGCCGGCGGCATCACCCTGCATCTGGTCGAGCGCCATGGCGCCGCCCACGCCACCGGCTTCGATGTCGAGCAGCCGGTGATCGAGGCAGCCAGACGACGGGCTGGTGCGCACGGGCTCTCGGACCGTGCTGACTTCATCCAGGCGCCTCCCGGACCGCTGCCCTTCGCCGATCGCTCCTTCGATGTCGTCTTTTCCAAGGACGCGCTGCTGCATGTGCCCGACAAGGACGCCTTGTTCGCCGAAATCTTCCGCGTGCTGAAACCGGGCGGCGTCTTTGCCGCTTCCAACTGGATGATTTCGCATGACGGCGAACCGTCACCGGAGATGAAGGCGTATGTCGCCGCGGAAGGGCTGTCCTTCTCCATGGCCTCGCCGGCGCGCTATGCGCAGGCGATGCGTAACGCCGGCTTTGCCGACATCACCGTGCGCGACCGTAATCCCTGGTACCGCGAGGTAGCGCGCGGCGAACTGGCGCGGCTCAAGGGACCGCTCTACGCCCGAGCCGCGGCCGCGGTCGGCGCGGCCTATGTCGACAAGAATATCAAGACCTGGGAGGCCATGCAGAAGGTGCTTGACAGTGGCGAGCACCGTCCCACTCATCTGCGCGGTTGGAGGCCGGTTGGATAGCCGGCAATGCTGGAGACCGTCACACCCATGAAGATTTCCGAGGCCAGGGACATTCCCGCCGAAACGGCGCAAAAGGGCGATGCCGAAAAGCGCGGCCGCAAGGCTTCGAAGGAGGTCCGTCAGCTGCAGCTGATCGAGGCGACGATCGATTCCCTGGCCAAGCGCGGCTATGCCGAGACGACGATGGCCGATGTCGCCGATGGCGCGGGCCTGTCGCGTGGCATCGTCAACTTCCATTTCGAGAGCAAGGAAAAGCTGCTGATCGCGACGCTGCAGCACATGTATGACGAGTATTCGGCGCATTGGCGCGCCTCCCTGCAGAAGGCAGGCGACGATCCGGCGCGGCAGCTGCAGCAACTGGTGTGGGCCGATTTCGACCGCTCGATCTGCAACAAGCGCAAGCTCGCCGCCTGGCTGGCCTTTTGGGGCGAGGCCAAGTCGCGGCCGACCTATCAGGCGCTGAGCAGTTCGCGCGACAATTATTACCAGCAGGTCTTCATCGATCTCTGCACAGCGCTCAAGCAGAGCGGCGCGTATGGTTATGAGCCGCAGGTGATGGCGCTGGCGCTGTCTGCCATGCTGGAGGGGCTGTGGCTGCGGCTGATGATGGGCACCGAGGACACAACGCGCGAAACAGCCTTGCAGGCGGCCAACGCTTTTTTGGCCGCGGCCTTCCCGAAGCATTACGGTTAGCAACAGCCGGCCGCCAAGACCGGCAAGACCAAAAAGAGGATGGAACAGCATGAAGAACCTTAGCCGACGCCTGACATTGACATTGGCGCTGGGCGGCGCGCTTGCGGCTTCGGCGGCAGCGTTCGCCGTCGCTGCCGACAAGGACCTGATCGTGTTCGACTGGTCCGGCTATGAAGCCCCCAGCTTCCACCCGAAATATGTCGAGAAAAACGGCGATTCACCGACCTTCGCCTTCTTCGGCGACGAGGACGAGGCGTTCGAGAAGGTGCGCTCCGGCTTCAAGGCCGATCTTGGCCATCCCTGCTCGCAGAGCGTGACGAAGTGGCGCGAAGCAGGCCTCTTGCAACCGCTCGACACCTCGAAGATCACGGGCTGGAAAGATCTCAATCCCGGCATCATGGCGATGAAAAATCTCGCCACGACCGATGACGGCAAGGCGTGGTTCATGCCGTGGGACTGGGGCAACACGCAGCTCACCTATAATTCCTCCAAGATCGATGCCAAGGATGTGCAGTCGCTGAAGGCATTCGCCGATCCGAAGTTCAAGGGCCGAGTGTCGATCGGCGACAATGTCGACGATGCCTATGCGCTGGCGAGCCTGGCCATCGGCTTGAGGGACTGGACCAAGATGACGGACGACCAGTTCAAGCAGGCCTCCGACTTCCTGCGCCAGGTGCATAAGAACGTCCGCTCCTACTGGACCGACACCACCGACATCGTGCAGCTGTTGAGCGGTGGCGAGGTCGATCTCGCCTGGGCCTGGAACGATGCGACGGTGCAGTCGGTCGCCGCCGGCGTGCCGATCAAGTCCGTAAAGGATACCAGTGAAGGCATCTCGACCTGGGTCTGCGGCTATGTATTGTTCAAGGACGCGCCGGGCAACATCGACAAGGCCTATGATTATCTGAACGCCGTCAATGATCCGGAGACCGCCAAGGTGCTGGTCAAGGACTGGGGCTATGGCCAGGCCAACGCCAAGGGCAT
The DNA here is from genome assembly GCA_002356515.1 of Mesorhizobium loti. Classification (NCBI taxonomy): domain Bacteria; kingdom Pseudomonadati; phylum Pseudomonadota; class Alphaproteobacteria; order Hyphomicrobiales; family Phyllobacteriaceae; genus Mesorhizobium; species Mesorhizobium loti. The sequence goes on along the minus strand of AP017605.1, from coordinate 3,504,962 downwards.
GGCCGGCGTCGACCAGGCGATCCTGAAGGAGAAGGGCTATGACGACGTTCAGAAATTCGTCGACAAGACGCTGTTCCAGTCGCCGCTCCCGTCCGACCTCAAGCTGAAGATGATCGCCGAATTCGAGAAGATCAAAGCCGGGTATTGAGCTCGCTCCACGGTCGGTCCGCTGCCGCCTCGGTGCAGCGGACGACCCTCGCCAAAGCAGATGATTTCTCCTAACCTCGCGGCAGCTTTTCGCGATGGGGGGAGTTTCGCCATGACGCCAATGCTACGCCGCCTTGCGCTTGCCGCCGCCTGCACGATCGGCGCCGGCGCGGCCTATGCCTGGGCGGAAGGCGGCGGCGATCTCGTGGTGTTCGACTGGTCCGGTTACGAGGATCCGCTGCTGCATCCCGCCTACACCGCGAAACACGGCGCCGAGCCGACCTTCGCTTTCTTCGGCGACGAGGATGAAGCCTTCGAGAAGATGCGGGCGGGCTTCAAGACCGATATCGCGCATCCCTGTTCGCAAAGCGTGGCGAAATGGCGCGACGCCGGTCTGCTGCAGCCGCTCGACACCTCGCGGATTGCCGGCTGGAAGGATCTCAATCCCGGCATCATGGCGATGAAGAACCTCACCACCACGGCCGACGGCAAGGCCTGGTTCATGCCGTTCGACTGGGGCAACACGGCACTGCTCTACCGCACCGACAATGTGACGGCCGACGAGGCGAAGTCGCTGCGGATCCTGGCCGATCCGAAATTCAAGGGCCGCGTCACCATCGGCGACAATGTCGACGATGCCTATGCGCTGGCGAGCCTGGTCATCGGCCTGAAGGACTGGACCAAGATGACCGACGCGCAGTTCAAGGAGGCGTCCGATTTCCTGCGCCAGGTGCACAAGAACGTCCGTCTCTACTGGACCGACTCAAGCGACATTGACCAGGCGTTTTCCGGCAACGAGGTCGACCTTGCCTGGGGCTGGGGCCAGACACTGATCGCGATGAGCGGGCAAGGTGTTCCCGTCGCCATGAACCGCGACACCAAGGAAGGCATATCGACCTGGGTGTGCGGCTACGTGCTGATGAAGGACGCGCCGGGCAAACTCGACCAGGCCTATGATTTCCTGAGCGCGGTCAATGCGCCGGATATTTCGAAATACATGGTCACGACGTTCGGCTACGGCCATGGCAACAGTGCCGGCATGGCCGCGATCGACCACAAGGTGCTGGCCGAACGCGGCTTCGACGACATCGACAAGTTCCTCGACAAGACGCTGTTCCAGCAGCCGATCGCGCCGGAGCTGAAGAAGCGCATGGTCGACGAGTTCGAGAAGATCAAGGCCGGCTATTGACGAGCGAACCGGAAAGAACCGACGTCATCATCGTCGGCGCCGGCTTTACCGGCCTGTCTGCAGCGCTTGCGTTGAAGCAAGCCGGCATCGATTTCGTGGTGCTCGAAGCGCGCGACCGCGTCGGCGGACGGGTCGAAGCCAGCCACAACGGACTTGGCGAGCGCATCGACAGTGGTGGCCAGTTCCTGTGCGAGGACATGCCGGAAGTGATGGCGTTGGCGAAGGCGCGTGGCAAGACATTCGTCGAAACCTATGTCGAGGGTGATTTCATCACCCATCCGCCGATGCCGGCCAGGGACGCCAAGCAGACCTATTACGGCGCGATGGCGATCCGCGAGCGCATGAACGGCATCGAGCCGGATGACCCGTCGATAAAAGGCATGAGCGTCGCGGCCTGGCTGGAACAGCAGCATGATCCCATCGATGCCAAGACGGCTTTCCGCTCGATGATCGAAGGCCTGTGGTGCCTGCCGATGGACAAGGTGCCGCTCTGGTACCTGATCGACAATGACCGGCGTATCACCAACGAAGTGCCGGAGCTGCAGTATTCCCTGCGCGAGACCATGCAGTCGCTGGCCGAGGACCTGGCTGGCGATCTCGGCGACCTAGTGCGGCTTGGCGAACCGGTCACGCGCGTCGAGCATGGACCGCAAGGCGTTCGTGTCGTCACCGGCAATGGCGTGATCGATGCGCGTCAGGTGCTGGTCGCGCTGCCGCCGGCGACAGCCGCGAAACTCGCTTTCGCACCGGCCTTGCCGCCCTCTCTGAGGCAGGCGCTTGGCGTTTGGGAAAGCGGCGCGGTGATCAAGATCCTGGTGCGCTATCCCAGGCCATTCTGGCGCGAGCGGGGGTTGAGCGGCATGGTGATGTGGCGCGACCTGCCGGGGCTGTTCGCTTGCGACGCCAGCAGGGACGCGGAGCATGCCGCGCTCGTCGTCTTCGTCGGCGGGCCGCTGGCGTTGCGATGGCGCGCGCTCAGCGATGCGACGTTGCGCGCGGAAGTGACGGCAAGGCTGGTGGCTGCTCTTGGCCCAGGCGCAGCCGATAGTGTCGATTTCAGCCAGCGTGACTGGATCCATGACCGCTGGAGCGGCGGCGCCTACAGCGATCTCATCATCGATGCGACGGCGAGGGATGCCGAGCGCACGATTCTCGCGGGTGCGCCGCCAGTGCATTTCGCCGCTTCGGAACTGTCGCCGTCATTCCCGGGCTATGTCGAGGGTGCGATCGTCGCCGGGCGCATCGCCGCGCGCAAGGTCATCGCCGATCTTCAGTCCCCCATCGCCACCAGCGCTTCGGGATCGTAGGCGAGGCGGATCGGGGTGCCGACCGGAATGTCGTCGGCGCCGAAATCGTTGGTTTCGGTCACGGATAGTGGCTTTTCCAGCCCTGGTATCTCGACGATCAGGTGGGTGATCTCGCCGAAATAATGGCGTTCGACCACCTTGCCGGCGACCTCGAATTTTGCCGTGGCATTGTCCCACAGCACGCGCAGGCGCTCGGGCCTTATGCCGAGCGTCGCGGCGCCGCCATTGCGCACGAAGGCCTTTGGCTTGTCGGTCTTGACGCGGCCGAAGCCGAGCGTGTCGACAATCAATGAGGCGCCGTTCTCCTCGACGATCTCGGCCTTGACAAAGTTCATGCCGCCGAGGAAGTCGGCGACCTGACGGTTGACCGGGCGCTGGTAGATTTCCTTGGGCGAGGCGACCTGCGCGATCCTGCCGCCGAACATCACGGCGATGCGGTCGGACATTGCGAGCGCCTCATACTGGTCGTGGGTGACCAGCACGAAGGTGATGCCGACCGCCTGCTGCAGGCGGCGCAGTTCGACCTGCATCTGCTCGCGCAGCTTCTTGTCGAGCGCCGACAGCGGTTCGTCGAGCAGCAGCACCTTGGGCCGCATCACCAGCGCACGGGCGAGCGCCACACGCTGGCGCTGGCCGCCGGAAAGTTCTGTCGCCAGCCGTTTGCCTAGCCCTGTCAGCGACACCTGCGCCAGCGCCTCCTCAACGCGGCGCTTCTCCTCGCCGCCCTGCAGCTTCAGCCGCTTCAACCCATAGGCGACGTTCTGCTCGACATTGAGGTGCGGGAAGATTGCATAGCTCTGGAACACCATGTTGGTCGGCCGGCGGTTGGCCGGGATGCCTTCCATCGGCTGGCCGCCGACCGCGATCGAACCGCTGGTCGGATTGTCGAAGCCAGCGATCATGCGCAGCAGCGTGGTCTTGCCGCAGCCGGAGGGGCCGAGCAGCGAGAAGAATTCACCCTCGCGGATGGTCAGGGAGGCGTCATCCAGCGCCTTGAACGACCCATAGCTGCGGGTGACGTTGCGGATCTCGATCATTGCTCGGTCAGATTGGGCCCGATCGGATTGGGGGCGCTCGATCTGCGGCTGTTCAGGCATAGAGGCCTCCCTCGTTCTGCGTGCGTCTGGCCGCGCGGCGACGCAGGATTTCGGCGATTGTCATCAACAGGAAAGAGGCAACCAGAAGCAAAGTACCCAGCGCCAGCACGCCTGGCAGTTTCGAGGCGAAGCGCAACTGGCCCCAGATGTAGATCGGCAGCGTCGCTTCGGTGCCGGTCAGGAAGAAGGCGATGATGAACTCGTCCAGCGAAATGGTGAAGCAGACCAGCAGGCTGGAGATGATCGCCGGCGCCACCATCGGCAGCGTCACCCGGCGGAAGGTGCCGAAGGCGCTTTCGCCGAGATCGGCGGAGGCTTCCTCCAGGCTGCGATCAAAACCCTCGAAGCCGGAGGTGAGCACCGTCATCGAATAGGGAATGCAGATCAGGACATGGCCGAGCACGACGGTGAACAGCGACAGGCTGAGACCCAGCTGCAGCATCACCAGCAGCATCGAGATGGCGACGATCACTTCGGGCAGCACCAGCGGTGCCATGATCAGGCCGTTGATGGTGCGGCGACCGGGGTAGCGGTAGCGAGTGATCGAGCGGGCGGCGAGGATACCGAGCACCGTGGCGAGAACCGAGGCGCAGACGCCGACTTTCAGGCTGTTCCAGGCGGCGTCGAGCAAGGCCGGTGTGTGCGGCAGGTCCGCATACCATTGCAGTGTGAAGCCGGTGAGCGGAAACTTCGGTGTCGGGGCGACGTTGACCGAGAAGATCGGCAGGAAGATCACCGGCAGATAGAGGAAGACGATATAGAGGAACGCATAGACGGACAGCCAGCCGCCCGACAGGAAACGCCGCGCCCTCATCGTGCCAGCCTCTGCAAGGCGCGGATGATCAGCACCGTGGCGCCGGCCATCAAGGTGACGATCAGCATGGTGGTGACGGAAAGCGCGGCCCCCAGCGGCCAGTTGGCCGCCTTGCCGAACTGCGCCTGGATGGCGTTGGCGATCATGACGCCGTCCTTGCCGCCGACCAGCTTCGGCGTGACATAATCGCCGACGGTCGGGATCATGACGATCAGTGCCGCCGAGATGACACCCGGCGCCGACAGCGGCAAGGTCACGCGCAGGAATGAGCGCAAGGGACCGTCGCCGAGATCGGTGGCGGCTTCGACCAGCGTGCGGTCGACCTTCTCCAGCGAGACGAAGATCGGCAGGATGGCGAAGGCCGCCCAGGCATGGGTGAGGGTGATGATGACGGCGCTCGAATTGTAGAGCAGCGCCGTCGACGGCTCGTCGATGATGCCGAGGCCCATCAGGCCGGAATTCAAGACGCCATTATAGCCGAGGATGACCTTCCACGACATGACGCGCAGGAGATAACTGGTCCAGAACGGGATGGTGATGAGGAACAGCCATAGGCTCTTGTGGCGGCCGCCATGGAAGGAAATGTAGTAGGCGATGGGGTAGGCGAGGATGACGGTGAACAGGCTGACCGTCAGCGAAATGTAGAGCGAGCGCCACAACAGATCGCGGTAGATCGGCTCGGTCAACGCGACGCGGTAGTTTTCCAACGTGAAGGTGCGGTCGATGGTCAGATAGTGCTGCGTCCAGAAGGAGTGGGCGATGACCACCAGGATCGGCAGGACCAGCAGGATAAGGGCGTAGAGAAAGGTCGGACTGATCAAGGCAAAGCCCTGGACGGGCTCGGATCGCAGAAGGGCATTTCGTCTTGCCCGCGTCATGCGCAACGGGGGCGACCCTTCCGCGGCCGCCGTCATTGCCAGACTCCGGGGGTGATCTCGGTTGCGGGCTTGGACTTTTCCGCCATGCGGCATCCCATTGTGCTGACGCCGACTGTTGTTCCCACTTATCCTTGGAACGCGATCGGACGCAAAACCGGTGACCACTTTTGCTGGTCGCGTTCCTAGCTTGCCGGCTTTCTTTCATCATGCGCGCATCCGTGGATTGAAATCAAGCGCTATTTCTGAGATATTGATTGAACGGACATTCAAAATTTGATGAAAAAAGCCGCCATTTCCGGGCTTTGACGCTGAATTTGACGTCCGAAAAAAATTGATAGAGATGTGGAGATGACGATGGCTGCGGTGCGAGACCTGAAGGCGAGCGAAATGGCAGCACCTGGGGATGACGATGCCGTTGAACTCGGCAAGCGCCATCTCATCCAGCCTTGGCCTTATGCCGGTTCCGTCGGTGCCGAGGCACGCGCGCTGATCGGCGAGGGCGATGGCATCTACATCACCGACAACACCGGCAAGCGGCTGATCGACGGGCCCGCTGGCATGTGGTGCGTCAATGTCGGTCACCGCCGCGAAGAACTGGCCAGGGTGATGTACGACCAGGCGATGGCGCTGTCCTACAACACGCCCTGGTACACGATGAACGCGCCGTCGGCCGAACTTGCCATGCGCATCGCCGGCCACGCGCCGGGCGATCTCAGCCATGTCTTCTACACCACCGGCGGCTCTTCGGCCGTCGAGACGGCGCTGCGCTTCATGCAGTTCTACAACAATGTGCGCGGCCGACCTGAGAAGAAGCTGATCCTGTCGCGCGGCGGCGCCTATCACGGCTCGACCTATCTGTCGGCCTCGCTCAACGGCCGCCCGCGCGACCGCGACTGGATGGACGGCGCCGACGAGCTGGTGATCAAGCTGTCCTCGCCCGATCCGTTCCGCCGTCCGCACGGCATGAGCCTTGCCGCCTTCACGGATTTCCTGGTCGACCAGTTCCGCGACACGGTCGCCCGTGTCGGCGCCGACAAGATCGGTGCTTTCGTTGGCGAGCCGGTGCAGGCATCGGGCGGCGTGGTCATCCCGCCGGACGGCTACCTCAAGCGCATCCGCGAGATCTGCCGCGACAACGACATCCTCTATGTCTCCGACGAGGTGGTAACAGGCTTCGGCCGGCTCGGCCATGTCTTCGCCTCGGGCGATGTGTTCGGCATCGATCCCGACATGATCACCTTCGCCAAGGGCGTCACCTCGGGCTACTTCCCGCTCGGCGGCGTCATCATCTCGGAACGGCTGCTGCAGGAACTGCGCCGCTCGAACCATCCCGACGCGATGTTCGGCCATGGCTTGACTTACACCAGCCATCCGGTCGGCTGTGCCGTGGCGCTCAAGAATCTCGACCTGCTGGAAGAGAGCGTGCTTGCCCACACGCAGGCGGTCGCGCCCTATTTCCAGGCGCGGTTGAAGACGCTGGAAGAGCTGCCGCTGGTCGGCGAGGTGCGCGGCGCCGGGCTGATGGGCTGCGTCGAATGCGTCGCCGATCGTGAAAGCAAGAACCCGCTGCAGCTCGACAAGGATGTCGGCAAACGCATCGATGCCCATTGCCATGAACTCGGCCTCTTGGTGCGGCCGCTGATCAACATGTGCGTGATGTCGCCACCGCTGATCATCACCCGCGAACAGATCGACGACATGGTCGGGATTCTGCGCGAGGGCATTTCGCGCACGATGGACGATCTGCGCCGTGAAGGTGTGTGGCGAGGGTGAGGTTTCTTCCTTCTCCCCGTTTCACCGGGAGAAGGAAGAGGTGCTACGATCGCGACCTCAGCGCGTCGTTCAGGTTCCACATGTCCTTCTCCTCGGGAGCGGTCTCCAGGCCGAGCACCGGCAGCATCTTGCGCAGATGGTCGTGGTGGGTGCGCACGCCGTATTCTAGGTCGGAAAGATAAAACCCCTCGAAGGCTTCGGAGAGCATGGATTCGTTCGACCACACGGACAGCTGGACATCTTCCGACATGGTGTCGCGGTCGATGCGGAAGGACAGGTACCTGGCGGCGGCCTGCTCGCGGCTTTCGTCGCGGTAGCGGTAGATGGCGCCGCGCAGCAGGGTCTCACCCGTCGACAGCGGAAACTCCTGATAGAACTGCACCGATTCCGGCATCACCGAAATGACCGCGTTTGGGAAGATGCCGTAATAGACCCAGGCTTTCTTCAGATAGTCCGGCAGATGCGTCGGCTCGGGCGCGATCTTGACGTAGTTCCTGACGCTCCAGCGGCGGCCGGCATGCGGGTTGTAGGTGGCGAAGGATCGCGACACGCCGTTGATGAAGGGCTCGTCGAAATAGGTCGCGCCATAGAGATCCTGCAGGGCGGGATGTGCCATGGCGACGTGATAGCCCTCATTGTCGACATCGCGCACCGACTTCCAGTTGACCGGGGTCTTCTGGCTCCATATGCCCCAGGACGGCACCATGTCGGCGGCCTTGTAGTGCGCGAATTCCGGCTCGATCGGCTTCATCAACTCGGCGACCGAAGGCTGCGGTCCGCCGTTGCGGAAGCGGATGAAGATGAAGCCCATCCAGACTTCGAGGTCGAGCTGCATCAGGCCGAACTCGGTCTTGTCGAGATCAGGGAAAGAACGCGGGCGCGCGGCGCCGCGCAGCGTGCCGTCGAGATTGTAGACCCAGCCATGGAACGGGCACACCAGCGCGTTCTTGCAATTGCCCTGGCTGTCGGCGACGACGCGGCTGCCGCGGTGGCGGCACATATTGTTGAAGCCGCGCACGACGCCGTCCTTGCCGCGAACGATCAAAGCGCGCTCGCCGACCACATCCATGGTCAGATAGTCGCCAGCATTCGGGACGTCGCTGACATGACCGACGATCTGCCAGTGATTGCGGAAGACATGTTCCTTCTCGAGTTCGAGAAGGGCATCGGAATGGTAACTCCAGCCCGGTAGTCCCCGCCGGTCCCAATCGTTGGGGATCGCCACGTCACGGAGGTGCGGGTTCATAAAACGTCTCTTCTTTTTGTTGAATAATCATTCAATAAAAGCATATTTTTCATTGAAATGCAATGGCTTGTGAAAATTCGAAGGATTCCGTGGCGAGGCCAAGGCATCGCCCTCGACTGAATTCGATACAGCGGCCGGCCAGGAAAATCGCGGAGAATCCGGGTGTTAGCCCTTGTTTCCGAAACGCCATCCAAGCGCGATTTCACAAAGCGTGTGGGCCGAGGAACAAGACGCCTCGCTGGGGGCAAAAAGGGTTCCTGGCGCTCGGTCCGATTGGCTGTTCGGCAGACGTTTGAGCCGGGATCGCCTGGCGGTCGGCCCGAGATTCGCTCGCCTCGGTGAAATGCGAGCCGGAATGACCGATTCTGCCCGGATTTGCCCGATAGCTCCGTTTCAATATGGTTACATTGCCAGATCCGCCCCAATTTCGTGCTGTTACAAAGTGCGATTAAGTTCGCTTCATCATCAAAAAGAAACGCAGCGAAGGGGAAGACAATGCATGCGAAAGTCGAGACCATCAGCAGCGAGCACCGCCTTCAGGCTCCGGAGCGCGCTGACCGCCGCCCGAAACTGGCCCTGCGCCAACGCGCCAGCGACCACCCCATGGCCATGTTCATGGCGCTGGCTGCTTGCGCCTTCATCGGCATGGCGTTTACGCCGACAGTCGGGCCAGCCTTCGCATCGTTGAACCCGCCGGCCAACGTCGTCGACGGGGCGCCGACGACAATCAAGACCGCCCGCCTGCCGATGCCGACGCTCGACTTCGCTTGCAAGGGCCAGGCTTGGGGTGCCGAGAGCGTCGATTGCCTGCGCGCCATCGCCCAGCAGTCCGGTACGCACAAGGCCCGTGCGATCCGCATGATCGCCAATGCCGCGCCGCTGACCAACACGCCCAACATTTTCTGATTTTTGTCGAAGCATGATCCCGAAAACCGGTTCCCTCTTCGGGCTCCTGCTCTGACCTCCCCGAGCGCTCCCTCCAGCGCTCCATTCAGCTCCCGCCGCAAGTCGGCCGGGAGCTTCTTTTTTAGCCTTTCAAAGCGGTCTGCTCGGCGATGGATGAAAGCACGCTGCGCACGTCCAGCGTGCTGAACGGCTTTTCCAGGATCTGCGGCCGCTGCTGCGCCGGTAAGGCTTCGATCTCCGCCTTGGCGCCGATCAGATCGCCGGTGACCAGCACGAAACGCCGTGCCAGCTCGGGCCGCTCGGCAAGCAGTTCGCGGTAGATGGCCATGCCTGATGTACCGGGCATGCGCAGGTCCGAAAAGACGATGTCGGGCGGCATGTGGCCGCTCAAGGTGGCGGAGCCCGATTCCCAGACTGGCGCGATCCGCGACTTGATGCCCATCAATTCGAGAATGTCGGACAAGGAGCCCGCGACATCAGGCTCGTCGTCGATGATCAGGGCATGACGCAGGCCGCTCGAGCGTGGCTGGCTCTCGCCCGTGGTGGCGATGCCCGCCGAAATGGCCGGCAACTGGACAACGAAACGCGCGCCTCGGGGCTGCACTTCCTCGAACCAGACATTGCCATTGTGCCGTTCGATGATCGATTTCGAGATCGACAGGCCGATGCCGGTGCCCACACCAACCGGCTTGGTGGTGAAATAGGATTCGAAGATGCGGCCGCGGATCGCTTCGGGAATGCCAGGTCCGTTGTCCTCGACCGAGAAGCCGGGATTGCCGCGATCGCTGCGGAAGGTCCGCACCTTGATCAGCCGGTCGCCGGCAATGCCGGCCAGTGCGTGCTGGCTGTTGATGAGGAAATTGGCCGCCACTTGCGTCACGTGGTCGGCGTCGGCCATGGCCAGCAGTGGACCCGGCGCGAAATCAGTGTCGATGATGATGCCGCTCGAGCGTGCGCCATAGGCAGTCACCTCGAGTGCGGCGCGGATCACCTGGTTGAGATCGGTCTCGGCCTGCGCGGCCGGATGCAGCCGGACCATCGACAGGAAGCTCTTGACGATGCGGCCGCAGCGCTCGGCGGCGGCACGCACCTTCTCGGCGCGCACCTTGGTCTGCGGGTCGGTGGCGAATTCGTGCAGCAGCGTCGACTGCGCGACCACCACCGCCAGCGGGTTGTTGAGTTCGTGTGAAACGCCGGCAAGCAGCGAGCCCATCGCCGCCATCTTCTCGTTCTGGTGCAGCTTCTCGCGCTGCCGGTTGATCTCTTCCTCGGCGCGCAGCCTGTCGCGCAGGTCGCGGATCGAGCCGAAGATCAGGCGGCGGTCGGCGACCCGCATCTCGGTCGCCGTCAGCTCGATCGGGAACACCTCGCCGGCGGCATTCTGCGTCACGGTTTCCAGCCGCTGGCCGACCATCGGCGCGCCACGGCCCGACATATAGTCGGCGCCCGAGGAATAGCCCTTGCGGTAGTATTCCGGCACGACCGTGTCGAGCAGGTCCTTGCCGAGGATGTCGCTGCGCTGGAAGCCGAACATCTTTTCGGCGGCAGGATTGAATTCGATGATCGACCCGGCCTCGTCGATGACGATGATGGCATCGAGCGAAGCCTGCAGCATGGTGCGGCGGATCACCTCGCTGGCATGGGCGTCTGAAGGCGAGTGTTCGATGGCGTCGCCGATGGCGAGCGCGATGATGTGCAGCGTCGCCTCTTCCTCGTCGGTCCACTCGCGCTCGTCGACGCAGTCATTGACGGCGAGCGTGCCCCACAGATGGCCGTGCGCGAAGACCGACACCGACAAAAACGACTTGATGTTCTGCTTTTCGAAATCGGTTCTCAGGAACCCTTCGAGATTGCGCGTATGCCCGGCAAAGATCTTGCCTTGCCGTTCGTCCTCGGCGACGCGCTCCAGCAGCGGGTCCGAATTGACGATCGACTGCATGATGACGGTCGGCGACGCCAGTTCGCCGCCGAAGTCAGGGTCGATCCAGTAGGCGGCGACCGACTGGGCAAAGCCTTGGCCCGGCAGTTCGCGCAAGCGGAACAGGATGCCGCGCTGGCACTCGATGGCCCGGCAAAGGGTTTCCAGTATGCCGTCCATCTCGCGCTGCCAGTCGCCGGCCTCGCGCAGCCGGCGAACGACGCGCACGGCCGCCATTGCCGCGCCCTGCCTGAAACCCTGCATATCCGCGCTTGTTGCTTCGCCCGTCATTTTCAGCCGCTATTCCAAAATCATGCCAGTTCGGTCGGGCCAATCCGATCGGCCCCATTCGACTGGCGAGCAGCGGCTACGAACCTGAACCCTGTGGGTCTGGCGCTCAGTTGCTGTCGCCGGTCGGCAGCGAGAAGATATAGCCTTCGCCGCGCACCGTGCGCAGAAATTTCGGGTTGGCCGGATCCGCCTCGATCTTCTTTCTCAGGCGCATGATGCGAATGTCGACGGCGCGCGACGATTCCGGATCCTCGGTGAAGCCGATCGCTTCCGAGATCGCGGCGCGCGTCAAAAGCCGGTTGGCGCGGGTCAGGAAAACCTCCAGCACGTCGAATTCGCTCTTGGCCATCTCGATCACCGCGCCGTTGACGCCAGTGACCAGCCTGCCGTCGAGATCGGCCTGGAACGGGCCGAAGACGACCGAGCGGCGATCCGTCCTGGCTTTCCTGTCGAGCGGCTCCGTCGGCTGTGGAACGCGGCGCAGCACGCTGCGCACCCTCGCCAGCACTTCGCGCAGTTCGTATGGCTTGACGATATAGTCGTCGGCGCCGAGTTCCAGCCCGACGATGCGGTCGAGCGCCGTGCCGGCGGCGGTTGCGTAGATGATGCCGATCGGCATTTTCGAACGCAGCCAGCGGCCGAGCGACAGCCCGTCCTCGCCCGGCATGGCGATGTCGAGAATGGCCAGATGGAAGGCTTTCGTCTCGATCAGGCTGCGCGCAGCGGCCGCGGTTTCCGCGGTCGCCACATCATAGCCGGCGGCGCCGAGATATTCGGCTACCGCGTCCCTCAGGTCGGGCTCGTCCTCGACGATAACAATTCTTGCCCGCACGATGCCCTCGCTGCCACTTTCAGTGGAAAGTAGATTGGGTATAAACATCATGTCCAGCACTCATATCCGGTTGCAAGGGAATGGTTGGAAAACATGGCAGCACGGGCCGTCATCGCGCTTGTTTCCGTCGCCGAGGTGGTGGCGACCGAACTTGCTGACCATCTCGAGCGGCGCGGCCATGATGTGCGCCAGGCGCGGCAGCCCTGGGAGGCGGAATCGCTGCTGGCGGGCAAAGGCATCGACGTCGTCGTCGTCGGTGACAGTCTCAGCCAGGCGGAAGGGCGGGACCTGCTCCGGCGCTATGGCGGCCAAGGCGGGGGTAGCGAGGACGGGCCTGATTTCATCCTGATCTGTCGGCCCGCCGATCTCCTCGACAAGGTGCTGGCGCTCGAACTGGGGGCGGCCGACGTCGTCGAAAGCCCGCTCAATGTCAGGGAACTCGCCGCCCGTGTCGGCGGCCTGCTTTCGCGGCGCGGCAGGGGCACCCAGGAACTGATCGTGCTGGAGAACGCGACCGTCGATTTGAGATCGGCCATCGTGATGCACCGCTCCGGCACGGAGGAACAGCTCTCGCCCGGTCAGGTGGCGCTGCTCAGGCTGTTCCTGGCGAGCCCCCGCAAGGTGCTGACGCGTGACGACATCATCGCCGCCGCACCGGCCGAGAATGCTGACGCCTTCGATCGTTCGATCGATTCGCGCATTGTGCGGCTGCGCCGCAAGCTCGACACCGAGACCATCACCACCATACGTGGCGCCGGCTACCGGTTCGATCCGCCACAGCAATTCGCCGACTGACGGCATCGCGCTTGGGCTGTCATTCTGGCTGAGCATCGGATTTTCCATTCACCGATGCTCCCGCTGTTCAGCGTACAACCAGCAGCGACGGGCCTGATGGCATGTCGCTGCTAATGACGAGTTCGTTTGCGTGGGCGGCGCGGTCCTTGAGGAGCACGGTGGCAAGGGCGGCAAAGCCCAGCAGGCCCTGCGCATAAAGCAGTGCGGAAAGCACCGAGGCCGCGAATTTCGTTTTCATCGTTCCAACTCCCAGAAATCAAATTTGAAGCCGGTCGCTTCAGGAAACTCCCGAAGTGCCCGCGCCGCCCACGGAGCCCCCCGCAGCGGCGCGGGCCTTCGGTCCTCTCGGCAGCAAGTTGCCGGAGGGGCCGCGCAATGCCAGCAAGCGAAGGCCAACCCGCCAGAGGGCCTTCAATCGGGCGATGCGCAGGCTGGAAACAATCCAGACCGAGGCGGAAAACAGGGCGACGTGCAGGGTAGAGATCTCGCTCGAGGTCATCGTCGCCAGCCTTGCCACGGGACCGCCGGCAACTGTGCCGACGCCGCCGATGGCCGCCGCCGCGATGCTGATCCTGAGTAGCCAGGACCGCGTGTTCGATTTCGTTCCCATGGTCGTTGCCGTCTGCTTTCGTTGCGTCAACTTTCGTTCCGGCCCGTATCCGGATCATGCCGCCTGAAGCTGCGCTTTGTTGCAGGTTGGTTTCGAGATCGCCCTTGAGTCTTTCATATTAAGGCAATTCGAACTTTCGTTTCACAAAAGATACCCATGTTCTGCTTGTCGTTCCGGGTTGCGAGCGGGATCGACGCCGCCATGACCCCTTGGTTTGTTAACCAGAGGAAACAAAATCGAAACACAATCGAGCATTTCGCGAAATCTGTCCGAAACATGCCGCAGCGATAAGCCGCTCATCGAATTGGAGCCGGCCGGACCGGCAGAGAGAGGGGACATCATGCACACCACCATTTCCGCCAAGCTCATCAACATCACCGCCGCCGCGCTGACGGGCGCGGCACTTCTGTTCGGCGCCAACGCAGCGCACGCCGCCAACAAGATCGTGGCGCGGGTCTCGCTTTCACAGCAGGTCATGGAAGTCTCGGTCGATGGCCGGCCGACCTTCGCCTGGAAGGTTTCGACCGGCGACCGGGCGCATGTGACGCCAACCGGTTCGTTCAAGCCGACGCGCATGCATGAGATGTGGTATTCGAAGAAGTACGACAACGCGCCGATGCCGCACTCGGTGTTCTTCAGCGGCGGCTACGCGGTGCACGCTACCTATGCCATCAAGCGGCTCGGCCAGCCGGCCTCGCATGGCTGCGTGCGGCTGCATCCCGACAATGCCGCCGATTTCTACCAGCTTGTCGAGACCTTCGGGCCGGCCAACACCAGCATCGTCATCGTCAAGTAGCAGGCTGAGGAACGGGCCGGTGGACTGCCGCGCCCGTTCAAGACTCCCTCCGGAACATCCCGGCGGTATCGAGCGCAGCCAAAAAAAAGAGGCCGGGATTTTTCCCGGCCTCTTTTTGTTCTTCAGCTTTCTGTCAGTCCGGCAATGCCGGCATCAGCTTCGGATCAGGCTTTTCCGCAAGATGCGGCAGGTCCTTGCTGGCGATGAAGGTGTAGAACATGGGCACGACGAAGAGCGTGAACATGGTACCGACCAGGATGCCGGTGAAGATGACCAGGCCCATCGAATAGCGGGCCGCCGCACCTGCGCCGCTCGACGTGATCAGCGGCACGACGCCAAGCGCCATAGCGGCCGTGGTCATCAGGATCGGCCGCAGGCGCACCTTGGCCGAGGCGATGATGGCGTCACGCCGCCGCATGCCATGCGCTTCGCGCTGCTGGTTGGCGAATTCGACCAGCAGGATGCCGTGCTTGGTGATCAGGCCGATCAGCGTGATCAGACCGACCTGCGTGTAGATGTTGAGCGTGCCGAGGCCGAGATTGAGCGGCACGATCGCGCCGAAGATCGACAGCGGCACCGCCATCATGATGATCAGCGGATCGCGGAAGCTTTCGAACTGCGCCGCCAGCACCAGGTAGATGACGATGATGGCCGCCCCGAAAGCGATCAAGATGGTGTTGCCCTGTTCCTTCTCCTGCCGGGACTGGCCGGAATAGTCGATGAAGAAGGTATCGGGCAGGCTCTCCCTGGCAATGTCCTCGAGGACTTTCAAACCGTCGCCCGTGGTGACACCGGGCAGCGGCAGTGCGGAGATCGTCGACGAATTCAGCTGGTTGAATTGTTCGATCGCGGCCGGCGAGGCATTGTTCGAAATCTTGACCACGGCCGACAGCGGCACCATCTCACCCGTCACGCTGCGCACGAAATACTCGCCGAGCCGTTCGGGGTTGTCGCGGAATTGCTGCGGCACCTGCGGGATGATGTCGTAGCTGTTGGAGTCGCGGTCGAACTGCGCCACTTCGGCGCCGCCGACCAGCAACGTGAGCGTCCGGCCGATATCGGCGATCGGCAGGTTGAGTGCGGCGGCGCGGTCGCGATCGATGGTTACCGTCACCTGCGGTGAGTCATAGGACATCGAATTCTGCACGACAATGAAGCGGCCGGAGGCCTGCGCCTTGTTCTTGATCTGCTCGGCAGCCTTATACACTTCCGCGGAATCGCCGGTCGAGCGCACCACCAGGGCGATCGGCAGGCCGCCACCGGAGCCCGGCAGCGTCGGCGGTGCGAAGACGAAGGCCTGGACACCCGCCACCTTGGCGAGACGGGCCGTGATGTCGGCCTGCAACTCCTTCGAACTGCGCTTGCGCTCCGCCCAATCCTTGAAGGCAAAGCCGACGAAGGCGCTGTTTGTCGTGCCACCGAAGGCGACCGCCGAGAACTGCGCCCGCGTTTCGGGAATATCCCTCACCAGGCCGAGCATCTGGTTCACATATGTTTCGGTATAGTCCGATGTCGCATAGGTCGGCGCGGTCACCAGCGAGAGCAGGAAGCCCTGATCCTCTTCAGGCGCCAGCTCGCTCGAAGTCTTGGTGAACATGAAGCCGGTCACGCCGACGAGCGCCAGCACGATGATCAGCGTCAAAGGACGATAGTTCAGCGAGCCGGTGACAGCCCGCTCATAGAAATGCTCGACCCGCGCGAAAATGCCGTCGACAATGCGCTGGAAACGGCCAGGCGTGCCGGCCTTCAACAGGCGCGCCGACATCATCGGAGTGATGGTGACGGCGATGACGCCCGACAGCACGACCGAGCCGGCGAGCGTCACCGCGAATTCGCGGAACAGCGCACCGGTCAGGCCGCCGGTGAAGGCCAAAGGCGCGAACACGGCGGCCAGCGTCATGGTCATGGCGACGATGGCGGAAGCGATTTCGCGCATGCCGCTGAACGCCGCCTGCATCGGCGACATGTGGTCTTCTTCCATGTGGCGGTGGATATTCTCCACCACGACGATGGCGTCATCGACGACAAGGCCGATCGCCAGCACCATGGCCAGCAACGACAGAAGGTTGATCGAATAGCCCACCGCAAACAACAGGAAGCAGACGCCGATCAGCGACAGCGGGATGGTGACGATCGGCATCATCACCGAGCGGAACGAGCCAAGGAACAACAAGATGACCACGACGACGATGGCAACCGCCTCGCCGATGGTCTTGAAGACCTCGTCGATCGACGCGCTGATCTGCCCGGTCGCGTCGTAGACGACCTCGATCGTCATGCCTTTCGGCAGCGTTTCCTGGATCTGCGGCACGAGCTTGGTGAGCGCTGCCGCGGTGGTCAGCGGGTTGGCAGCCGGGGTCGGGAAGATGGCGAGGAAGGTGCCAGGCTTGCCGTTGAAGGAGACCCTGGTGTCGGTATTTTCCGCGCCGAGTTCGACCCGAGCCACGTCGCGCAGCCGCACGACATTGCCGTCGGTCGAGCGCAGGGGCAGCTCGGCGAAGGCTTCCGGTGTCTGCAGCGTCGAGCGCACGGTGATCGACGAGACGACATATTCGTTCTGGGTGTTGCCGGGCGCCGACAGGAAGTTGGAATTGTTGATTGCCGTCAGCACCTCCGCCGCCGTCACGCCGCGCGCGGCGAGCCTGATCGGGTCGATCCAGACGCGCATCGAGTATTCCTGGGCGCCGAAGATCTGGACGTCGGCGACGCCTTCGACCGTCGACATGCGGGGCCTGATGACGCGCTCGATATACTCCGTCAGCTGCTCCTTCGACATGTTCGGATTCTGCATCGAGATGTACATCATCGCGAACTGCTGGCCGGTGCCCTTGACGATAACCGGATCCTTGGAGGCGTCCGGCAAGGTGCCGCGCACGCCCTGGACCTTGGACAGCACTTCGGTCAGCGCCACGTCGGGGTTGGAGCCGAGCTTCATCTGCACCGTCACGGTGCTGGAGGACGGACGGCTGGACGAGGTGACGTAGTCGATGTTCTCGGTCGAGGCGACGGCGCGCGCGATCGGGGCGGAAATGAAGCCCTGGATCAGGTCGGCGCTGGCGCCCGGATAGGACGTCGTGATGGTGATCGCGGTTTCGTCAACCTTCGGATACTGCCGGATCGACAGGTTGAAGATGCCCTGGAAACCCAAGAGCAGGATCATGCAGGCGAGGACCGTCGAAAGGACGGGCCGGCGAATGAAGAGATCGGAAAAGCTCATTGCTGGTCGGCCTGCTTGTTCGCCGATTTGGTCGGATCGATCGTGTTGTCGACATTGACGGACATGCCGTTGAACAGACGGTTCTGACCCGCCGTGACGACCTCTTCACCAGCCTTCAGCCCTTCGACGATCTCGACCATGCCCTGATTGCGGCGGCCGGGCTTGACGAAGACCTGCGACAGCACCAGCGCGGGCTTGTCGCCCTCCGCCGCCGGTTTGGCCGGATCGGCAGCTGCCGGCTTGGTGGCATCGGAAGCGGCCTTGTCCGCTGGCTTTGCAGCATCGGCGGCAGGCTTCATGGCATCAGCCGCCGGCTTCATCGCATCGGTTGCCGGTTTCATCGCATCCGCCGGCTTGGTGTCCGCCGGCTTGTCGGTGGCCGCGGCGGCGGCTTTTTCTTCCGGCTTGGCCGGGGCGGCCTCGGCGGGCTTGGCCGGCTGCACCACGAAGATGTAGTCGCCATAGAGGCTGGTGGTCAGCGCCGTTTGCGGCAGCGACAGCACGTTCTGCTCCTCGGGCAGTTCGACACGCACCTGCACGAACTGGCCAGGGGTCAGCTTGCCTTCGGGGTTGGCGACTTCCGCCCTGATGTTCACCAACCGGCTGGACGGGTCGATCTTGGGGTCGATGCCGCGAATGGCACCGGCAAACGGCATGTCCGCGCCGCTCAGGCCCAGCCGAACCGTTTGACCGATCTTGAGCAGCGGCAGTTGCTGTTCGGGAACCGAGAAGTCGACCCGCATCGTGTCGAGATCCTGCAGCGTCACCACCGCGGTGCCGGGCGACAGATACTGGCCGAGGTCGATCTTCGGAATGCCGACCGTGCCGGCGAAGGGCGCTGTCAACTGCTTCTGGTCGAGCACGGCCTGCAGCCTGGTGACCTGGGATGCCGAAGCGGAGGCCGCAGCACGCGCGCTGTCCAGTGTCGAGTCGGAGCCAACCCCACGCCTGGTCAGTTCGATGGCACGGGTCAGCGACACCTGGTCGAGCGCGGCCTGCGCCTTCTGTGCGTCGAGATCGGCGCGCTCGACCGCATCGTCGAGCTGCAGCAGCACCACATTTGCCGCCACCTTCTCGTTGGCGTGGAAGGTGATTTCCTTGACGATGCCGGCTGTCTCAACCGTCAGGTCGACACCGCGCACGGCCCGCACCGTACCGATCGCCTCGACGCCCGGGGTCCAGCTCGACGGCTTGGCGATGGTCGTCGACACGGTCGCCGCCGGCGGCTTCATCGTGGCGAAATACTGCTTGATCATTCCATCGCGGAAGAAGTTGAACCAGACAATGCCGCCGACCACGATGGCGAGCACAGCCAGGACGACAATGACGAGAAAGATACGGAGTATGCGCTTGAACAAGGAAGTCCCCTCAGTCGAAATCCGGCGCGAAGCTCGGACATCGGGACACATATCGACCGCAGGTCCCGATTTCAAATAATGGCGGCTTTACTGTACCGTCTGGACGGTCTTGTCAATTGGGCCTAAGCTTGTGAAGGGAGGCGCCATGAGAGCCCAACGACCGAATTCGCGCGAGAAAATTCTCGCCGCAGCGGCTGATGTCGCCCGGGAAACCGGGCCAGGCAGCCTGTCGCTGGATGCCGTCGCCAGCCGCGCCGGTGTGTCGAAGGGCGGGCTGCTCTACAATTTCCCGACCAAGGCCAAATTGATGCAGGGGCTGGTCGAGGGCTATCTGCGCGATTTTGAGCAAGCGCTGGAATCCGCCAACAGCAGCGACGATGGCAAAAATCCGCTTGCCGTCTACATCAAACTGTCGGCCAATGATTGCGAGGAAAAGCGGCCCTCGGCGTCCTGGATCTTTTCGGCGATAGCCGAGGATCCCGATTTCATGACGCCGATAAAGACGTTCAAGCGGCAGCTTTTCGAACGGCTGAAAGGCGAGACGAAAGACCTCAAATCGCTGCTGGTCTGCTATCTCGCCATCGAGGGGCTGCGCAGTATGAACCTCTTCGATTCCGACGTGATGTCGAAGGACGAGCGCGAGCTGCTGGTCTCGTCCCTGCTGGAGATCGCCAAATAGGTGGCGCCAAGAATGACCGCTGTCACGGGCATTCAACCCACGGCGCGTTCTATATCCCGGCGCAGGACGATTGCGGTCGTCAGGTCCTCGACGCCGCCGAGCGTGGCAATGAGGTCACGCACCGTGTTGAGCCTGTCGATCGACGGCACCTCGACCTCGACGATGAGATCGAGCTGGCCGCTCACCGACGACACGCGCCGGACCTCGGGATAGCGCGCCAACTGGTCGAGAATGCCGATTGACGGCGTGCGGATCAGTGTGACCAGCAGGAACGCGCAGACCAGTCCGGCGTCCATCTGACCGATACCGGCCCGGTAACCTCTGATGACGCCGCTCTTTTCCAATGAAGCCACCCGCTCGCTGGTGGCGCTGCGCGACAGGCCGATGCGCCCCGCAAGCGTCTTCAACGGGATGCGGGCTTCCTTCGACAGAATGGCGAGGATGTCCCGGTCCTTGGCGTCCAGTTCTTTCATGACGTCACGCTCCAAGCGGCTCCGTTAATGTGCCGGTCAATGCAGTCATTGTGCCGGCGCAACCGACGCTTTGCCGGATGCCCGATTTTTTGACCCATGCCAAGCTCGGACAAAGCAGATCCGGAATCCCAATGACCAACGTTTCACACCCAGCACCTCAAGTCTCGCAGAACGAGGCCGTCGATGTCGCGATGCGGCACTTCGGCATCGCCGGCACCGCCGCGCCGCTCGACAGCGAGCGCGACCGGAATTTCAAACTGACCGCCCCCGACCATTCGCTGTGGATCCTGAAAATCGTCAATGCCAGCGAACCACTCGTCGAGAGCGAATTCCAGACGGCATTGTTCGATCATCTTGAGCGCAACAGCCCGGATCTGGCCGTGCCGCGTCTGAGGAAGACGGTGCAAGGCGCTTCGCTCGCCCATGCCAAGGGGCCTGGCGGCGAGGATCATGCCGTGCGCCTGGTGTCGTGGCTGCCCGGCCGACCGCTGGCCGAGAGCCAGACCACGCCGGCGCTGCTCGAAAGCCTCGGCAGCGCGCTCGGCCGGCTGGATCGGGCGCTGCAGGGCTTCATTCATCCGGGCGCGCTGCGGTCATTCGATTGGGACATTCGCCAGGCAGGTGCCGCGCGGCAACGCCTCCACTACATTGACGATGAACAGGACCGTGCTTTGCTGGAACGGTTCCTCGACCATTTCGATGCCGTGGTGGCCCCCCGGCTGCCGGCCTTGCGGGCACAGGTGATCCACAACGACGCCAATGACTGGAATGTGCTCGTCGATCCCGAAAGGCCCGAGCGTGTCGCCGGGCTGATCGATTTCGGCGATGCTTTGCATAGTGTGCTGATCGCCGAGGTTGCCGTCGCTTGCGCCTATGCCATCCTCGATGCCGAGGATCCGATCGGCGCCGCCGCACGGTTGGCCGCCGGCTTCCATGCGGAATATCCGTTGCGGGAGGAAGAGCTCGACCTGCTGTTCGATCTCATCGCGATGCGCCTCGTCACCTCGGTGACGCTGTCGGCCGCGCGCAGGGACCGCACCGCCGACAATCCCTATCTGTCGATCTCGGAAGCACCGGCCTGGCGATTGCTGCGTCGCCTGGACAGGATGAACCGGCGCTTCGCCACGGCAATCCTGCGCCATGCCTGCGGCTTCGAGGCCGCTCCCGGAGCGCGCGCCGTGACAGGCTGGATCGCGGCAAACCGCCTGCAGCTCGCGACGATCCTCGACCGTCATCCGGCGACGCTTGCCAAGGCGCTCGTGCCTTACGGCGATCCGCACAATCCGATGACGGTGACATCGGCGGCGCAGCAGCCCGAAAAGGCCACCGCCTGGTGGGATGCCTATTGCGCCGAGCATGGCATTGCGCTCGGCATCGGCCCTTGGGGCGAAGCGCGCACGGTCTACACCAGCGACATCTTCCAGTCGCGTTTCGTCGAAGGCGCGCGGCGGGCCAACCATCTCGGCCTCGACCTTTTCATGCCGGCGGGGACGCGGCTTTACACGCCGCTCGCCGCCACCGTCAGAAGCGTCGAGATCGAGGAGGATCCGCTCGGCTATGGCTGCCTGGTGGCGCTGGAGCATAGACCGCAGGGCTGTCCGCCCTTCGTGACCTTGTGGGGACATATGGCGCATGAGGCCGGGCATCGGCTGAAGGCCGGCGATTGTCTGGAGGCTGGCGCGCTTGTCGGCGAGATGGGCACGCCGGCCGAAAATGGCGGCTGGGCGCCGCATCTGCATTTCCAGATATCGACGGATACCAGCCTTGCCGCCCGCGACATCCTTGGGGTCGGCGAGGAACGTTATCTCGCCGTGTGGAAGGAACTGTTTCCGGATGCCGCCGATCTCGCCGGTATTCCGCCCGAGACCTTTCGCCAAAATGGTCGCTCCCGCCCTGAAATCGTCGCCGCGCGCAAGGCGTCGCTGCTGCCCAATCTCTCGATTTCTTATTCCGAGCCGATCAAGTTCGTGCGCGGCGAGGGCGCCTGGCTGATCGACGATCGCGGCCGCGCCTATCTCGATTGCTTCAACAATGTCTGCCATCTCGGCCATGCCCATCCTGACGTGGTCGAGGCGATCGCAGGCCAAGCGGCGAAGCTCAACACCAACACGCGCTATTTGCACGACGCCATCGTCACCTATGCCGAACGGCTGACGGCGACGCTGCCCGCCGGCCTGTCGGTGGCGTCTTTCGCCTGCTCCGGCAGCGAGGCCAACAGCCTGATGTTGCGCATGGCGCGGAGCCATACCGGCCGCAGCGAGGCGATCGTGCTCGACTGGGCCTATCACGGCACGACGCAGGAGCTGATCGATCTCAGTCCCTACAAATACAAGCGCAAGGGCGGCAAGGGGCGCCCAGCGCATGTGTTCGAGGCGACCATTCCCGACAGCTACCATGCTCCGGCCGAATGGCCGGTCCACGAACATGCAAAACGGTTCGCCGAAAGCGTCGCCGAGCAGATCGCCGATATGGCCAGACAAGGCCGCGCGCCCGGCCTGTTCCTGGCGGAATCGATCCCCAGCGTCGCCGGCCAGGTGTTCCTGCCGGAAGGCTATCTCGCGGAGGTCTACGCGCTGGTGCGCGCCGCCGGTGGCATTTGCGCCGCCGACGAGGTGCAGGTCGGCTTCGGTCGCGTCGGCAGCCATTGGTGGGCTTTCGAAACCCAAGGGGTGACGCCTGACATCGTCACCATGGGCAAGCCGATCGGCAACGGCCATCCGATGGCGGCTGTGGTGACGACATCGGAGATCGCCGCCTCCTTCAACAACGGCATGGAGTATTTCAACACGTTCGGCGGCAATCCGGTGTCCTGCGCCGCCGGACTGGCAGTGCTCGATGTCATCGAGCGGGACGGGCTCAGGCGCAATGCGCTGGAGATCGGCAACTATCTCATGGCGCGGTTCAAGGCTTTGCAGGACCGCTACGACGTCATCGGCGATGTGCGCGGCCAGGGCCTCTTCCTCGGTATCGAACTGGTCGAGGACCGCAAGAGCAAGGCGCCGGCGACAGCACTTGCCCGCCGCATCAATGATGGGGTGAGGGCACGCGGCGTGCTGATCGGCACCGAGGGGCCGCATGACAATGTGCTGAAGATGCGCCCGCCGATGATCTTCAGCCGGGCCAATGCCGATCATCTGGTCGGCGTTGTCGACGAGACGCTGGCGGCGGTTCTGGCGGAAAGGGCTTAGGACATATCTGCGCACCGCCCCGGCGGTGCGTGAGCAGAATTCAGGAGCAACGACTTTTTGGGAAACGTCCGGCGCGTCACGCGCCGGCGGCAGGAGAGGCTTTGCCTCATCAAGGGAGGAAACCATGAGACATGCATTGATCACCGCGTTCTTGCTCGCATCGGCCACGCTGGCCGCGCCGGCGAAGGCGGACACATTCGACATCGTCAAGCAGAGGGGCTCCATCATCTGCGGTGTCAGCCAAGGCGTCGCCGGCTTCTCGGCGCCGGACGACCAGGGCAAATGGAGCGGCTTCGACATCGATTTCTGCCGCGCGGTTTCGGCCGCCGTTTTCGGCGACCCCGACAAGGTGAGCTATGTGCCGTTGTCGACCAAGGAGCGCTTCACCGCGCTGCAGGCCGGCACCGTCGACATTCTGTCGCGGCAGTCGACGTGGACTTTGTCGCGCGACACCGGCATGGGCATCCACTTCATCGGCGCCGCCTATTATGACGGCCAGGGTTTTATGGTGCGCAAGGACCTCGGTGTCGACAGCGCGCTCAAGCTCTCAGGCGCCACGATCTGCGCGGAACAAGGCACCACCACCGAGCAGAACGTCGCCGACTATTTCACTGCCCACCAGATGAAATACGAAGCGGTCGTCATCGATTCCGCCGACAGCATCATCAAGGCGTTCGACAGCGGCCGCTGCGACGTCTACACCACCGACGCCTCGGCGCTTTATGCACAGCGCCTGAAGCTGACCGATCCCGCCGCCTTCACGGTGCTGCCGGAAATCATCTCGAAGGAGCCGCTCGGCCCGGCTGTTCGCAAGGGCGACGACAAGTGGTTCGACGTGGTGCGCTGGACGCTGTTCTCGCTGATCGAGGCGGAAGAGGAGGGCGTCACCCAGGCCAATGCGGAAGCCTCGCTGAAATCGCAGAACCCGACAATCCGGCGGTTCCTCGGCGTCGAGGGCGACAATGGCAAGCAGATCGGGCTCGACCCCGCTTTCGCCTACAACATCGTCGCCAAGGTCGGCAATTATGGCGAGATGTTCGAACGCAATCTCGGCCAGTCCAGCCAGCTGAAAATCGCCCGTGGCATCAACGCGCTGTGGAATGCCGGCGGCCTGATGTACGCACCGCCGGCGCGCTGACATCCAGATAGTCCAAGCCGTGCATGTCGTTCAGGCGTGCGCGGCCTTTCTCAAGCCGTCGGCAGAGCCTTGCCTGTCGACGGGTCAAACAAGCGAAGCGCTGTCTCATCGAAGGTGAGGCTGCGCTTTTCGCCCTTGGCAACCTGAGACCTTGGCGGCAGGCAGGCCGTCAGCCCTTGCGTGCCGATCCGGGCCGTCGTGACCAGTTCGGGGCCTGTCAGTTCGACGACCTCGATCTCCACGGGCAATGACAAATCCGTCAGCGCGGTCGCCACGCGCAGCGCCTCAGGCCTGATGCCGACGACCAGCCGTGCGCCTTCACGCGCTGCATTCGCATAGCGGGCCGGCAAGGCGATCCGCACATCGGACTCGGCGATGGCCAGGTTGCCGTCGGCAACAGTAGCCTGAAGCATGTTCATCGACGGCGCGCCGACAAAGCCGGCGACATAGAGCGTTGCCGGCTCGTTGTAGATCTCTTCGGGCGTGCCGAGCTGTTCGATCCTGCCGTCGCGCATCACCGCGATGCGCGTCGCCAGCGTCATCGCCTCGATCTGGTCGTGGGTGACGTAGACGACGGTAGTCTGCAGCATCTGGTGCAGCCGCTTCAACTCGGTGCGCATCTCCAGGCGCAGCTTGGCGTCGAGGTTGGAGAGCGGTTCGTCGAAGAGGAAGACCTGCGGTTTGCGCACCAGCGCCCGGCCGATGGCGACGCGCTGGCGCTGGCCGCCGGAAAGCTGGCTCGGCTTGCGGTCGAGCAGGGCTTCGATCTGCAGCAATCTTGCTGCCTCTGCCACCGCCTTTTCACGCTCGTCGGCGGCAACGCCGCGCATCTCCAGGCCGAAGCCGATGTTGCGGCGGACTGTCAGGTTCGGATAGAGCGCATAGGACTGGAAGACCATGGCGATGTCGCGGTTCTTGGGGTGAACGCCAAGGATCGAACGGCCGCCGATCAGCACGTCGCCGCTTGTTGCTTCGGCGAGCCCGGCGATGATGTTGAGAAGCGTCGACTTTCCGCAGCCCGACGAGCCGAGCAGCACCAGGAACTCGCCGCTCTGCAGTGCGATGTCGATGCCTTTCAGCGTTTCGACACTGCCGTAGTTCTTGCGGATGTTGCGGATTTCAAGCGCGCTCATGCGTGGCTTCCCTTGGATGCATCGGTTCGCCGTAGTTACGGGGCAAGGTTGATATGGCGCGCGACGCCACCTGCGTTGCGGCCGCAAGCGAGGCGGTCAGCGTCTGGTCCTGCGCCAGTGCGGCCAGGAAGGCCGCATTGAAGACATCGCCGGCGCCGATCGTGTCGACGACCCTGACGTCGGGCGCGGTCGCCGTGACCAGCGCTCCGCCCGGGCCGATGGCGATCGCCCCTTCGGGGCCGCGCTTGACGACGGCGGTCGCGCCCTTCTTCATTCTGGACTGGATTTGCCGCGCCGCCTCGACCGGATCGGGCAGGCCCGCCAGGGTCACGGTCTCCACCTCGTTGAACAAGGCAAGGTCACAGCGCGCGAGCCAGGTGCGGGCCGCCTTGCAGTTGGCCGGGGTCCAACCCTCCATCGGCCAACCGGTGTCCAGCGCCACTGCGATGTCGTGCCCGTTCGCCCAGTCGAAGAACGCCTCGTAGTCGCGGGTGAGATCATCGGTGAGGAAGGAGCCGCACAGCAACGCATAGCCACCGGCGAGCTGCTTGCCGTCGAGCACCGAAAATACGTCGGCAAGGCTGAAGCGGGGCAGGTGGCCACGCGTGGTGAAAAACGTCCTTTCGCCATCGGGATGGGTCATGCCGACCGAAAGCGTCGTGTTCTCCGGGCGCACCGGCCATTTGTCGGCGCGGGCACCGAACGCCTCACGCAGCCAGCGGCCGAACTGGTCGTCGCCGACATTGGCGGCGATCTCGAAATCAATGCCCAACGCCTGCCAGGCGAGCCCGGTGTTGCCGGCCTGTCCGCCGACGCGCAAATCGTCATGATCGACGACGGTTTCCGTGCCTGCCTTCGGCCATGGCGCGACCGGGCCGACGATCAGGTCGACATTGACGTTGCCGATCACCGCAAGCGGACGCATCACTCGCTCCTGGTAATCTTGGTGGAGCGCACGGGCGTGCCGGCATTGTCGACGCGGCTGTCGGCAAAGGCGATCATCAGGCGCTGCGCCACCGGCAGCATGGCGAAGATCGCGGCGAGACCCGAAGCCGGCTTGAAGGAGAGCGTGACCGCGCCCGCGACCGGCGATTGCCCGGATGCGTCGAAGATCACCAGCGGTGCGCCGGCCTCAACCACGGAAAGAGCCATCGCCGTCACCAATTCCGCAGTGGGGTCGTTGCCGCGAAACAGGATGACACCGATCTTCGGCCCGAGCATCTCCATCGGTCCATGCCGCAACTGGCCGCCCTCGAGCGAAAAGGAGGGCAGGCGCGACAGTTCGGTAAGTCCAAGCGCCAGCGCTTCGGCCACGCCTTGCAGCCGGCGGCCCGAGGTGACGATGCTCGTCACCTTTTCCAGTGCCGCGAGTGCCTGCGTGATGTCGTTGTCTTGCGGTTGATCCAGGACACCAAGCGCGGCCTTCGGGTCTTCGCCGAGTGCGGCAAGGAGGGCCAGGTGCAGGGCGAAGGTCACGGTCAGGCTGCGGGTCGCGGCGAAGGCCAGTTCCGTGCCGCCAGCGCCGACCAGGCAAGGCGCCGTGCGGGCGAGAAAGGAGCCGCCTTCGAGCGTCAGGCCGAAAACATCCGCAGCGCTGCCGGCCTCCGCAAACCATCTGACGACCTCGGCGCTCTCGCCCGACTGCGAGGTGATGAGCACCGTCTTGCCGCTGAGCGGCGTCGGCTGGCCGAGCTGTTCGGACAGCGGCAGCGCCAGCGCATCGATACCGAGCGCGCGATAGAGCGGCTCGACGGCACGCCCGACGGCATGCGAGCCACCCATGCCGAGCAGCAGCAGACGCCCGGTCTTCCTGATTGAGTCGGCAACGTTTGCAGCCATGGCAGCATTGCTCCCGAACGAAGCACGCGCGTCCGCGTGCTGGCGCGCCATTTCGCGGTCGATGGCGGCCAGTCCGGCCGGCCGGGGTTTTGTTGCAGTCATTGTCATCCTTTCACACCGCCGCTGGTCAGGCCCGAGATCAGTGCGCGCTGCATGACCAGGCCGATCAGCACCGGCGGCAAAGCGGCCAGCACGCCGGCGGTGGCGATCAGCCCGTAGTCGGAAACACGGCCGCCGGCCAAATCGGCAATGGCGACGGTCAAGGTCTTGGCGCGCTGGTCGGAGGTGAACAGCAGCGCATAGAAGAACTCGTCCCAGGCGAGCAGCACCGCAAACAGCGCCGATGTCGCCATCACCGGTGCGGCGAGCGGCAGCGTGATGATGCGCAGCGTCTGGAACAGGCCCGCGCCGTCGATCATCGCCGCCGCCTCGATCTCGCGCGGGATCGAGTCAAAACCGGATTTCATCAGCCAGGTGGTGAACGGCGCCAATATGGTGAGATAGACCAGTGCCAGGCCGAAGACATTGTTGAGCAGGCCAAGATGCGACAGGCCCATATAAAGCGGCACGGCGAGCGCCACCGGCGGCAGCATGTAGGTGGCGATGACCATCGACAGCGACCAGCCGATCGCCGGCGTGCGCGACACCGCCCAGCCAGCGGGAATCGCCAAAGCTAACGCCGCCAGCGTCGCCATGCCTGATATCTCCAGGCTGTTGCGCAGCGATGAGGTGAAGGCGGCGCCAGCGCTGTTTTCAGCCGTCGACAGCAATGTCTGGTAACGTGAGAAGTCGGCTGCCTGCGGCCACCAGCGCAGCGGCTTGGCGGCGAGATCTGCGGCCGGTGATATGCTCATGATGAACAGCCAGGCGATGGGCGCCAGGATGATGGCGGCAAGCAGCAGCGCGCAGGCATAGATGAAGATGGTGAAGGCGGGACTCCTGCGTTCCATCAGGCGGCACTCCCGGCGGTCTTCCTCACCAGCGCCGCATAGGCGACGGCGAGTACGGTGACGAGCAAGGTGACGATCAGCGCCAGCGACGCGCCGGAGCCGGCGCGCTGGAAGGAGAAGGCTTCCTGATAGACGAGGATCGACAGCGTACGCGTGCTGTTGGCCGGGCCGCCGCGGGTCATCACCCAGATGATGTCGAAGACCTTGAAGGCCTCGATGGTGCGCAGAACCAACGCCACCATCAGCGGGCCGGCGAGATAGGGCAGGATGACGAAGCGGAAGCGGTTGAATGGTCCCGCACCATCGACGAGCGAGGCGGCGGTGATGTCGCGCGGCACCGCCTGTAGGGCGGCGAGCGCGATCAGCGCCACCAGCGGAAAGTTCTTCCAGCAGTCGGCGACGATCAGGGCCGCCAGCGCCGTGCCCGGCTCACCCAGCCATGAGCGGTAGGCGTCGATGAGATTGAGCTGCGTCAAGGCGGCGTTCAGCGCGCCATATTCGGGATTGTAGATCAGCCGCCACAGCGTGGCGTTGACCACGGTCGGCAATGCCCAGGGCAATATCATCAGGGCGCGCAGGACGGCGCGGCCGTGGAACTGCTGATTGAGCAGAAGGGCGGCGAGAACGCCAATCACCATTTCGGCGGCAACTGAAATGACCGCGAACAGCGTCGTGGTCACCAGCGTGCGCGAAAAGTTCGAGCTCGACAGCATGTTGGTGTAATTGTCGAAGCCGACGTAATTGCCGCCGGTGCCGACCAGCTTGGCATCGGTAAAGGACAAGTTGACCGTATCGACCAGCGGCCAGCCGATGACGGCGACCATGACCACGAGCAGCGGCAGCATCAGCAACCAGGCACGGGTCGTCATCCAGGTGCTCGACATCGGAGCAGCCTCTCTTCATTCACGGTGATTTCAGACATAGCACGGGCGGCACAAGGCCGCCCGTGATCGGAGAAAACTGCTCAGAGGCCGCTGTTCTTCGCAGCTGTGTTCAGCGCATCTTCCGGCGAGGACTGGCCGAGCAGCGATTCCTGGATCGCCTGCTGCAGAGCGGTCGAGAGCTCCTGGTACTTCGGCGTGGTCGGCCGCGGATACATGGCCGCCAGGCCAAGCTTGGCGGCGGCGATCAGCTCTTCCTGGCCCTTGGTAACGGCCGGGTCGTCATAGGACGAGGCCCAGATCGGCAGCGACAGCTTGGCATACTGGTTCTGTGTCGCCTGCGAGGTCATGTATTCGATGTATTTCCAGGCCTCGTCCGGATGCTTCGAGACCGCGGTGACGCCAAGGCCCATCGAGCCGTTGACGGCCGACACGTCGCTGATGCCGGTGACGCCCGGCGCCGGCACGACGCCGACCTTGCCCACGACCTTCGAGTCCTTTGGATCGTTGGCCATGTTGTACATGTAGGTCCAGTTCAGCGCGAAGGCGGCGTCGCCGTTTTCAAAGACCTTGCGCACGTCCTCTTCCAGGAATTCCTTGGAATTCGGATTGGTGAGGCCGGACTTGTAGCTGTCGACCATGTATTTCAGCGCCGAGAGGCCGCCGCCATTCTGGAAGTCCGGCTTGCCGTCCTTGAGGAAGTCGCCGCCATAGGCGCTGACCAGCGTGGTGTAGTCGCAGATCGCGGCTTCGGCCTGCGACCAGCTCCAGGCGATCGGCGTCTTCAGCAGGCCCTTGTCCTGGATGATCTTGGCCTGCGCGCCGAGCTCTTCCCAGGTCTTCGGCGGCGCCTTGATGCCGGCCTTTTCCAGTATTTCCTTGTTGTAGAACAGATATTTGGTGTCGAGGATCCACGGCATGCCATAGTACTTGCCGTCATACTGGACCGTGGTCCAGGCACCGGGCAGCACGCCCTTCTTCATGTCGTCGGTGATCTTCGACGACACGTCGACCAGCACCTTGTTGGTGGCGTATTCGGCCGGCCAGATAACGTCGAACAGCACGACGTCGTAGCCGCCGCCCGACCCCTGGGCCAGCACGGTCTTGTCGTGCAGGCCTTCATAGGGGACGAATTCGAGATTGACCTTGACGTCCGGGTTGGCCTTGGTGAAGGCGTCCGTCATGGCGCGCACGTCGGCCTCGCTGTAGGCGGCCTGCGCCATGAACAGCGCGTTGAGCGTCGTTTCGGCGAAGGCGTGGGGAACGAGCAGTCCTCCGGCGAAGACCGTGCCGACCAGTGTTTTGGTGATTGTCTTAAGCATCTTCTTCTCCCATTTCCGGTGTTAACGGGCCGGCAATGCGGGCTTGTCGCATCGTCTTCCCGGATCGCTGTCGCGTGACCTGATGGTTACCCGGCTGACCAGTGGCGATGGGCCTGGGGGCCTTAGCCATCTTGTTTTAGGTCGGTCGGCTCGCATTAAGTCAACTCGCTTGACTTAATTAGTCGATCAATATTCTAATGGAGTCAAGAGGGGAAACGCCGATGGACGACATCAGCCCGATCCGCGCCAAAAGCGGCACCAACCAGGAAGGCACCAGCGCGCACAACCGCCGTGTCATGATCGAGGCGCTGCGTCTGAACGGCGCGCTGTCGCGGGCCGATCTGGCGCGGGCGACGCAGCTGACCAAGCAGGCGGTTTCCAACATCATCGAGGATCTCGAAAGCGATGGCCTGGTCGTTGCGCTCGATGCGGTGCGCAAGGGCAGGGGGCAGCCGTCGACCCCCTACAGGCTGGTGCCTGAAGGCGCCTTCGCCATCGGCCTGCATATCGACCGCCATCTGACGCGCGCGGTGGCCGTCGACCTGATGGGCAGCGTGCTGGCGCGGGCCGAGGCGAACCTGCCTTTCGATGAGCCGTCGAAGGGCGTCGAGATCATTCTGGAGCTGATCGCTGGTGTGCGCCGCGACCTGGCCGGCATTTCGGCCCAGTCGGAAAAGCGGCTGGTCGGTCTCGGCATTGCCATGCCCGGCCCTTTCGGCCTGAAGGATTCGGACGACAAATGGATGATGCCGGCCTGGCAGAAATTTCCGCTGCTGGAGACGCTGGCCAAAGGCACGGGGCTGAATGTCGGCCTGCAGAACGATGCCGCCGCCTGCGCCACGGCGGAGCGCATCGTCGGCGCGGCGCACGGCGTCGACCACGCGGTCTGTCTCTATGTCGGCTACGGCATCGGCGCCGGGCTGATCCTCAATGGCGAGCTCTACAGCGGCGGCCATGGCAATGCCGGCGAAATCGGCATGGCGCTGCTGGCGCCGGCCGGCCCGGGCTCTACGCCGCTCGAGCACCGCGCCTCGCTGGCCTCGCTCTACCAGCATCTCGGCCTCAATCCGGCGGACAGCGATATCTACGAACAGATGAATGCCTTGGTGCTGGCCGGGGATGCGAAGATGATGGCCTGGATCGACGGGGCAGCGCATGATTTGCGCTGGAGCGTGCATCTCATCGAGACGATCTTCGATCCGCAGACCGTGATCCTGACCAGCGGCGCGCCGGAGGCGCTGGCGCGCCGGCTTGTCGAGGCGATGGATCCGCTGCTGCCGTCGATCGCCGACCGGCCAGGTCGGCACCTGCCGCGCCTACAGCTTGGCACCACCGACCCCTGGTCGATCGCGTTGGGTGCCGCCGCGGCGCCGATCAGCCGCGCCTTCGATCCGCTGTTCTCGGCGATCCTGAAGACGCGATCCAGCGGGACCTGAAGCGTCGACCGCCCGGCTTTTCGCCTGAGATATCCTCCAGAGGTTGTGTCGTCATACAGGGTTCATTGTGCGGACATAGCGTTCGTCCCGGTTCTTTGCTGCAATGCAATAGGAGTGGGACATGGTGGACATAATTTCCAGTGAGGCGGGCATTCCGAGACCGGATCATCCGCTGGATAGTTCGGGTGGCGCCAAGTGGTTCCTGCCGGCCTTCGGCGTGCTGGTGCTGGTCGGCATCGTCTATGTCGGCTACGCGCTGAGCCAGGATCTGGCGGT
Source organism: Mesorhizobium loti (assembly GCA_002356515.1). NCBI lineage: Bacteria > Pseudomonadati > Pseudomonadota > Alphaproteobacteria > Hyphomicrobiales > Phyllobacteriaceae > Mesorhizobium > Mesorhizobium loti. Next base: position 3,472,473 of record AP017605.1, on the reverse strand, counting down.
GGCCAAGACCGTGCCGTGGATCCTGCTCGGCATCGCCCTGCTGATCGCGCTCGGCTTCGAATTCGTCAACGGTTTCCATGACACCGCCAATGCGGTGGCGACCGTCATCTACACGCGCTCCCTGCCGGCCGAATTCGCCGTCATGTGGTCCGGCGCCTTCAATTTCCTCGGCGTTCTCACCTCCAGCGGCGCGGTCGCCTTCGGCATCCTGTCGCTGCTGCCGGTCGAGCTGATCCTGCAGGTCGGTTCCTCCTCGGGCTTTGCCATGGTGTTCGCGCTGCTGGTCGCCGCCATCCTGTGGAATCTCGGCACCTGGTTCCTCGGCCTGCCGGCCTCGAGCTCGCACACGATGGTCGGCTCGATCATCGGCGTCGGCCTCGCCAACCAGTTCATGGCCCCGGCCGGCAGCGCCACCAGCGGCGTTGACTGGTCGCAGGCGACCAATGTCGGCGTGACCTTGCTGGTGTCGCCGATCATCGGCTTCTTCGCCGCCGCGATCCTGCTCTATGCGATGAAACTGCTGGTCCGCAATCCGGCGCTCTACGAGGCACCGAAAGGCAACACGCCGCCGCCATGGTGGATCCGCGGCCTGCTGATCTTCACCTGCACCGGCGTCAGCTTCGCGCATGGCTCCAATGACGGGCAGAAGGGCATGGGCCTGATCATGCTGATCCTGATCGGCGTCGTGCCGACGGCCTATGCGCTGAACCGTACGCCCGACATCAACTATCTCGAGGCCTACAAGGCGGCTTCGGTCAACGTCGAGACCGCGCTGGGCAAATATGCGAAGCCCGGTGTCACCATTTCCGATGCCAAGGCCGCCAAGGCAGCCGTCCAGGATGCCGTGCGCACCCGGACCTGGAGTGACCAGACGACCGTCGCGCTGCAAACCTACATCCACAACACCACCGCTTCGCTGCAGCCCTACGCATCGGTCGATAATGTGCCGACCGATCTGGTCAGCAACGCCCGCAACGACATCTACCTGATCGGCGAGGCGCTCAAGCTGATCGACAAGAAGAAGCTGCTGCCGATGCAGGACGCCGACCTGAAGGCGGTCACCGACTATCACAAGGCCGTCGACAACGCGACGAAGTTCATCCCGATCTGGGTGAAGGTCGCGGTTGCGCTGGCGTTGGGCCTCGGCACCATGGTCGGCTGGAAACGCATCGTCGTCACGGTTGGGGAGAAGATCGGCAAGAGCCATCTGACCTATGGCCAGGGTGCGGCGGCCGAACTCGTGGCGATGGTGACCATCGGCATGGCCGACCGGCTCGGTTTGCCGGTGTCGACAACCCATGTGCTGTCATCGGGGGTCGCCGGAACGATGGCCGCCAACGGCTCGGGCCTGCAATGGTCGACGGTGCGCAACCTTTTGCTGGCCTGGGTTCTGACCCTGCCATGCTCGATCGCGCTCGCCTTCACGCTGTTCATCGTCTTCCGCCAGGTGTTCTGAGCGGAGCATACAAGCTCTCAGCAAGAGGCAGCGCCGGCGACCGGCGCTGCCTCTTTCTTGTGAGGGAGCACTGTGTTCAAGAGGATGTATTCGTTTCTGGCGACGTGGAATAAACCTAGGAAATTGGCCAAACGCCCATCGTTTCGTCATCCACGGGCGAAGCAAGGAGCGTAGCGACGCGGCGCAGACCCGAGGATCGATGCCGCGACTTCCGAGCACCGCCACGGTGCAGAATTCTGCTCCGCCGCACTCCAAGGCTAAGGTCGCGGAATGGATCCCAGGGTCTCCGCGAGGGAGCTTCGCTCCTGCTTCGCCCAGGGATGACGAAGTTTAGAAGCCTCGGCCAGTCTCAAACGTTGGCGACGGCCCTCAAACGAATCCTGGCTCACACCACTGAACCGTAGAGAAGCAACGGCCTCGCTGGTCTACGTCGGATCTTCCCTGTGCAGATCGTGGATGGTAACGCCGTCAGCGTTGGCCGGCAGCGTCAGCCATTTGCGATGGCGCAAGGTGCGCTGCGTGTCTTCCAGGCCGGTCTCCCAATGCTCGCGCATCGAGGTGCCGGAGAATTCATAATCCTTGGCGTGACCTTCATAGCCTTTGTGCTGGTAGATGAGGTGCACGATGTTGACGATGCCGGCATCGGAATAGTCGGCGATCAGCGCTTCTTCCGCCGGCGTCAGTTGCTCCTTGGGCACGCGCTTGAGCGCATCGAGCAGCCGCATCTTCAGGCTATGAATGCGCTTGAAATTGTCGGTGTTCTGGCGCGTGCGGCTGGAATACATGATGTCCTTGTGGCGCGACAGCACGTCCGGCATGCTGCGCGGCAGCACGCCGCGGGCGCTGAACAGGTCGACCTGAAACACCAGCGACGAGCGGTCCTCTTCCTGGTCGAGCAGATATTGCAGCGGCGTGTTGGAGACGATGCCGCCGTCCCAGTAATATTCGCCCTCGATGCGGACCGACGGGAAGGCCGGCGGCAGCGCGCCGCTGGCCATGATGTGCTCGGGTCCGATGCGCACCTTGTCGGTGTCGAAATAGACGAAATTGCCGGTCCGCACGTTGACCGCGCCGACGCTCAGCCGCTTCTTGCCGTCGTTGAGGATGTCGAAATCGATCAGGCTCTCCAGCGTGTCCTTCAATTCGGCGGTGTCATAGAAGCTGGTGGCGCCCTCGGCGCCCGGCTGTTCGAACCAGGGGTTGGGATTGCGCGGCTTGAAGAAGCCGGGCTGGCCCATGGTCATCGTCATCCAGGACGAGGTGCGGTTGCGGATGTCACGGTAGATGTCGCCTTCAGGCGTGTAGGACCAGATCTTGCGACCCGAGATGGTCTGCCAGAACTGTTCGAGCCGCTGCAGGCGGCGGCTGGGTTCATTGCCGGCGATGATTGAGGCATTGATGGCGCCGATCGAGACGCCGGACAGCCAGCTCGGTTCGCAGCCGGCATCGGCCAGCGCCTGGTAGACGCCGGCCTGGTAAGCGCCGAGCGCGCCGCCGCCCTGGAACACCAAAGCGATGCGGTCATATTGCGCCGAAATCTCCGCGATCGTGGCGGCGGCTTCCTTGTTCCGGTTGCGTTCAAGCACGAATTTTCTCCGGCTGGGTTGTGCTGGTTGTGAGCCGGCTGTGATCACTGAGATAGTCGTGGACGACCTCGCCCAACCCAAGCGTCAGGTCGGCCTTGAAATGGACGGCGGAGACGATGTCGAGCACCGGCAGCTTCGCCACGTCGGCCATGACATGCGGCCGAAGGTCGAGCGCGGCCGGCGCCGTCCAGGCTTCCTTCAGCGTGATGTCGGTGAGGTAATAGCGCACCAGCTCGCAGATACGCGGCGTGCCGTCGACATGCGGGATTATCTTGATGAGGAAATTGGGAGCGGCAAGTGCTGCAAGCACGGAATCGTGATCGGCTTCGCGGTGCTTGTAGCCCATCGTGCCAGTGGCGCACAGGACGCTGCCATAGTGCAGCGTGCCGACGATCACCTCGCCTTCATGGACGATCTTGGGATTGGCCAGCTTCTTGGGAAAGCCCCAAAGCTCACGGCCGCCGGCGATCGGCGCGTCGTCGTCGAGATACATCGAATGGACGTAGCCGCCATGCTGGCCCTTGTACTTCACCGGGATAACCTGGCCGGTCTCGGTATAATCACCGAAGCCCGTGGAGTCCGGCATGCGGATGAATTCGTACTTGACCAGCGGCTCGTCGATTTCCAGCGGCGCCGGCACCACGGCCTCGAGCGCCTCGCGCGTCGTGCGATAGGTGATGATGATGTATTCGCGGTCGAAGAAACGGTAGGGGCCGGGCGGGAAAGACGGATTGGTCAGCGGCATCGCATAGGCGCGCTTCACGACATCGGCGATTTCCAAGCTTCTCACCCACTGGTTCAGGAACGATCTATACGAGACGTGCAGGCGGATTATGTTGCACGGCAGCATGACAGTGCCATGTCACGCCGCGCCAGTGCCAGCTTCAAGACGCTCGCAAAGGATCACAACATTGTAATCGCAATGACATACGGTCATGCCATTGTTATGGTGCGGTGCACAAACCATGTGCGCCAATAGCTCCTTCACTTGTCGCGAGATCATCATGGGTTCCCTGTCTTCTAAGAATGCCCTCGTCACCGGCTCGACCAGCGGTATCGGCCTGGCCATCGCCCGCGCCTTCGCCGCCGAAGGCGCCAATGTCACCATCAATGGTCTCGGCGACCCGGCAGCCATCGAGCAGGAGCGCGCGGGTATTGAGAAGGATTTCGGCGTCAAGTGCCGCTACTCCGACGCCAATATGATGGATGGCGCGGCAGTGAGCGCCATGGTGCATGACGCCGAGGCGGCATTCGGCAGCCTCGATATACTGGTCAACAATGCCGGCATCCAGCATGTCGCGCCGATCGAGGAGTTTCCCGACGACAAGTGGGAAGCCATCATCCGCATCAATCTTCTCGCGGCCTTCTATGCCATCAAGGCGGTGGTGCCCGGCATGAAGGCTCGCAAATGGGGCCGCATCATCAACACGGCTTCCGCGCATGCTCTGGTCGCCTCGCCGTTCAAGTCGGCCTATGTCTCGGCCAAGCACGGCATTGCAGGGCTGACCAAGACGGTGGCGCTGGAAGTCGCGCAGGACGGCATCACCGTCAACGCCATCGCGCCCGGCTATGTCTGGACGCCGCTGGTCGAGAAGCAGATCCCCGACACGATGAAGGCGCGCGGCATGACCGAGGAACAGGTGAAGCACGACGTGCTTCTGGCTGCACAGCCGACGAAGGAATTCGTCACCGTGGAAGAACTTGCCGCGCTGACGCTGTTCCTGTGCTCGGATGCTGCCAGGCAGATCACCGGCACGACCTTGCCGATGGACGGCGGCTGGACGGCACAGTAGAGGGTCAGTCGAGGCGTCACATTTTCCGGCTGGCGTCACGCGGCGCCGGCGGGAAGGGTACGGTCAGGTCCATGAAAATCATCCAGCTCTCCGATCCGCATCTGATGGCGCCGGGTGGCCTGCTGTACGGCTCCGATCCGTTGGTGAGGCTGGACGCCTGCCTGGCCGACATCGGCAAGAACCATGCCGATGCCGATCTGGTGGTGATATCAGGCGACCTGACCAATGACGGCGAGCGTGCCGCCTATGCGGCGTTGCGGGAGAGGCTGGCGCAATTTTCTCCACCCTGCCGGCTGATGCTCGGCAATCATGACGACCGGGCGTTGTTTCTCGAGATGTTCCCGGAGGCCGTCACCGAGCGCGGATTCGTCCAGAGTGTGTTCGACGGCAGCGTGGGGCGTCTGATCCTGCTCGATACGCTGGACAGCGGCCATGTCGAGGGCAGGCTGTGCGCGGCGCGGCTCGACTGGTTCGATGAACGGCTGCAAGAGGCGGGGGGCCGTCCAGTCTTCCTGTTTATGCATCACCCGCCGTTTCGGATACATATGCCGGTGCTCGACGAGGTAAGGCTCGCTGACGCCGATGCCTTCCACGAGGTGCTGTCTCGCCATGGCAATGTCCGTCACATCTTCGCCGGACACGTCCATCGACCGATCGCCGGCAGCTGGCGCGGCATTCCCGTCAGCACGCTGCGCAGCACCAACCATCAGACCGCGCTCGACTTCTCACAGAGCTGGAGCCTGGGCCACGAGCCGCCGGCCTATGCCGTGATCTTCATCGATGCGGATGGCGTCATCGTGCACTTTCATGATTTTCCGGTGCCGCCAGTGTCGGATCGAGTCCCGTAGAGGTCTCCCACTCCGGGACGCGACGAGGGGTCATCGCGACCCATTAACCGCGCCAACTCCCGTGCATCTCCCTTGCGCCAAGGATCATATCCCTGCGGTCGCCCGCTTGTGCACCGTCCGCAAGGTGCCGTGCTTCGCGGCGCCTTTTTGGGCTCACACGCGGTCTCCGAGAAAGGCGCCGAAAAGTGCAGGAAATTGGACATTAGTCTTGACAGAAATACAGATGTTCAATACCCGTCAAGCGAATGAACAAGCCTGCAATGTGGGAGGAATGAGCGGTATGGCTTCCAATATTTCGTTGACGGGCCTTGCCCGCGATCTCGATGAGCGCGGCAAGTCGGGCAAGCCCATCCGCATCGGCCTGATCGGCTCCGGCGAGATGGGAACCGACATCGTCACCCGCGTCGCCCATATGTCCGGCATCGAGATCGGTGCGATCTCGGAATTGAACCTGCCGGCCGCCAGCAGGGCCGTGGACATCGCCTTCCAGGAGACTGGCCATGCGCGCGAAGTGTCGAACGCTTCGGCGATGACGGCTGCCATGGAGGCCGGCAAGGTGGCGGTCACCAACGACGCCAGCCTGGTCATCAACAATGACTTGATCGACGTCGTCATCGACGCCACGGGTGTTCCCGCCGTCGGTGCCGAGATCGGCTTGCGCGCCATGGAGCATGGCAAGCACCTGGTGATGATGAACGTCGAGGCCGATGTCACCATCGGCGCCTATCTGAAGAGCGAGGCAGACCGGCTCGGCGTCACCTATTCGCTGGGCGCAGGCGACGAGCCGTCCTCCTGCATGGAGCTGATTGAATTCGTCTCGGCGATGGGTCATCCGATTGTTGCCGCCGGCAAGGGCAAGAACAACCCGCTCAACATCGACGCCACGCCGCCCGCCTATGAGGAAGAGGCCAAGCGCCGGCACATGAATGTGCGCATGCTGGTCGAATTCGTCGACGGTTCGAAGACCATGGTTGAGATGGCGGCGATCGCCAACGCCACCGGCCTGGTGCCCGACAAGGCCGGCATGCATGGCCCGGCCGCCACTCTCGGCGAACTGTCGAAAGTGCTGGTGCCTGAAAAGGATGGCGGCGTGCTGTCCAGGGTTGGCGTCGTCGACTATTCGATCGGCAAGGGCGTCGCGCCCGGTGTCTTCGTCGTCGCCGACATGTCGCATCCGCGCATTTCGGAGCGCATGGAAGATCTGAAGATGGGCAAGGGTCCGTATTTCACCTTCCATCGCCCCTATCACCTGACCTCGCTGGAAGTGCCGCTGACCTGCGCCCGCGTCGTGCTGTACGGCAAGGCCGACATGGTGCCGCTGGCCAGGCCGGTGGCCGAAGTCGCCGCGGTCGCCAAGAAGGACATGCAGCCTGGCGAAAAGCTCGATGCGATCGGCGAATATTGCTACCGCGCCTGGATCATGACGGCGCCGGAAGCGCATGCCGCCAAGGCCATTCCCTGCGGCCTGCTGCAGGGCGGCTCGGTGACGTCACCGATCAAGAAGGGCGAACTCATCACCTATGCCAATGCCGCTCCGGCGCCGGGCTCCAAGATCGCCGAACTGCGCGCCCGCCAGGACAAACTCGTCTACGGAACCGTGGGAGCCTGATCATGGCCGGGGCCAGCAAAGCCGTCGCGGACAGTCGCGCCAACCTGCCTTTCGTCTATCGCCAGTACAGCGCCGAGCAGCTCCAGCGGGTGCTCTACAAGATGTACCTCATCCGCCGCTTCGAAGAAGGCGCGGAGGAAAGCTACATGCGCGGCCTCATCCACGGCACGATGCATCTGTCGATCGGCCAGGAAGCCAGCGCCATGGGCATCTGCATGCCGCTTGGCGAGGATGACCAGATCACCTCGACGCATCGTGGCCACGGCCACTGCATCGCCAAGGGCGCCGAAGTGAAGCGCATGTTCGCCGAGTTCTTCGGCAAGACCACGGGCTACTGCAAGGGCCGTGGCGGCTCGATGCACATTGCCGATGTCGCCAAGGGCAATCTCGGCGCCAACGGCATCGTCGGCGGCGGCATTCCGATCGCCGTCGGCGCAGCGCTCTCCTCCAAGATGATGAAGACCGGCAAGGTCGTCGTGTCCTTCTTCGGCGACGGCGCCAACAATGAGGGTGCTTTCCACGAGGCGCTCAACATGGCGGCAGTCTGGAAGCTGCCTGTCATTTTCGTTTGCGAGAACAATGGCTACGGCATGTCGACGTCGACCGCGCGCTCGACCGCGGTGAAGAACATCGCCGACCGCGCCGCCGCCTATTCGATGCCCGGTGTCATCGTCAACGGCAACATTTTTTCGGAGGTCGCCGAGGCGTCCTACAGGGCTGTCGAGCGTGCCCGTGCGGGCGAGGGGCCGACACTGATCGAATCCAAGACCTATCGTCATCGCGGCCATTCCAAGAGCGATCGCAACCGCTACCGCACCAAGGAAGAGATCGAGGACTGGATGTCGAACCGCGACCCGATCACGCTGTTCGAAAACGAGCTGCGGGAATTCGGCTTCATTGACGACAAGGGCATCGAGGCCATTCGCAGTGAGGTGGCGCAGGAGATCGCCGACGGCATCGAGTTCGCCAAGGCGAGCCCATCGCCTGACGTCAGCGAGACCGGGAATTACGTGTATACGGAGCAGGCGTGATGGACGCGATGGTGCGTGAACTGAGCTACGCCCAGGCGATCCAGGAAGCCATGGCGATCGCCATGGACATGGACGAACGCGTCTTCCTGATGGGCGAGGACATCGGCGTCTATGGCGGCGCCTTCCAGGTGACCGGCGATCTGGTCGAGCGCTATGGCACGGAGCGCGTGATCGATACGCCGATTTCGGAACTGGGCGGCGCGGGCGTTGCGGTTGGCGCTGCGCTCACCGGCATGCGGCCGATCTTCGAGTTCCAGTTTTCCGATTTCGCCACGCTTGCCATGGAGCAGATCGTCAACCAGGCGGCCAAGATGCGCTTCATGCTGGGCGGCGAGGTTTCGGTGCCCGTGGTGATGCGCTTTCCCGCCGGCTCGGGCACGGGTGCCGCCGCGCAGCACAGCCAAAGCCTTGAAGCCTGGCTCGGCCATGTGCCGGGCCTGAAGGTCATCCAGCCGGCGACGCCCTATGACGCCAAGGGCATGCTTCTGGCAGCGGTCGCCGATCCCGATCCGGTGATGATCTTCGAGCACAAGCTGCTCTACAAGATGAAGGGTCCGGTGCCCGAGGGCTATTACACCGTGCCGATCGGCAAGGCCGACATCCGCCGCGAAGGCCGCGATCTTACCATCGTCGCCACCTCGATCATGGTGCAGAAGGCGCTCGATGCCGCCGCCACGCTGGAGGCCGAGGGCATCGACGTCGAAGTCGTCGATCTCAGGACCATCCGGCCGATGGACAAGCAGACGGTCATCGACAGCGTCAAGAAGACGTCGCGGCTGATGTGCGTCTACGAAGCGGTCAAGACACTGGGCATCGGCGCCGAGGTCAGCGCCATGATCGCCGAGAGCGAGGCGTTCGACTATCTCGACGCACCGATCGTGCGGCTGGGCGGCGCCGAGACGCCGATCCCCTACAATCCGGAGCTGGAGAAAGCGACGGTACCGCAGGTACCCGACATCATCACCGCCGCACGCGACCTCGTCAAAGGGGTTCGCTGAGACATGCCGACCGAAGTCATCCTTCCCAAGGTCGACATGGACATGGCGACCGGACAGATTTCGCGCTGGTTCGCCGAGGAAGGCGCGCACGTCAAGAAGGGCGATGTGCTGTTCGAGATCGAGACCGACAAGGCGGCGATGGAGATCGATGCGCCGGCCAGCGGCGTGCTGCGCGACGTGACCGGCAAGGAAGGCGTCGACATTCCGGTCGGCGCGCCGGTCGCCTGGATATATGCCGATGGCGAGGCTTATGGGGCCAAGCAAGACACGGCGCCAATCTCCCCCCTTGTGGGGGAGATGTCGACCAAGTCGACAGAGGGGGGCGCTGTCCCGCCAACGTCGTATTCTGTCACGCCCCCCTCTGCCCTGCCGGGGATCTCCCCTACAAGGGGGGAGATTGGCCAATCGCCGTCGGGCGCACGCGCGACACCGCTTGCCCGACGTCTGGCGCGTGAGGCGGGCCTTGCCCTTGCCAGTGTCACCGGCACCGGTCCTTACGGCCGCGTGGTCAAGGCGGATATTGACGCGGCGATTGCCAAGGGCGGTGCCAAAGAGGCCCCAGCATTGGCTCCTGAAGCTCCCGCCGCCGCTGCTGCTTCCGCTCCTGCCGTGAAGGCGATGTCGGACGATCAGGTGCTGAAGCTGTTCGAGGAGGGCTCCTACGAACTTGTCCCGCACGACAATATGCGCAAGACCATCGCGCGCCGTCTGGTCGAAGCAAAATCCACCATCCCGCATTTCTACCTGACGCTTGACTGTGAACTCGATGCGTTGCTCGCACTGCGCACGCAGATCAATGCCGCGGCACCGATGAAAAAGACCGACAAGGGCGAGGCTCCCGCCTACAAGCTGTCGGTCAACGACATGGTCATCAAGGCGATGGCCTTGGCATTGAAGGCGGTGCCGGATGCCAATGCCTCGTGGACCGAGAGCGCCATGGTCAAGCACAAGCATGCCGATGTCGGTGTCGCCGTGTCGATCCCCGGTGGCCTGATCACGCCGATCATCCGGCATGCGGACGAAAAGACGCTGTCCACCATCTCCAACGAGATGAAGGATCTGGCCAGCCGCGCGCGCAGCCGCAAGCTGAAGCCGGAAGAGTACCAGGGCGGCACCACGGCGGTGTCGAACCTCGGCATGTTCGGCATCAAGGACTTTGCCGCGGTCATCAACCCGCCGCATGCGACGATCCTGGCGGTCGGTGCCGGCGAGGAGCGGGCGGTGGTCAAGAATGGCGAGATCAAGATCGCGACCGTGATGTCGGTGACACTGTCGACCGACCATCGCGCCGTTGATGGAGCGCTCGGCGCCGAGTTGCTGGTCGCCTTCAAGCGGCTGATCGAGAACCCGATGGGCATGCTGGTCTAGATCAAGGCGTCTTTGACGGGTCGGGAAAGCATAGTTCCGGGCGCCAGTTGCGCCAGCGGCCACAATGGTCATGAGGCTTGCGGAAGGTCACTTCCGCAGGCCCCTCTTGTCGTGCCGCGAGAGCATTTCATGCCAGGCTGTCGCTTGATCTGATCGCGCGTGTGCGCTGTCATCCACCAGTCATACGCGCCGTGCAGGGAGGGGACGGGAACCGGCCACAACACCGGACCGCTCATGCACGGACAAGACAGGAGGTCTCATGAAGACGCTACTCATCAAGCTGCTGGCCAGCCAGCTGGCGCTCGCGGCAACTTTGTTTGCCGGCGTGGCAAACGCCGAAACTCTGACGCTCTACACATCGCAGCCGGAAGCTGATGCGGCCAAGACCGTGGACGCCTTCAAGAAGGCGCAGCCCGGCATCGACGTGACCATCTATCGCTCCGGAACCAGCGACATCCTGACCAAGATGGCGGCCGAGTTCGCTGCGGGCAGCCCGCAGCCCGACGTGCTCTTGATCGCCGATGCGGTCTCGATGGAGCTGTTGAAGAAGGACGACCGGCTGCTGCCCTATCCCGAAGCCAAGCTCGAGGGCATCGAGGCGGATGCCTATGACGCCGGCAAGACCTATTTCGGCAGCAAGCTGATCACCACCGGCATCGTCTACAACACCGCGGCCACGCAAAAGCCTGAGCATTGGGCCGATCTGGCCAAGCCCGCCTATGCCGATGGCCTGATCATGCCGAGCCCGCTCTATTCGGGTGCCGCCGCCTATCTGCTTTCCGGTTTTGCCGGCGATGCCAACTATGGCTGGGATTTCTTCCAGAGGCTGAAGACCAACAACACCGTCAGCGTGCGCGGCAACGGCGCGGTGCTGAAGTCGGTGGCATCGGGCGAGAAGCCCTATGGCATCCTCGTCGACTTCATGGCGATGAACGCCAAGAAGAAAGGCTCGCCTGTCGAGTTCGTGTTCCCGAGCGAGGGCGTGCCCGCCGTGACTGAACCCGTCGCCATCATGAAGACCGCTAGAAATGTCGACGGCGCCAAGAAGTTCGTCGATTTCATTCTGTCCGATGAAGGCCAGAAGCTGGCGCTGTCCATGGGCTATCTGCCGGCGCGCACCTCGATCGGCCGCCCCGACTGGCTGCCGGAAGGCGTCAAGGTCAAGGTGATGCCGTTCGACACCAAGGCGATCGTCGCCAAGACCGACGCCGACAAGGCCAAGTTCCAGGAACTGTTCGGCGGTTGAGCCGGCAATTGCGGCGGGATGCCGATCGGCATCCCGCCCGCACCGATCCCAGGACGCGCAATCATGCCGACACGCATCAGGGAAAGCCGGAGCCAGGAAATGGCCCTGATGGCGGCGGTAGCCGTCGTCATTGTGCTGCTTTCGCTGCTGCCCATGCTGCGCCTCATCAAGGAGATCGTGGCACCCGGCGGCACGCTGTCGACCATGGCCGTGGAGGCGGGCTTGAGAAGCCCGGCGACGTGGATCGCGACATGGCATACGCTGGTCGTCGGCATTGGCGGCACCTTGCTTGCCGTGCTGTCGGGAACGCTGGTGGCGGTGCTGGTCTCGCTGACCGACATACGCGGCCGCAGCGCTTTGGTGCTGTGCTACGTCATGCCGCTGATGATCGCGCCGCAGGTTACGGCGCTGGCCTGGCTGCAATTGTTCGGTCCGGCAAGCCCTTTCCTCAAGCTGTTTGGCGCGGCACCGCCGCTCGGCACGAAGAACCCGCTCTATTCGACCTCGGGCATCATCCTGCTGCTCGGCGTGCAATATGGCCCGCTGGTCTTCCTGCTGGTGCGGGCCGGGCTGCGCAAGCTGCCGCGCGAACTGGTCGAGGCCGCGCGCGCCGGCGGTGCCGGCTGGTTCACCGTGCTGGTCACCATCGTTCTGCCCTTGATGACGCCCTCGATCATGGCGGCGGCCGCACTGGCTTTCGTCTCCTGTGTCGGCAATTTCGGCATTCCGGCCTTTCTCGGCATCCCCGCCAACTATCTGGTGCTGCCGACGCTCATCTATCAGAAGCTGGCCGGCGGCGGTCCGGCCGTGCTCGGCGAGACCGCGTTCCTGTCGGTGCTGATCGGCGTCATCGCCATGGCCGGCATCCTTGCCCAGGAAGTGGTGAGTCGCCGCCGCGACTACCGCATCCCTTCGACATCGCTGCCGGCTGAACCCTATGAGCTCGGCCGCTGGCGGCCTGTCGTCCAGGCCGCCATGTGGCTTCTGATCATCCTAGTGCTATTCCTGCCGCTGTTCGGGCTGGTGCTGACATCGCTTGTACCCGGCTATGGCATCGCGCTCACCGCAAAGACGGCGACGCTCGACAATTACCGCTTCGTGCTGTTCGAGCACGATGCCGCCAACCGCGCCTTCTTCAACAGTTTCGGGCTGTCGATCGCCACCGCCTTCTTCGCGGTCGTCGTCGCCGTGCCAGTTGGCTATCTCATCGCCTGGGGCAAGCAGCGCTGGGTGCGGCTGCTCAACCTGTCGATCGAACTGCCCTATGCCTTGCCGGGCGTGGTGCTGGCGATCGCCTCGCTGCTCTTGTTCCTGCGGCCGATCCCGTTGACCGGCATCCAGCTCTACAACACGGTCTGGATCATCCTCTACGCCTACCTCGCCCGCTTCCTGGTGCTGGCGCTGCGGCCGACCATCAGCGGTTATCACCAGATCGACCGGACGCTGGAGGAAGCAGCCCAAGTGGCGGGCGCCGGTCTATTTACGCGCATGCGCACCATCATCTTTCCACTGGTTGCGCCGGCGGCGATCGCCGGTGGCCTGCTGATCTTCATGACGGCGCTCAGCGAACTCACCGTCTCGGCGCTGCTGTGGTCTTCAGGCTCGGAAACCATTGGCGTGGTCATGTTTTCCTTCGAGCAGGGCGGCGATTCCAACTACGCGGCGGCGATGTCGGTCATCACGGTTACGGTCACCTTCGCGCTGATGCTGGTGACCAATCTGCTTGCCCCCTACCTTCCCAGTGGAGTGCTGCCGTGGCGCGACTGATCCTGGACCATGTGACCAAGAGCTTCGCCGACTTCGATGCGGTCAAGGATGTCTCGATCGACGTCGCCGACGGCGAGTTCCTGGCGGTGCTCGGACCTTCCGGCTGCGGCAAGACGACGTTGCTCAGGCTCATTGCCGGCTTCGAGAAAGTCACGTCAGGCGAAATCCGCATCGGCAGCGAGGTCATGTCGAACAGCGGCGGCAGCGTCGCGCCGGAAAAGCGGCGCGTCGGCATCGTCTTCCAGAACTATGCGCTGTGGCCGCATATGACGGTGGCCGAGAATATCGGCTATTCGCTGAAGGTGGCCAAGCTCGACAAGGCGGTCGCGCGCCGGAAGGTCGAGGATGCGCTTGCCTTGGTCAATCTGCAGGGGCTGGGCGAGCGTAGGCCGGCCAATCTTTCCGGCGGCCAGCGGCAACGCGTCGCGCTGGCGCGTTGCCTTGTCGCCGCGCCGTCGCTTGTGCTGTTCGACGAGCCGCTCGCCAATCTCGACGTGCATCTCAGGGCCTCGATGGAGGACGAGTTCGCCGCCTTCCACAAGCGCACCGGCACGACCATCGTCTACATCACCCATGATCAGGCCGAGGCGATGGCGCTGGCCGACCGCATCGCGGTGATGGATCACGGGCGCCTGGCGCAGCTGGCGCCGCCGCGCGAACTCTATCATGAGCCGGCAAATGAGATGGTGGCGTCCTTCATCTCGCAAGGCATGCTGCTGCCAGCCGATGTCTTGACGGGAGAAGAAGGCGGCCATTGCAAGGTCTGGGTTCTGGGAGCCGAACTAGTGGTCCGCTGCCGGTCCGGTGAGCGGCCGCGTGAGGGTGCAAAGATCTGCTGCCGGTCGGCCGATCTCGATGTGTCGCCCGATGGCGCGGGCCTCGACGGTTTGGTCAAGCGGGTGATCTATCAGGGAGGTGCCGCGCGCATCGAATTCGCGCCTGCCGCCGGTCCCGATCTTACCTTGCACTTCGAACAACCAGACCCGGTCACGTTGGAGAGCGGGGCCTACGCACGGCTGCGGATAAAGTCCGGCTGGCTTATCCCGGCCGCAGGGACAGCCTTGCGATGATGCTGGACCCTGCTTGGCGGCTTTGAGTTGCGCGTAGGGAACACGGCCTGCGCATGGTGGTCCTGATCACCAAGGTGTCAGCGGCTAAACCGCGCCAATCCCGTGCCTATGCTTGAAGCTGCCGCTATTTCGTTCCAAATCCGTCAGGATGAAGGACGAGGCACAAGAACGGCGTCGGAATCTGCTGAGGGGCATCCCCGCATCGCTGATCCTGCACGTGCTTGTCGTGGCGCTCCTGTTGTACGGTATACCCATGCCTCCCCAACAGCCGCAGGAGGAGCAGCCGGTCAATGTCGCGATCGTGCCTCCGCCCGATCAGCCGAAGCCGAAACCTGTTCCCCCGCCGCCGCCAAAGCAGCCCAAAGCCGAAAAGCCACCGGAACAGAAGGTTGAAAAGCCGCCCGAGCAGCCATCTAAGCCGGTGAGCACACCGGTTCTGAAGCCCGTTTTCCAGTATGGCAAGAAGGATACCGGGCCGGAAAAATCTCTCGATGGCGGCAGCGCTCAAGCCAATGCGCCGTCGCCGGCCAAGGATGAGCCTGCGAAGCCGCCCGTCGAGCCGAAGCCGGCACCCACCCAGTCCGCCACACCTGCAACGCAACAGCAGCAGACAGAGCCCGTCAAAACTGACGAGAAGCCGGCAACCGCCGCACCGGACGAAAAACCCGCGCAAAGCGAGGAAAAGCAGGTGACTGAGGACACCGACAAACAACAGCCAGACAAGCAGGAGCCGGTGCCGCAAACCGCCGAAAAACCAGCGGTCGCGGCGCCAAAGCCGTTGGCTGCCGAGGCCGGCGACAAGCCGGCACCGCCACCCTCTGCCGAAAAGGCAAAGCCTAAACCTGCAAAGCCGATGAGGTTCAAACCCGCAACAGCCTTCAAAGCCCCAAGCGGGAAGGCAGGAAGGTCAAATCTTGCCAATACCGAGGCTGCGGGGTCGCCGATCTATTCCGGCCTTCCGGGCGTCAGGAAGCTTTACTCGCAGGGAGCAACGGGCGATGCGTTCGCCACAAGCTCCATGGACAACGTGCCGCGCGATCAGCGCGTTGCCAACCTGTGCGGCAACGTTCTGGACCAGGAATTGCAAAGTGCCGATTATACCCCCAAATGGGTGCCAACCATTCCGCTGAAGCTGGGCAACGTTCTTAACCCTCCGCAGGCCGCCTTCAGCACAAGAACCCAATGGTACAATCTGAACTTCCGGTGCGAGGTCGACGCCGACGCGACGAGGGTCCTGTCCTTCAACTTCCGTGTCGGGTCATTGGTCCCGCCCGGCGAATGGGCCAGCCGCGGATTCACCAAGTATCCGCTAAATTAGGCCGGCGCGCCGAGCCCTGGATGCCGAAGGCCAGCGGCGAATTTACGCCAATCCAGTGCTTATGCTTGAAGCCGCCGCTATTTCATTCCACATCGGTCAGGATGACGAGCGAGACAGGAGAACGGCGTCGGTATCTGTTGTGGGGCATTCCCGCATCGCTGATCCTGCACGTGCTTGTCGCGGCGCTCCTGATATATGGCCTGCCAATTCCTCCCCAACAGCCGCAGGAGGAGCAGCCGGTCAATGTCGCACTCGTGCCTGCGCCCGATCAGTCGAAGCCGAAACCTGCTCCTGCACCGCCGCCTAAGCCGCCGGAACCGAAAGTAGAAAAGCCGCCTCAGCAGAAAGTTCAAAAACCACCTCCGTCGGAAAAGCAGGCGCAGAAGCCCCCGCCAGTCGAGGTCCTGAAACCCGTCTTTCAGTTCGGCGACAAGGATACCGGCCCGAGGAAATCCCTGGATGGGGCCAGCGCCCAGGACAGCTCGCCGTCGCCGGCCAAGGACGACGATTCGAAGCCACCTGTCGTGCCGAATCCTGCGGAAAACCCGCCTGCCACGCCGCCAGACGCCGAGCAGCGGGCGACGACGGCCGCCAAGCAGACACAGGATGCGGAGAACCAGGCGGCGCTCGACGTAGCCAAGCAACAGGGCACGGCACCAGCGCCTTTGGCTGCTGATGGCGGCGACGGCGAGATCGAGCTTCCCACATCAGCCGAAGCGCCAAAGCCCAAACCGGCAAATGCGCCGAAGTCCAGCCCTTCAAAGGTCTCGAAGTCTGCATCTCGGAACGGTTCGGGCCTTCCGGATGCTCGCAGGTTGTTCTCGCAAGGCGCTACCAGAGATGCACTGGCCACGACCGCGATGGACGGGGTGCCTCGGGGTCAGCGTGCTGCCCTACTTTGCGCCAACGCGTTGCAGCAGCAGTTGCTGGATGCCTCTTATTTTCCCAAATGGGTGCCATCTGTTTCGCTGAAAGCGGGCAATATTGTTGACGGCTCTGATGTCGCTTTCAGCACCGCAACCGCATGGTACCACCTGAACTTCCGGTGCGAGGTCGACACCGATGCGACGAGGGTCTTGTCGTTCGACTTCCGTGTCGGCGCTGAGCTTCCACGCAGCGAATGGCCGCGGCCTCTCTAGTCCCTGGCAGCCTAGGCCGGCACTCCGAACTTGGACAATTGCCGGCTAACTTCCTGCCAGTTGGCGCAGACGAAATCGGCACCGGCCGCCGTCAGCCGCGCGGCGTGCTCGACATAGGTGTGGCCGCCGCCGGTGTAGCCGATCGCCGTCATGCCGGCGGCGACCGCGCCCTGGATGCCGAAGGGCGAATCCTCGATGACGATGCAGTCGGCCGGGGCGACGCCCATTTTGGCGGCGGCGAACAGGAAAATATCGGGCGCCGGCTTGCCGTTCTTGACCATCGAGGAGCTGTAGATTGCCTCGCCGAAGAAATGCGCCAGGCCGGTGACGGCAAGGCTGTGGTTGATGCGCTCGACGGAGGATGACGAGGCAACGCAGCGGTCGCCCTCGAGCGTTTCCAGAAACGCGGCGATCCCCGGCGTTGGCTTCAATTCCTCCGTGAACAGCGCCTTGGTCTCGGCCCAGATGTCGCCGTCGGCAGTGGCCGGAAACTGGTGGCCGGTCAATTCCTTGATCCTGACGATGATGTCGGACTGCTTCATGCCGACGCATTGGGCGATGATGCCGCCATGGACGCCGGGCATGCCGTGTTTTTCATAGACGCGTTCATAGGCCCTGGCGGCCAGCGGCTCGCTGTCGACGAGAACGCCGTCGCAGTCGAAAATGATAGGCCTTGGTCGCGCCACGCGCTCGTCTCCTCAAGTCAAATTTCGCACATCGCTATCGGCAAAAAGCCAAATGTTCAATAGTGCGGTGTCTTGAGCGCGTTTTGAGCATGAGACGTTGGGCAGTCAAAGCTGGCGCAGCGCATCGCTTGCGCGCGTGGATCCGAGCGCCCGTTGCATGGCTTGCCGGGACTGTGCCCGATCCGGCGTGATCCAGTTCGGTTCCGCACCGAGGAAGCGGTCGAGGAAAGCCACCGCATAGGCCGGCATCTCGGTGACGTTCTCGCGATAGGACCACCAGGTGCGCAGATCATCGGCGCATTTGTCGATGCTGGGCGCCTTGCCGAATTCTTGCTCATAGATCGCCGAAATCACCGAGACGCAGTAGTTGGTGTAGAGAAAACCTTCCGGCCAGAAGCGGATGATTTCCAGCGTGCCGGCATTCTGATTCGTTTCGATGAGCTCGGTGAGGCCGGAGATTTCCCGGGCCGGCGCCTGCTTGATCAGTTCGCGCAGCACGAGGCCTGCGGCAAAGACGATAAAGTCGGCGCGGTCTATCGTGGCGAAGCGCTTCTGCGCCTCCATGATCTCGACCCAGTCGAGAAAAGCCCTTGTCAGCTTCGCCTCGTCGATCGCGAAACGCACGCCGAACGTGTCGGAAACCACCTTGGCGCTGCCGCGGAAAGTGGCGCGGAACCAGCGCAGCTGCCGCAAGCGGTGGCGCAGGTCGGGCATTAGAGCCAGTTCATCCCTGAAGGGCAGTTCCATTGAATGCATCCCGTTTGCTGACAGGCTAGCACAGCCATGCCGCCGCCGAAATCGGCAGACGGCCTGTGGATGGCGTGGTGTAGTCCAATATCATACATATTGACATTCGCGGAAACAAATGTTCTCACTTTGCTGTTGTCTCGTGCCAGTCCAAGGTACGGCTCAACGGAGGCTTCGGGAGGAGAACCGAATGGCGATTTGGCAGTGGGGACTGCTTCTGCTGGTTATTGTGTGGGCGCTGCAGTCGCTCGGCGTCTGGCTGCAGATGCGGCACTATTCGGATGTCTTCCGGGGCGTCACCGACCAGTACAAGGACGGCTTCGTCGGAGCCGGCAATTTTCGCGGCCGGCTGGCCAAGGGCACCATCGCGCTCGTCGTGGTGACACCTGACCTGATCGTGCGCCGCGTGATGGTGATGAGCGGCCGGTCCGTTTTCACGAAGTTCAAAAGACATCAAGAATTCGAGGGTGTTGCCCTCGATCGACTCCGGTCCAACCCTGCGATCATGGGGGAGGGGGAACCCGGTGTGGCCGAGGCCGTGAAGCGGGCGATCGAACAGATCGACAAAGCACGGTCGGAGCCGGGGAAGAAGCCGGGTCTGTCCGGTTTGAACGTAGCAAGGGCTTAGAGGACGCCGCGCACCGACTGGGATAACCGGCGGGCGGCATAAGGAGGAGAAATGTCTGTATTTTCGTTGTTGGCGCAGCATGCCGACATGGCCGTGCACAATCTGCATGTCGCGGGTGCCATGGTCTCGGATGCTGCATTGCATGGCAAGCTCGCCGTCGAGCATGCTTCCGACCATCTCGTTGTCCTGGCGCAAGCAGACAGCGGACCGATCACCGTCGATCAGTTCAAGGAAAAGCTGAAGGAAGTCCAGCAGGAAGAGCAACTCGGCTGGCTGACCGCCATCGGCAAGTACTTCATCGGCATCTTCCAGAAGGGCGGCGAAGTGTTCGCCGGCTTCGTCACCGGCATCATTCCGACGCTGGTGGTGCTGATGACCGCCTTCTACGCCGTCACCGAACTGGTCGGCGAGGAGCGCGTGCATGGGCTGGCGCGCGGCGCCGGCAGGATTGCCTTGACCCGCTATACGCTGCTGCCGCTGCTGGCGGTGTTCTTCCTCACCAATCCGATGGCCTATACGTTCGGATCGTTCCTGGAAGAAAAGCACAAGCCGGCTTTCTATGACGCGGCCGTGTCCTACGTGCACCCGCCGCTTGGCCTGTTCCCGCACATCAATCCCGGCGAATATTTCGTCTGGGGCGGCATTCTCGTGGCTCTGCTCGAGCTTGAGAAGAAGGGCGTTGTCGTCGCCGGTTACCACGTCAAGGTGGCGATCTGGTACGCCATTGTCGGCCTCGTCGTCATCCTGCTCAAGGGCATGCTGACCGAGCGCATCACCATGATCATGGCACGCCGCCAGGGCGTCGAGCTGTAAGGGCGGGAGGACATCATGGCCAAGACATTCAAAGCCGTTAAGATCTCCCGGGGCAACACCGGCTGGGGCGGCCCGCTCGTCATCGAGCCGACCAGCCAGCGTGACAAGGTCGTCTCCGTCACCGGCGGCGGCATTCATCCCGTGGCCCAGCTTATCGCGGATATGACCGGCGCCACGGCTGTCGACGGCTTCAAGGCGCCGCCGGTGGAAGGCGAGATGGCGGTTGTCGTCGTCGATTGCGGCGGCACTGCACGCTGCGGCGTCTATCCGCGCAAGCGCATCCCGACCGTCAATCTGACGCCGGTCGGCCAGGCTGGGCCGCTCGCCCAGTTCATCACCGAGGACATCTACGTTTCGGGCGTGAAGCCGGCCAACGTCACAATGGCGGACGGATCCGAGGCGGTCACCACTGCGGGGGGAGCAGCATCGATGAGTTCAAACAACAACAACGCAGCCGCGGCGCCACAGCCGCTGCCGAGCGAAGGCGGGCTTATCGGCCTGATCAGCTCGATCGGCCGCGTCATGGGCCGGGTGGTCGGCATCTTCTTCAATTCCGGCCGCCGCACCATCGACCAGGTGGTGCGCAACGTGCTGCCGTTCATGGCCTTCGTGACCATGCTCATCGGCCTGATCCTGTACACCGGCATCGGCGACGTGCTCGCCCAACCGATGGGACCACTGGCCAACAACATTGTCGGCCTGCTGATCATCTCGGCCATTTGCGGCCTGCCGTTCCTGTCTCCCATCCTCGGGCCAGGCGCCGTTATCGCGCAGGTTATCGGCGTGGCCATCATCGGCCCGCAGATCGCCAACGGCACGATTTCACCGGCGATGGCCCTGCCGGCGCTGTTTGCCTACAATACCCAGGTGGGCTGCGACTTCGTTCCCGTCGGCCTGGCGCTCGGTGAAGCCAAGCCGAAGACGATCGAAATCGGTGTCCCGGCGGTGCTCATCAGCCGCCAGATCATGGGGCCTGTATCCGTGCTGATCGCATGGGTCGTCAGCCTGATCGTGTTCTAAAAGCAATTCCAGGAAAAGTGTAAGCGGTTTTCCGTCCGGAATTGCGTCAAAACAAAGAGATAGAGCGGTTCGCCGTTTCCGTGAAAACGGTGAGCCGCTCTAAGGAAAGTTGAAAATGAGGTTCGCCATATGACGGTTCTGCTGAGAACACGGGTCACTGCCATCGGGCCCGAAGTGGCGGATCTTGCCGAAGGGGGCGTGGTCATCCTGTTTGCGGATGGCTCGCCGCCGGAGCTTGCCGAGGTTTCGGTGCTCCACAAGACGGAGTTCGGACCCAGCGACGGCGCGCCTCAAAAGGGCGCGTCGATCACCCTTGGTCCGGTTTCCGCTGTTATAACCGCCGTCGGCTCCAGCGCGTGGAGCAAGGTGCTCGAGATGGGCCACGTCGTCATCTCGTTCAATGGCGCCACCGAGGCCGAGAGGCCGGGCGAAATCTGCGCATCGCAGGTCGACGCCCAAGCGCTCGTGGCCGCCCTGAAGACAGACGCGATCATCACCATCGCCGCCTGAAGCATTCGCGCCGCCGCCCGTCTGGTCACGGCGCTAGGAAAAGCAGAGTATTTGCCATGGAACGCTCGACCATCGTCAGAGTGCATGAAGGTTTGCACGCCCGTCCCGCCACGCGGTTCGTCAAGCTCGCCAAGGGCTTCGAATCCGATGTCGAGCTGGTCAAGGACGGCAAGGCGGTCAGTGCAAAGAGTTCCGTCAAGCTGATGCTGCTGGCGGTCAAGGAAAACCAGGAAGTCACCGTGCGGGCGAATGGCGCCGACGCCATCGAGGCGATCGAAGCGCTGATCGGCTATCTGGAAAACCCCAAGGCGGGCCTCGACGATGAAGTCGAGCCGCACAGCCCGGCCAATGATGCCGGCCAGGAAACGGCACCCGCACCGGTGCTCCAATCCGTGCCGGCTGTGACAGGCGAAGCAAACGGCTTGCGCGGTGTCGCCGCCAGTGAAGGCTTTGCCATCGGGCCAGCTTTCGCGCATTTCCCGCCTGACATCGCCGGACAGGGCCGCCTATTGCAGGCTGACGAAATCGCCGGCGAGATCGACAGGTTCCGTGCCGCCGTCGCCGCCGTCCAGGCGCGCATGGACCGAGCCCTGGCGCAGGACAGCCTGTCGGCGGGAGACCGTGGCATCGTCGCGGCACTCAGGGATATCGCCGCCGACGACAGCCTGACCGGCGAGGCCGAAAAGGCGATCAAGGGCGGCAACGACGCGGTCTCGGCCGTCATCACCGCAGCCGCCACCATCGCCGCCGATTTCAGCGCCGTCGACGATCATTACCTCAATGCACGGGCGGACGATGTCCATGCGGTCGGACGGCAGATCTGCCTGGTGCTGCTCGGTCAGGACGATGTCAGTCTCGAAAGCATCCCGGAAGGCGCCATTCTGATCGCCGACGACATCGGCGCCTGGGACCTGGCGCGGGCGCCGCTGAAACGCATCGGCGGCGTCATTTGCGGCCATGGCGGCGCCACCTCGCATATCGCCATCATCGCCCGCTCGCACGGCATTCCGGCGGTGTTGGGCCTTGGTGATCAGGTCAATGCCTTGCGCACCGCGCGCGACGTGGCGCTCGACGGCAATACCGGTCATGTGATCATCGACCCGGACGCGGCGACGCGCGCCGACTATGCCGGCCGTGTCGAAGCGGCGGCGAAGGAGCGCGCCGGCTTGACCGCCTTCAAGACGGTGACGCCGAAACGTGCGGACGGCAAGGTGATCGAGGTCGCGGCCAATATCGGCTCACTGGAGGAAATCGAGGCGGCGCAGGAGGCGGGCGCCATGGGCGTCGGCCTGTTCCGCACCGAGCTCCTGTTCATGCGCCACATGCATCTTCCCTCGGAGGACATGCAGGCCGAGACCTATGCGGCGCTGGCCAAAGCCTTCGCGCCCTATCCGGTCATCGTGCGCACGCTCGACATCGGCGGCGACAAGCCGATTGCCGGCATCGAGTTTCCCGACGAGGAGAACCCCTTCCTCGGCTGGCGCGGCATCCGCATGTGCCTCGACCGGCCCGATATCTTCAAGCGCCAGCTCAGGGCGTTGCTGAGGGCCGCCGTGCACGGCAACATCAAGGTCATGCTGCCGATGGTGTCCGATATTTCCGAAGTCACACGCACCCGTGCACTGGTCGATGAATGCGCCGCCGAACTCAAGGCCGAAGTCGTGGCCTATGCGACGTTCGATCTCGGCGTGATGATCGAAACCCCGGCCGCGGTGCTGATTGCACCGGCGCTGGCCAAGGAGGTGGCTTTCTTCTCGATCGGCACCAATGACCTGACCCAGTACATCATGGCCGCTGACCGGCTCAATCCGACCGTCGCCAAGCTCAACGACGTCACCAATCCGGCCGTCATGTCGGCGATCGAGCTGACGGCCAAAGCCGGCGTCGCCGCCGGCATCATGGTGGGCATGTGCGGCGAGGCGGCGGGGCGGCCGGATCTGATTCCCGCCTTCATCGAGATGGGCCTGACCGAGCTTTCGATGAGCCCGGCCTCGATCCAGCGCGCCAAGAAGACGATTACAGCCATGGTTGCTGGAGATTAGCTTTCCGCAGCCGTTCTCTTTGTTTTGCGCAATCGGGCGTTACGGCAAATGCGCAAGCAAGGTGGCAAAGACTGGTGTCAGTTCATCGACCGGGCTTGCCTTGGCGCAGGCCTGCGCAATGCGGTCGTGGCGGATGTCGGCAGCCAGGATCGCGATCTCCAGCATGTCCGGCTCCGGCGCGCCGTCGCGGCCGGTTGTCGCCAGCCCGCAGGCCAGAACAACCGGCGCCAGGCAGCTTGTGTCGAGCGCCCGGCCATCAACCACGGCCGTTTCCGGCGCGGTTTCAGCAAAGCGGATCGGACGCTGGTTGAGCAACTCGACCAGCAGCGCCGCGCAGGTGGCCGCGATTGCCTGCAATCCGGTACCCGGTGCGGTCAAGGCGGCCAGCAGATCGCCATGGCGCTTGCGCATCGTCGCATGCGCGGCGGCGAAATCGGCCTCATGAATGCGGGCATTGTCGATCTTCAACTCGGCGAGAACCGCTTTCGTCAAATAGTACATGTCGCGCCGGAACAGGCGCTCGGCGCTCAACTGCTGGTCCTCGTTTCCGGCTGGGAAATAGGTGCCGAGGCCTTTCACGGTCGTGCCGTCCACCTTGATCGGGCGCTCGTGCGGAACAAAGGATTCAGCGATCGACAGCGCTTCGTCGACGGCGCTGGCGGCATGGCTGAGCAGGCCTTCGATGCCCTTGCCTGGAAACGGCGGCAGATGGCTGGTCGCTTCCCGCAGCAAGCTGGCGTCGCCGCTGCCGTCATGACGGCTTTGCCGGATGATGTCGCGGACCTCCCGCAACCGGTCCTTCAAATTGACACGGACGTCTTCGGAGATTTGTCGGAGCATCGCGGTCTGCCTCGAAAGTGCCTTGCAGGCGGCCGGCGAGGGGCCAGTCGCCGACTCTACATTGTTCCTATCGATTGGTAGATCAATAGGCGATACTAGACCAGCATGCAGAATCGGCGACGGCGCGCTCGTCCGTCGCCGCGGGGGAGGGATGATTTGGCCAGGCGACGACAAACCGAAGAGGGGCGGGCCGAAGAGGGGCGGACAGGAGCCGAGGCGACCGATCAGGTCGTCAATGAGAGCCGGACGGACCGCCTCAGGATTCGCGCCGCCTGGATGTATTTCGTCGAGCAGATGACGCAGAACGAGATCGCCGATGTGCTCGGCGTCGGCCGCGTCACCATCGTGCGCATGCTTGCCGAGGCGCGTTCGCGCAACGAGGTGAAGATCACCATCGAAAGCGAATTGTCGGAGATCGTGCGGCTGGAGCGCGCGCTGGAGCGGACGTTCGGCCTGCAGCAGGCGCTGGTCGCCCCACTCACCGCACCCAATGCCGATCCGATCCCGGCAATCAGCGCCAAGACCGGGACTTTCCTGTCCGACACGATGAAGTCCGGCATGCGCGTCGGCGTCGGCTGGGGCCGGACGCTGTTCTCCAGCCTGCCCTTCATCAGCGCCAAATCGCTTACCGACTTCAAGGTCATTTCGCTGCTGGGCGGTGTCGGCGTCGTGAGGCGCTATAACCCGGCTGAGTTCGCCTGGCGCTTCGCCCAGATATTCCAGGGCGACGGCTACCTGATCCCGACGCCGGCCGTCGTCGACAGCGTGGAGACCAAGGTCGCGCTGGTCGAGCGCTGCGGCCTGCAGGAGGTTTTTGAAATGGCCAACGTGCTCGATGCCGTTCTGCTGAGCGTCGGCGGCATCGCCTCGGCCACCACCTTCTCGCGCGGTGGCTTTCTCAGGGAAGCGGACCGCGAGGCCCTGCTCGAGCGTGGCGCCGTCGGCGACCTTCTGTTCCATTTCTTCGACCGCAACGGCGATCTCGTCGATCATCCCGTCAACAGCCACGTAATGTCGGTGGAAGTCGACCGCCTGCGCGCGGCGCCGATCCGCATCCTCACCTCCGGCGGCGAGGAGAAGACCGAGGCGCTGCTCGGCGCCATGCACCTGATCGCGCCGACGATCCTGATCACCGACGAGGAAAGCGCCAAGCGCATGCTCGAGGCGGTCAGCGCAAGCTGAAGGATCCGGTGATGTAATCGGGCCAGGACTGCTGCTCGTCGAAAACGGCGGCGAGATCCGGTGTGTCCGCCAATATTCCGCCGAGCACCAGCGCCGTGGCGACGCCGACACCGTTCCCGCCCGCTATGTCGTGCTCGACACTGTCGCCAACGCAGACGACGCTGGCGCGATCCGGCTCACCCGCCAGCCCCAGGGCCGCGTCGAAGATCGCCGGAAAGGGCTTGCCGATGCGGGTGACGCTGCCGCCAAGGTTTTCGTAGAGATCGGCGATCTCTCCGGCGCCAAAGCGAGGCCCGACCGCTGTCAGCATGATCCTGTCGGGGTTGGTGCAGAAGCACGGTACCTGCCGCGCCGCCGCCGGGGCAAGCAGTTCGCGATAATGGTCGAGGTCATGGCGGTCGCCTTCGCTGGCCGAGATCAGCACCAATTCGGCGTCCTCGCCGGCCTCGGTCAGCACGAAGGGCAGGCCTTCGATCGCCGTGTGGTCGTTGTCGCGGCTGATCAGCAGGCATTTTGTCCCCGGACGCAACTCTCCCGATGCCGCCATGTCATTGAAGGACCGCCACGCCACCTCGCCGGAGGAGACAAAATGGTCCCAGCTTCTGGCGGCGAAGCCGAGTTTCAGCAGGCGATCCTCGTTGGGCTTGGCGCGCTTGCCGGAATTCGAGATCAGCACCACCGTCTTGCCGGCGCGCTTCAGCGCCGACAATGCCTCTACCGCGCCGGGATAGGGAGCCTGGCCGTCATGCAGCACGCCGAACTGGTCGAGCAGGAAGATTTGGTAGCGCTCTGCCAGCGGTCCTATGCCGTCGAGGCGTTCGATTGTTTTCACGCTCATAGCAGTCCCGCCTTGCCTGCGCCCTTCAGCGCCAGCCGCGCCGTGCCGGCGGCCGCTTCGTCGGAAAGCGTGGGCAGGAAATCGACGCCGAGCTTGCGCCGCCGGATTGCCGTCCAGGCCGCGTTTGCCGCGCCGCCGCCAACGCTCCTGACCGAGGTCAGCGCTGGCGCGCCGAGTTCGGCCAGCCTGCGGTAGCCGAGCGCCTCGATCGCGGCCATGCCTTCGAACATCGCCTTGAGATAGTCGGCGTCGTCTGCCGGCCTAGGGGTGAGGCGCGGCGGCAGGGCGGGATCGGCGACGGGGAAGCGCTCACCGGCCATGCCGAGCGGATAGTAGTCGAGGCCGGTTTCTGTCGTGGGGTCGATCGCGGTACTCAGCTCGATGATCCGCGCCAGTGAAAAATGCTGCGCCAGCACCTTGCCGCCGGAATTCGACGCGCCGCCGGCCAGCCAGGTGTCGCCGAGGCGATGGCTGTAGATGCCGAAGCGCGGCGCCGAGATCGGCCGGTCGCAGAGGATCTTGATGGTGAGCGAAGATCCCAGCGCCGTGACGCCGTCGCCGGCCGTGGTGGCGCCGGTCGCCAGGAACGAGGCGCAGCCATCCGTGGTGCCGGCGACCAGGGCCACATCGCGCGGCAGACCGAACAGCTGCGCGGCCGCCGCGGTGAGCGTGCCGGTGACGTCGCCCGGCTCGACCACGTCAGGCAGCAAGTCCATGCGCATGCCGGTCGCCGCGATCCAGTCCGGCCAGCGACGCGCCTCGACGTCATAGCCTGTCTTCAGCGCATTGTTCTCGTCGCTGACGTCGAAGCGGCCGGAGAGATTTCCGGCGATCCAGTCGGCCTGGTGCAGCACGGCCGCGATGCCGGGCAGATGCTGGAACCGCAACGCCTTGGCGAGGCCTGAAGTGGCGCCATGCGCGGCGCTCGCTTCAGGCGCCTCGCGGGCGATGGCGGCCAGGATGTTGGCGTCGTCGACCTTGTCGTTGTACATCAACGGTTCGGCCAGCGGCAGCCCGGCGGCGCCGACCGGCAGCAGTGTGCCGGACGTGCCGTCGACGGCGATGGCGCGGACAGCAGCGCGGTCATTGCTCGAAAGCAGTTCCGTCAGAGCTGCCTGGACCGCTTGCCACCATGCCGCGGGGGCGCGGGGATCTTGGCCGAATTTGTCGAGGCGGACAGCGGACTGGCCGGCAATGGAAAAATCCGGACGCATGGCGACGGCACGCGCGCCCGACGTGCCGATGTCGATGCCGATGACAAGAGGCATCATGTCTTCAGTCCTTTGCTAGCCGCCTGTGGCATTCAGCTTCTGGCGATACTGTTCGGCGTCCCAATTGACCAGTTCGTCATTCTCGGCGGCGGTGAGGTAGTTCAGCCGCGCCGCGACATCGACGCGTGCCGTCACATCGGCGAGGCAACGTAGCATGGCATCGGCCCCGGCGCTGGCGTCGCCGCGCATCAGCACGCCGGTGCCGGGAAACAGGATTGCCGCTGGTGTGGCACCGAGACGCGTGGTGACACCGGCCGTATCCTCGCCCGGTCTTGCCACCACCGAGCCCTGACCGAGGAAGATGACATGGTCCGGATAGAGGCTGCCGGCCTCCGCCATGCGGCGGCTTTCCGGATCGAGCGCGACCGCATGGGCTTCGGCATCCGCCGGCAATCGGTAGACGCTGCCGCCGGCAAGCGCCGTCAGGGCCGTGATATCGGGCGCTGCAGTCTCGCGCGCCGGCCGTGCCAGCAGCGAGCGGACGCGATGGAGCAGCCTCTCCGCCTCGGCGACTGTCTCGGCGGCGACGACCAGCCCGTGATTGCCAAGGATCAGCACATCGACACCAGGCCGCATTTTCCCGGAAATGCCACGGGCGAGCGGCAGGCCCGGCCGGCAATAGGGCACGTAGGCCCATTCGATGCCGCGAAGCCGCCTGGCGACCTCGGCCTCGCCATCGGCCTGCACGGCAAGCGAAATCGTGTCGACGCAGTGCACATGCAGAACGACGCGTTGCGGCATCAAGGCGTGCACCGTGGTTTCGATCGACGGGCGCAGGCCGCGCGGATTGAGTTCGTCGATGGCGAAGGCCTGCGGCTTGTCGGCGGCGGGATCGCGCTCTTCGACCGCCTCGAGCAGCGGCGCCATCGCCACCGGCACCATGATGTCGTCGCTCAGCGCATCCTTCAGCCATGTGCCGGAGGCCTTGATCCACAGCGTGTCGCCGGCCTTGAGCGAGGTGTTGCCGCCCGCCGCCTGGGTCATATGCGGGTTGAGCCCAATGCTGGCCGAAAGCGCCCGTAAGGCCGCCAGTTCCTGCGCGTCAGCTTGGGTTGCCATGGCGCCTTTCCTTCAAACGCTTGCACGAAATCCCGTCGCCCGGGCCGTTGTTGGCGCTGATATCGCAGATATGAGCGATCTGCGTCAACAGTGATCTACTATCGTCAAAACTGGCTTGCAATCTGACTAATGTTGAGTAAGTTGCGCCAATTGCCATGGAAAAATGGCATTGGGAGGAAAAAGTTGAGCGACCTCGGCCGCCAGCGTCAGATCGTCGAACTGCTGCGGGATCGCCCGTTTGCCTCGGTGCGCGAGCTGCAGGAGCGGCTTGGCGTTTCGGCGGCGACGGTCAGGCGCGACATCGACCGGATCGATGAGGCCGGTGAGGCGCGCAAGGTCTATGGCGGGATTTCAGCGCTCGACGGCGCATCGCATGCGGGCGTCGCCTATGCCCGGCCCTATGACGAGAACCGTGACCTCGCCGTCGAGGCCAAGCGGCAGATCGCGGCCATCGCGGCGACCATGGTGCGCGACGGCGACGCGGTCATCGTCCATGGCGGCTCGACCTGCTTCCATCTCGGCGTCAGGCTCGCCGACCGAAACATCCGCCTCTACACCAACTCGATGCCGCTCGCGGCCTATCTCAGCGACCATGGCCATTGCAGCCTGACGGTTGCCGGCGGCGACCTGCATCGCGAACCCGGCATCATCCATTCGTCGGCCCAGGCGACGCCCTTCTACGCCTCGAAATTCTTTCTCGGCGCGCAAGGCCTCAACCAGGAAGGCGTGCTGGAATCGCATCCGCTTTTGGTGCGCTCCATCGTCGATCTCAGCCTCTGCGCCGACCAGATCGTGGTGCTGGCCGACAGCCGCAAACTGTCGATCCACGCGCGCAATGTCGCCCTGCCGCTGTCGCGCATCGGCACGCTGGTGACCGATGACGGTCTGTCCGATGCCGATGCGCGCATGCTGGAAGATGCCGGCGTCATGGTGCGGATTGCCTCGACATCGGGAGCCGTCCCGTGAAAGTGGCGGTTCTCGATTTCGGCAAGACCAATTCGAAGCTGTTCGTCTTCGGCCAGGATGGACGCATACTCGACGAGCGCCGGACACAGCCGAAATGGACGCGCCAGGACGGCTTCAGCGTGCTCGACGAGGCCGCACTGCATGACTGGGCACTCGGTGCCGTCACGGACGCGGTCGAAAGCCATGGCGTGCAAGGGGTGATGGTGTCGGGCCATGGCTGCACCTTCGCCCTTGTGGACGACACCGCGCTGACGCATCCGATCCTCGATTACGAGCAGGAGCCGCCGGCCGAAATCGCTGCCGGGATCGATCGCCGCATTCCGGATTTTGCCGAGACGTTCTCGCCCCGCCTGCCGCTCGGCTTCAACTATGGCCGTCACATGCTGTGGCTGCAGGAAGTCGATCCCGGCGCGTTCGCTGCGGCGAAATCGATCCTGGGCTATCCCCAGTACTGGAGCTGGCGCCTCGGTGGCCGAGCCGTTTCGGAAGTGTCCTATCTCGGCTGCCATTCGCATTTGTGGGCGCCGCGCAAACGGGACTTTTCCTCGTTGGTCGATGCCGAGGGGTGGCGCGGCCAGATGCCGGCCTTCGCGCGCGCCGGCACCGTGATCGGCGAGCGGCAACTTGGCGGCGCGGCGCGCCCGATCGCCATCCACAATGGCGTCCACGACTCCAATGCGGCGCTCCATGCCTATCGGCGCCAGGAGCTTGGCCGGCTGACCGTGGTGTCGACCGGCACCTGGGTCGTCGTGCTCAATCCCGACTGCCCGCTGGACGTGCTCGACCGTGACCGCGACATGCTGGTCAATGTCGATGTCGATGGCGGCCCGGTGCCGACCATCCGCTTCATGGGCGGGCGCGAATTCGCCGCCATCAGCGGCGGCTGGCAAGGCGCGATCCCGCACAGCTCGATCCAGCAGGCGATCGACGCCGGCATCATGGCGCTGCCGAGCTTCGCGCCGGGCGGGCCGATGCCGGACCGTGACGGCCGCCTGGTCGGGCGCACGCCCGATGCCGCAGAACGCGCCGCGGCGGCGCTGCTTTACGTGGCGCTGATGGTCGATCTCTGCCTAGACCTCATCCATTCGCAAGACACCGTCATCGTCGATGGCGGGCTGAACACTGGCGGCCTGCTTGCCGGGCTGTTGGCTGAACTGCGTCCCGGCCAAGCCTTCCTGCAAGGCGCCACGCTGGAGGGCAGCGCCACGGGGGCGGCGGCGCTTGCCTTCGAGAGCGTCGGGCGCGACTTCGCCGCCGAGGCGCCGGAGCCGGTGCATGCGACACGTTTCGGCGGCCTTGCCGGCTATCGCAACGTCTGGCGCGATCGCGTTGGCGGGCAGGGCGCGGCCATCAAGGCGGCGGGTGGAGCACGATGACAGCGGCCGCAAAGATCCAGGCAACCCGCCAGCCGGTGCTGGAGATGCGTCACATCTCCAAGACGTTCGGGGCGATCCGCGCGTTGCAGGATGTCTCACTCACCGTCCATGCCGGCGAGCTGCACGCGCTGATGGGCGAGAATGGCGCCGGCAAGTCGACGCTGATGAAGGTGCTGTCGGGCGCCTATCGGCCGGATGCCGGCGGCGAAATCCTGATCGATGGCGTGCCCGCCGCGACCGGCGATCCGATCAAGGCGCGTGCCGCCGGCATCGCGGTGATCTATCAGGAGCTGTCGCTGGCGCCCAATCTGACGGTGGCGCAGAACATCTTCCTCGGCAACGAACCGCGCCGCTTCGGTATTGTCGACCGCGATCAGTGCAATCGGCGGGCGAACGAAATCATTGCGCGGCTCGGCGTCTCCTTCTCGGCACGTGCGCTGGTCTCCAGCCTGTCGCTCGGCGAGCGCCAGCTGGTCGAGATTGCGCGCGCGCTGTCGACCAATGCGCGCATCATCGTCATGGACGAGCCGACGACGTCGCTGACGTCGCGCGAGACCGACAGCCTGTTCGAGGTGATCGCGACGCTGAAGGCGCAAGGCATCGCCATCATCTACATCAGCCATCGCATGGAAGAGGTCTACCAGCTCGCCGACCGGGTCAGCGTGCTGCGCGACAGCGGCTATGTCGGCACGCTGGAGCGCGCCGACCTCAACGCCTCGCGGTTGGTGTCGATGATGGTCGGCCGCGATCTCTCCGCCTTCTACAAGAAGGATCATCGCCCGCCGGACGCGAAGCGCGCCATCGCACTCTCGGTGCGCGGCATGTCCGACGGACGCCTGCTGAAGAACTGTTCGTTCGACCTGCACAAGGGAGAAGTGCTGGCTCTCGCGGGCCTTGTCGGCTCCGGCCGCACTGAGCTTGCGCGGCTGATCTTCGGCGCCGACAGGCGCAGCGCCGGAACGCTGGAACTCGAGGGCAAACCGATCTCCATCGGCTCGCCGCGCGAGGCGCTCGATGCCGGCATTGCCTACCTCACCGAGGACCGCAAGGAACTCGGCCTGTTCCTCGATATGTCTATTTCCGACAACATCAGTATGGGCGTGCTGGCCAGGGATGCGCGGGTTGGCGGATTTCGCGATTTCGGCGCCGCCGACAGGCGCGCGGCGAAGGCGATTGCGGACCTGTCGATCCGCACCCGTTCGGCGCAGGCCAATGCCGGCTCGCTGTCGGGCGGCAACCAGCAGAAGGTGCTGCTCGCCCGGCTGCTGGAGACCGAGCCGAAGGTCGTCATCCTCGACGAGCCGACCCGCGGCGTCGATGTCGGCGCCAAGTCGGAAATCTACCGGCTGATCGACAATCTCGCCAACAGCGGTATCGCCATCCTGATGATTTCCAGCGAATTGCCCGAGGTGATCGGCGTCGCCGACCGCGTGCTGGTGATGCGCGACGGTGCCATAGCGGGCGAGGTGACCGCATCCGGGGGCGAGCCGCTGCGTCAGGAAGCGATCATGGAACTTGCGACGGGAGCGGCCCAGGAATGACTGACAGAACGACCGGGACGATTGTGGATCAGGCTACCGTCAGAAGCCGGCGGCTGCGCACCGCCTTCGCGGCACTCGGCATGCTGCCGGTGCTGGTGCTGCTGGCGGCCGGCTTCCAGTTCATCAATCCCCGCTTTCTCACCGAGACAAACCTGCTGATCGTCACGCAGCAATCGTCGATCAACATCGTGCTCGCCGCCGGCATGACCTTCGTCATCCTGACCGGCGGTATCGACCTGTCGGTCGGCTCCATCCTCGCAGCCGCGGCGATGGTGGCGGTGCTGGTGTCGCTGGTGCCGGACTGGGGTCTGCTCGGCGTGCCTGCGGCCATCCTGGCCGGTCTCGGCTTCGGGCTCATCAACGGGCTGCTCGTCGCCTATATCAGGCTGCCGCCTTTCATCGTCACGCTGGGTTCGCTGACGGCCGTGCGCGGCATTGCCCGCCTGCTCGGGCAAGACACGACCGTGTTCAACTCGGACCTGCCGTTCGACTTCATCGGCAATGGTTCACTGTTCGGCATTCCCTGGCTGGTCGTCATCGCTCTGTCGGTCGTCGTTTTGTCCTGGCTGGTGCTCAAGCGCACCGTGCTCGGGACCTGGATCTATGCCGTCGGCGGCAATGCCGAGGCGGCGCGGCTGACCGGCATCAAGGTGCCGCTGGTGCTGCTCTTCGTCTACGGCGTGTCCGGCCTGCTCGCCGGGCTCGGCGGCGCCATGTCGGCGGCCCGGCTCTATGCCGCCAACGGCCTGCAGCTCGGCCAGTCCTACGAGCTCGACGCCATCGCCGCCGTCATTCTTGGCGGCACCAGCTTCGTCGGCGGCGTCGGCTCGATCTGGGGCACGCTGATCGGCGGCCTCATCATCGCGGTGCTGTCCAACGGGCTCATCTTGGCCGGTGTTTCGGACATCTGGCAGTACATCATCAAGGGATTGGTCATCATCGTGGCGGTCGCCCTCGACCGCTACCGGCTCCAGGCAGGGGCGAGAACGTGAGTGACCTGGTCGCCGGCATCAACGACCGGCTTGTGTAACGCACCGTGAGAGGCGCGGGGCAATCGGAGGAAGTAAGCGTAATGAAGACCATCGCCAAACTGCTCTGCGGCGCCGCGTTCGCGGCCGTCGCCATCGCGCCGGCATCGGCCAAGGACCTCAACAAGGTCGGCATCTCGGTCGGCCTGCTCGGCAACCCCTTCTTCGTCGCCACCATCAAGGGCATCGAGGACGCGGCCAAGAAGATCAACCCGAAGGTCGAGGTGACGTCGGTGTCGGCCGACTATGACCTCAACAAGCAGGTCTCGCAGGTCGATTCCTTCATCGCCGCAGGCGTCGACGTGATCATGCTCAACGCGGTCGATGCCAAGGCGATCGCGCCGGCGGTGAAGAAGGCACAGGCCGCCGGCATCATTGTTGCCGCCTTCGACGTCTCGGCGCCGGGCGCCGACGTCACCGTGATGACCAACAACGTCAAGGCCGGCGAGGAGGCCTGCCAGTATCTGGTCGATCATACCGGCGGCAAGGGCGACTACGTCATCCTCAACGGTCCGGCATCGTCGTCGATCCTGGAGCGGGTCAAGGGCTGCAAGAACGTGCTTTCGCAGCATGCCGACATCAAGATCCTGTCCGATGACCAGAACGCCGAAGGCTCGCGCGACGGCGGCCTGAAAGTGTTCCAGTCGCTTCTCACCCGTTTCGACAAGATCGACGCGGTGTTCGCCATCAACGATCCGACGGCGATCGGCGCCCAGCTTGCCGCCAAGCAGCTCAACCGCTCCGAGTTCATCTTCACTGCGGTCGACGGCGCGCCTGATATCGAGAAGGAGCTTTCTTCCGGCACGTCGATGATCAAGGCCTCGGCTTCGCAGGATCCCTATGTGATGGCCGGCCAGTCGCTGACGATGGCGGCGGAGCTGCTCGCCGGCAAGAAGCCGGCGGAGCCGACAGTGCTGCTCGATCCCAAGCTGATCACCGCCGAGAACCTGAAAGACTACAAGGGCTGGACCGCGGCCCGCTGATCACGCCTAGAGCGGTTCGCCGTTTCACGGAAACGGCGAACCGCTCTAACTCTTTGTTTTGACGCAATTCCGAACGGAAAACCGCTACACACTTTTCCTGGAATTGCTCTAAAGGCGCGGCTGGGTTGATCCGGCCGCGCCCTTCTTCATCATCGCAAACCGGAGACGATCATGGCGCGCATCGGAATCCATTCTTTCGTCTGGTCGGCAAGCTCGGCGCAAAGCGCACTTGAACGCACGCTGGCCAACACCAGGGAGGCCGGCTTCGACCTGATCGAATTCTCCTATCTCGACCCTGCCGATGTCGACATTGGCGGGCTTGCCAAACGCATCGCCGATCTCGGCCTCGGCGTGGCGATCAGCATCGGATTGCCCGGAGATGGCGACATATCGAGCGCCGACAAGGGGGTCGCCGCGCGCGGCGTCGAGATCCTCAACCAGACCATTGCGCTGACGCGCGATCTCGGCGGCAGCAAGGTCGCCGGTATTCTGTCGGCAAGCCACGGCCTGCAGGTCGAAGCGCCGACGCGCGATCAATGGAACCGCAGCACTGCTGCGCTGGCCAAGGTCGCCGAGACGGCGAAAGCGGCCGGTGTCACGCTCAATCTCGAAATCGTCAACCGCTTCGAAAGCAACCTGCTCAACACCGCCGCGCAAGGGCTCGCCTTCATCGAGGACACCGGCTCGGACAACATCTTCCTGCATCTCGACACGTTCCACATGAACATCGAGGAGGCCGATGTCGGGCTGGCCATCCGCCACGCCGCGGGCAAGATCGGCTATGTCCATATCGGCGAGAGCCATCGCGGCTTCCTCGGCACCGGCAACATCGACTTCGCGGCCATCTTCGATGCACTGACCGCCATCGGCTATGCCGACGATCTCAGCTTCGAATCCTTCTCGTCGGAGATCGTCGACGAGAACCTGTCGAAGAAGACCGCCATCTGGCGCAATCTGTGGACCGACAACATGGCGCTCGCCAAGCACGCCCGCGCCTTCATCGGCCTCGGACTGGAGACGGCGCGGCGCAAGGCGGAACTGGTCTCGGCCAGGCACAAGCCATAAGGCGGCCGCGGGCGGCAGGATTTCCCAAGACGCCGAGGCGCGTATACGCCCGCACGTTGTCATCGAGCATGCATTGCTCCCGTGCCATGCATCAGCTATCCGACCTCTGCGACACATGAAGCAGAAGGAACCCGGCATGACGAACAAGACGATCCTCAAATTCGGCGCGATCGAACACGCGGAAGCCGGCGATCTGCCTGGCTGGATCGTGGTCGAAGGCCACCCGACCATGCAGACCGCAGTCCAGCACACGACCGAGGACGGCAAGGTGATGTCGGGAACGTGGCGGGCGTCGCCCGGCACCTATCACGCGACCTACACCGACTATGAGTTCGTGCACATGATCGCCGGCCGCATCATAATCACGCCCGACGGCGGCACACCTGTCGAAGTCGGCCCTGGCGATGCCTTCGTGGTGGAAGCCGATTTCAAGGGAACCTGGAAGATCATCGAGCCGGTCACCAAGCATTTTGTGGTCAGGGTCGGCTGAGGCGGCTTGTTCGCGTAGCCGCCAATGGTCGGCACCAGGGCGGACATTTGGTGCCGACCGCATGGCGTCAGCTCGGAGAGCTTCCAACAGTCAAAGTGTCGTGCCAACCCAGGCGGCCCAAACGCCGCATTGACCTGGCCGGGCATCGGCAGTTTCTTAGGATCGCCTCTGGTGTTCAACGACTGATCGAGGAGACGACCGATGCATCGGCGAGGTTTTCTGGCGGCAGGTCTTGCGACGGTTCTTGTGAGTGAACGTGCCGTTGCCCAGATGAAGATGGACGACATGCCCGGCATGGATATGGGCGGCCACGCAGGCCACGACATGGGCGCGGCGCCACAAGGCGCGCCCGTGCTGCCGGAAGGAGAAGCCCTTCGCGATCTGCCGCGCCTCGCCAACGAAGCCAGCACGCCCGGCCTGTTCAAGGCGACGCTGACCGCTCAGTCCGCCACAGTGCGCTTTGCGGAAGAGCTGGACACCCCGATCCTAGCCTATAACGGCACCAGCCCCGGGCCGCTCATCGAGGCGGCCGAGGGCGACCGCGTCGAGATCACCTTCGCCAACCGGATCGCGGACGAGGCTAGCACCATCCATTGGCACGGCATGCCGGTGCCCGCCGACCAGGACGGCAATCCGATGGATCCTGTCGCGACGGGCACTGATCGCACCTACAGCTTCGACCTGCCGGAAGGCAGTGCCGGCTCCTATTGGTATCATCCGCATCCGCACGGCAAGACGGCAGAGCAGGTCTATCGCGGCCTTGCCGGCGCGTTCGTGGTCAGGTCGAAGACCGATCCGATCCCGGCCGCCTATGGCGACACCGTGCTGGTGTTCACCGACCTTCGCCTTGCCGCCGACGGCACCTTGCCCGACAACACGATGACGGACCTGATGAACGGGCGCGTCGGCGACCATGTGCTGGTCAACGGGCAGAAGAATCCGACACTGACGGTCCCCTTTGGCACCAAGCGGCGCTTTCGGCTGTATAATGCGACCAACGCGCGGTTTTTGCGGCTCTCCTTCGCCGGCGCGCCCATGACCATCATCGGAACCGACGGCGGTCTCCTGGAAGCGCCGGTTGCAGCCGGCGACATCCTGCTCAGTCCGGCGGAACGGCTTGAACTGGTCGTCTCTTTCGACCAGGTCGGCGCGGCCGCGCTTACCACGCTTGACTACGATCGGGGTTGGATGGGTCCCGGGCGGCCTGCCGATGCTGGGCTGACGCTGTTCACGGTCAATGTCTCGCAGACCGAGGCGGACCCTGTTCCGCCGCTGCCCGACAGGCTGCGGCCGATCGCGCAGCTCGGACCTCCTGCCGTCAGCCGGCGTTTCGTCTTCACCGAAACCATGGCCATGAACGCCAATGGTATGGAGATGGGGTTCCTGATCAACGGTGCCGCTTTCGACATGAAGCGCATCGACGTCGTCGCCAAGGCTGGGCAGGTTGAACTCTGGGAGATCGTCAACCAGGCGGACATGGATCATCCGTTTCACGTGCACGGAACGCAATTCCAGGTGATCGAGCACGAACGCGGCGGCAACATATCCAAGCCGGCCTATCGCGCCTGGAAAGACACCGTCAACGTCGCGCGTGGAGAGACGGTCAGGCTGCTGTTGCGGCAGGACCGGCCGGGGCCGAAGATGTATCACTGCCATATCCTCGAGCATGAGCAACTCGGTATGATGGGCATTGTCGACGTGCAGGCATAGCCCGACGTGGCGGCGCTCTACGGCGCACTGTTCCTCAGCGCGTTCCTCGCCGCAACCGTCCTGCCCGTCTCATCGGAGGCGGTGCTCGCCGGCATGATCGTCTCGGGCCGCGGCGATCCCGCACTGCTTCTTGCCGTCGCCACGATAGGCAACACGCTGGGCTCCGTGGTGAACTGGGTTCTGGGGCGTGGCATCGACACGCTGCGGAACAAAAGCTGGTTCCCTGTCACTGCGGATCGCTACGAGCAGGCATGCCGAACGTTCCGGCGCTTTGGCGGATGGACGCTGTTGTTTGCCTGGCTGCCGGTCGTCGGGGATGCGTTCACCCTTGCGGCGGGGGCTGCACGCGTGAACCTCGGCGTGTTCGTCGCTCTTGTCGCAACAGGCAAGGCTGCACGCTATGCGGTGATCCTTGCGGCAGGGTTGTGGGCGACGGCGTGATCAGCCGTTACACGTCTTCCCTGGAATTGCCCTGGTCCTGAGAGGCCGTGCTCGACCGGCCAAAAACCATGCTTTGCATGACACCATCGCGCAACAGCACGAAATGCGTCAGGGCAGCCAGGACGTGAACACCGGCAAGCCCAAGCAGTATCCAGACCAGCTTCTGATGCACGAACGCGAAGCCTCTTGCCGACAGCGCGCCGACCGATGGCGCCAACGGCATGGGCAAGTCCCCGAAAAGCCGTGCGGGAGGCATGAAAGGCATTGGCCGGTAGCCCAGCCATCCCGTTATCAGGACGGCGAGGATCGTGCTGTAGAGAAGCATGTGGAAGAAAGCCGTCGCAGACCGCATGAACCGCGAGGTTGGCCTGACGGGGGCCCGGGTGAAGATGCGCCAGCAAAGCCTGAGGACGATGATGGCCAGGATCGTCACGCCGATCGACATGTGAAGCGGCAGCCAGTTCATCATCGCCATGCCCGGCCCCCGCATCGGCCCGAAGGCAATGGCGATTTGCGCCGCGAGCGCGATCACGGTCAGCCAATGCAGCAGACGAATGCCGAAATGCCAATGCAGGCGAGGTTTCCCGCTCGCCTCCGCTGCCCGACGGTTCTCAAGGGTGCGCATGGTCAGGCGAACCAGTTTTCTATCGACGGTCCCAGGGCGTGCAGATCGGCATCGCTCAACTCGTGGCCCGCAGGCACTGTTAGCGCGGACACTGTCGCGTGACGCTCGCTCAGGACCGCCGCAAGACCGGGGAGAAGCGATGCATAGGGATCATCGCGTCCCTCGATCATCACTATCCGGCAGCCCGAAAGATCCGCGTCCGGCCGGGCCTCGAGGACCAGGGAGGGGCGAAGCAGGATGGCGCGCTCGGCCAGGGGCGGATGCAGCAGCATCGCCGCTGCCAGGAAGTTGGCGCCGTTGGAATATCCGAGGAACGCCAGCTTGCCCGGGTCCAGCCGATAACCATTGATCGCGCCTTCCACGAAGGCGGCAAAGGCTTCTGCCTCGGCCCTTATGTCGGCTTGATCGAACGCGGTAGCCGAAAACCGGCGGAACCAGCGCAGGGTCCCCTCCTCGACGCTGCGCCCGCGCACCCCCAGCAAGGTGGCGCGCGGCGCCAGGCTTGCCGCGAACGGCATCAGGTCGGCCTCGTTACCGCCGGTCCCATGCAACAGAACGAGCGTCGTGCCGTCCGGGTCGGCTGGGACATGGAACCGGTGCACGAAGGGCAGGTCGAGATACCGGATGCGGTCCTCGCCAGGCAGCGAAAACTGCGGCAGCCGCGTGCGGATGGCCTCGGCCCGCTCGGCATCGGAAGGCGGAACGAAGAGCACCGAACCGAGGGTTTCGGCGGGTTCATCGACCGTCATTCCGGGTCCATCCGTTGCGAGTTCGAACAAGGTCTCTCCCGGCTCACGGACATAGAGCGACACGAAATATTTACGGTCGTGAACATTGGTGACGCTGGAGTTGCGGCTCGCAAGCCGGCGCTCCACCGTCTCCAAGGCAGCGACGCCCGGCGTGCGGAAGGCGATATGGTCGACGACGCCGGTCCCTGGTACGCCAGGCCAGAAGCCAACGGCGTCACGGACATCGACAACGTCCCCGCTGTCCGAGATGAGGCGCTGCACGGTTCCGGCGTGCTTGAGCGGGCGATAGCCGAAGTAATCCTGCAGGAATGCCGACGTCTGCTCGGCAACCGCCGAGAAAATCGTCGCGCCGCGGATGCATTGGATTGCGTTGGCCGGTTCGATTCCCGGGCCGGGGGCCGGTGACGCATATGCGGGCAGGGCGCTGCCGACGATCTTGATCGCTACGCCGTCCGGATCGGTCAGGCGCAGCACGGGCTCGCCGAATTCCTGCGTTGGTCCGCTCGCATTCAGTCCGAACTGCAACGATCGCATAATCCAGAAGCCGATGGCGCCGGGCTGAACGGACAGCGCGACTTCCGCGACCTGACCGAGGCCGATCCGGCCGGGTGATCCGTCCTCCCACACGAGGAAGGTGATCAGAGACCCCGGCGAACCGATGCTGTCGCCATAACACAGATGCAGTTGCTCGGCGTCTTCGAAACCACCGGTCCGCTTGACCAGGCGCAGTCCGAGAAAGCCGACATAGAAATCAACGTTGGCCTGGACCTTGCGTGTAACCAGCGTGATGTGGTGGATGCCAGATGTCATTCGGTCGATGCCTTCCTCAACCTTTCCTTGCCATCATCGGCGCGTGCCGGTCATCCGAGTTGAACAAATTGCCTTGCGGCAACGCCGCCGCCGAATTGCTGGGCGCGGCCGCCTTCGGTGACAGCTAAAGCGCGCAAAGGCTCCGCGCCCAGTCTAGTCGACCCACTGGCCGAGTCAGAGCTGCGGCTAACCCTCGGACAAATCACCCGAATTTCGAGCCAGCCGCTGCGACTCATATTTGCCGTGACTGATTGGTGATCCCGACAGGAATCGAACCTGTGACCTACAGATTAGGAATCTGCCGCTCTATCCTACTGAGCTACGGGACCACGCGGCCCGACACATAGCCGCTTCGGACCGTTTCGCCAAGAGGCCGGCCGCATGCAATCGGCCAGCCTTTTGTGCGGCGCTCGTCAGGCGGCGAGCGCGGTTTCCGCCAGCTTCACCCAGTAGCTCATGCCATGCGGGATGGCCTCGTCGTTGAAATCGTAGGCCGGGTTGTGAAGACCGGCGGTTTCGCCATTGCCGATGAAGATGAAGGCGCCGGGCCGGGCTTCGAGCATGTAGGAAAAGTCCTCGCCGCCCATTACCGGCTGGATGCCGCGATGGACATGGGCATCGCCGGCGACGGTCGCCGCGATGTCGCTGGCAAACACCGTCTCCTCGGCATGATTGAAGGTCACGGGGTAATTTGCCTGGTAGTCGACCTCGATCTTGGCGCCGAAAGCGGTCGCCAGGCCGTCGCAGATGGTGCGGATGCGCTCCTCGGATTTCTTGGCGATCTCCTTGCGCAAGGTGCGCACGGTGCCGGCGATCTCGGCCGATTCGGGAATGATGTTGTAGGCGTCGCCGGCATGGAACTTGGTCACCGAGACCACCACGGCCTCGACCGGGTCTGTGCTGCGCGAGGCGATCGTCTGCAGCGCGCCGACCAGTTGGCTGGTGATGACGATCGGGTCGATCGTGCCGTGCGGCATCGCGGCATGGCCGCCCCGGCCTTTCACGGTGATGGTGAATTCGGCCGTCGCCGCCATGATCGGGCCCGGGCGGATGGCAAACTGGCCGACAGGCAGGCCCGGCATGTTGTGCATGCCAAAAACCTTCGAGATGTCGAAGCGCTCCATCATGCCGTCCTTGACCATCTCGTTGCCGCCGCCGCCGCCTTCCTCCGCCGGCTGAAAGATCACCGCCACGGAGCCGGCGAAATTGCGCGTCTCGGCGAGATATTTCGCTGCACCCAAAAGCATCGCCGTGTGGCCGTCATGGCCGCAGGCGTGCATCTTGCCGGGAACGGTCGACGCATAGGGCTTGCCGGTAATCTCGTTGAGCGGCAGCGCGTCCATGTCGGCGCGCAGACCGATGGTGGCCCCTTTGCCCCGGCGGCCGCGAATGATGCCGACGACGCCGGTCTTGCCGAGGCCGGCGACCACATCGTCGCAGCCGAACTCTTTCAGCTTCTCGGTGACGAAAGCCGCCGTCTTGAAGACATCGAAGTTCAGCTCGGGCGTCTGGTGCAGATGCCGGCGCCAGCCGGCGACTTCGTCCTGCATTTCAGCGGCGCGGTTCAGGATTGGCATGATGGTTCCATTCGTTGTTGGAGCAGCCGGCTTCAGCCTGGTGTTTTGCAATTGTGCCCGGTCTTTCGATTGTGATTGTCAGGCACTTTGCCATGTTGGCGTCACATAGGGTAAATAGCACCGCAACGATGCAGTCCGTTTTTGAGGGGCGGACTCATTATGCTGGCGGTCACGTAACGAAATCTTACGGAGCCAGGGGCGACTACGGCAAGAGGCGATTTCGGATTAGATCATGCGGCACAGGCATTTCCTCAAACTATTCCCGGCTGGCGCAATCATGCTGTCGGTCCTGGCCGGGCCGGCGCTGGCCAATCCGGTGGTGGTCTTCGACCTGAAGAACGGCCAGATCCTGCAGCACCAGGATGCGTTCAAGCGCTGGTATCCGGCTTCGCTCAGCAAGCTGATGACCGCCTATGTGACCTTCCGGGCGATCGCGGCAGGCGAAGTCCAGCTCGATTCGCCGATCAAGGTGACCAAGCACTCCGCCGGCGAACCGCCGAGCAAGATGGGTTTCAAGCCGGGCTCGGTGATGCGGCTCGACAACGCGCTGAAGATGATGCTGGTCAAATCGGCCAATGACATCGCCATGGCGGTCGGCGAGAATGTCGGCGGCTCGCAAGCCGCCTTCGCCGACAGGATGAATGCCGAGGCCGCCCGGCTCGGCATGAACGGCACTCATTTCGTCAACCCGAACGGGCTTTACTCGCCCGACCAGTACACGACGGCGCGCGACCTTTCGGTCCTGGTGATGGCGATCCGTAGCGAGTTTCCGCAATATGCGCCGTGGTTCTCGATCGAAGGTCTTGCGGTCGGCAAGAAGGCTATCCCGAATTACAATCTCCTGATTGGCCGCTATCCCGGTGCCGATGGCATGAAGACGGGCTTCGTCTGCCCTTCCGGCTTCAACATGATCGGTTCGGCGACGCGCAACGGCCGCACGCTGGTCGCGGTCGTGCTTGGCGAGAAGTCGGCGGTCAGCCGTGCCGAGACCGCGGCAAAACTGCTCGATCAGGGGTTTGACACGCAAGCCGCCGGCTCGGCCACCGTCGCGACGCTGGCGCCCTATGGCGACACGCTCTCGCCCAACGACATGCATGACGAGGTCTGCAAGAAGAAGACGAAGGAGGAGCAGTCCGAGGCGCCACCGGCCGCAGCCGCAAAGGACGCGCCGAAATCGCCCTATCAGGAGAAGCTCGACCATGTGCCG
Organism: Mesorhizobium loti; assembly: GCA_002356515.1. Taxonomy (NCBI): domain Bacteria; kingdom Pseudomonadati; phylum Pseudomonadota; class Alphaproteobacteria; order Hyphomicrobiales; family Phyllobacteriaceae; genus Mesorhizobium; species Mesorhizobium loti. The sequence continues at coordinate 3,429,040 of AP017605.1, read as the reverse complement.
ACGCTGGTTGCCGTCGGCCTCGGCGGCGCCACCGGCCCGGCGCCGAAGGCGATGCTCGACCAGGGCGGCCAGGAATATGCCGACGTGCCGATCCCGAGCTGGCGGCCCGATCGGCCTGCGCCGACCGGCATCGGTCCGGCTGTGGTGGATTCAGCAGCCCAAGGTGACCAGCCGGTCAAGGCCGCGAACTAACCTGATGAGCGGATTCCCGATCCCCGTCTCGGTGCTGACCGGCTTCCTCGGTGCCGGTAAGACGACGCTGCTCAACCGGCTGCTGAAGGACCCGGCGCTGGCCGATACGGCGGTTATCATCAATGAGTATGGCGAGGTGGCGATCGACCATCTCCTGGTCGAGCAGGCTTCCGACGGCATCATCCAGCTTTCGGACGGCTGCCTGTGCTGTACGGTGCGCGGCGAACTGGTCGACACGCTGGCCGATCTGGTCGACCGGCTGCAGACCGGCCGCATCGCCCGGCTTGCCCGTGTCATCGTCGAGACCACGGGCCTTGCCGACCCGGCGCCGGTGCTACAGTCGATCATGGCGCATCCGGCGCTCGTCCAGGCCTTCCGGCTCGACGGCGTCATCACGCTGGTCGATGCGGTCAATGGCAATGCCACGCTCGATGCCCATGTCGAGGCGGTCAAGCAGGTCGCCGTCGCCGACCGAATCGTGCTCAGCAAGGCCGACCTGGTGACCGATGCCGGCGACCTCGACACGTTGCGCACGCGCCTGCGGCAGATCAATCCGGGGGCCGAACTGCTCGATGCCGGCAATTCAACAACAGGCGTGTCGGCGCTGTTTGATTGCGGCCTCTACAATCCCGCCACCAAATCCGCCGACGTGCGGCGCTGGCTCGGCGAGGAAGCAGCGCATGATCACGATCACCACCACCATGATGGTCATGACCACGGGCATAATCATGACCGCGAGCACAGTCACGATCATGGCCATCGCCACGATCAGCGCGTGCGCTCCTATTCGCTGGTCCATGACGGTCCGGTGCCGTTTTCGGCCATCGAAATGTTTCTCGACCTGCTGCGTTCGACGCATGGCGAGAAGCTGCTGCGCATGAAGGGCGTGATCGAACTCAGGGAAGATCCGTCACGGCCGCTGGTCATCCACGGCGTGCAGAAGATCCTGCATCCGCCGGCAAGGCTGCCGGCCTGGCCGGACGGCCAGCGCGGCACGCGGCTGGTGCTGATCACGCTTGATATGCCGGAGGATTATGTGCGCCGGCTGTTCGCAGCCTTCACCAACCGGCCGTCGATCGACACGCCCGACCGCGCCGCGCTGGAAAACAACCCGCTGGCGATCGCCGGAAGATAGCGTTTTAGATCGAAATTCAGACTGTTTCGCCGCGCTCGACCAGGAATCGATGGCCGCCTGGCATGGCCGCTGTTTCAATCAGCTGGTGGCCGGCGTCCGAGCAAAAGGCGGGAATATCGATGACGGCGAGCGGGTCGGTGGTCTCGAGCCAGAGCCGGCTGCCCGGCTCCATCCCGGCCAGGCGCTTTTTCGCCTTGAGCACGGGAAGCGGGCAGTTCAGGCCCTTAAGGTCGTAGATAGCGGTATCCACGGCCAAGACCAAGTTCAGCCGCCGAACATGCCAAGCAGCTTGTTCTTCAGCTTTGCCACCGTACCTTCGCTGGCGTCGGCTGCTTGCGTCTCGGCTACCGGCGCGGCCTCCGCGGGCGCGGCGATGGTAGCGGTGGCGACGGGGGCTTCCTTGGCGGCCTTGGCCGCTTCCTTTTCGGCAAGTGCCTGTGCCTTGGCGGCTTCCTTGGCTTGCTTGGCGGCCTCAATGGCAGCCAGCCTCTGCTCCTCGGCCTTCTGCTTGGCGGCTTTTTCGGCGTCGAGTGCGGCCATCTTGCGGCCGGCGGGTGAATCGATGCGGCCCATGCGCGCCGTCTCGGTCACTGTGCCGTCGTTGTTGAGCGACGGCGGATCGATCGGCACGCGCTCGCCGCGCGCCCGGCGCTTCGACCAGTCCGAGACGATGCTGGCTTCCTTGATGCCGGCAATGGTCGGCTTGGGTGGCGGCACGCTGGCCTTGAGCGCGCCGTTGTACGCGGCGTCGTAGGTGCTCTGATAGGCGTTGTAGGCGCTCTTCAGCGAATCCGGCTGCGTGGTCGCCGGGCACGGTCCGGTCGGATCGAATGTCTGGCCGTCGGCGGCGACCTGGTTGAAGACATAGCGCTTCTCGCAGACATCGACCTTCGGCGGCACCTTGGTGATCTCGAAATTGTCGTAGCCGACCTTCAGCATCTTCCAGAACTCGTAGTTCGGGTCGTTGCGGTAGCGCGCCATGTTGGCGGCGGTCATGCGGAACGGAAAGGCCTCGACCTGGAACTCGGTCTGCCCACCCTGGAAGGCATCGCGGCCGAAGGCATAGATCTGCTCGATCTGCGCGTCGGTCATCGAATAACAGCCCGAGGACGAACAGGCGCCATGCACCATCAGGTTCTGGCCGGTGCGGCCATTGGCACGGTCATAGGCGTTGGGAAAGCCGATGTTGAAGGACAGATGGTAGTTCGAGCGCGGATTCATCTGCGACGGCCGCACCGTGTAGAAACCTTCCGGCGCCTGGCGGTCACCTTCGGTGTACTTCGGCCCGAGCTTGCCCGACCATTTGCAGATGTCGTAGCTCGCCACCATGTCGTAGCGGCCGTTGGTCTTGGCCTTCCATATCTCGAGCTTGCCCTCTTCCTTGAAGATGCGCGCCATCACCGAGGAGGTGCGGATCATGCCCTTGGCCTTCATGTCGGCCAGGATCTTGTCCGGCAGCGGCTTGTTGGCTTCCGGGGCAAAGTCCTTCATCGACGAATCATTGCAGCCGGCGACGGCTATCGAGGTGACGAGGACTCCGGTGCGGGCGAGCTTGGCAAACATGGATACGGCTATGTCTTTTCCCTCGGGCCAATGGCTTCGAAACGGCCGAGCCCGTATGCTGAACACCGACGGACCGTAAGCCCGTTAACCTTGAAAATTCCTTACCGCAAGCCTCGACCAACCCCTCACGGCAATTTCATTGACCCGAATGCGGCGGCATTTTTGTGGCGAAATTGCTCATTGCCGCCACATTGCCGTGTGGAGGCCGGCAATCCCAAGGCGATCATACGTTTTGACAGGTCCGGATTTGCCGGGGCTAGACAATGCTGCCGCCCTCGTTGTTGCCACCGCTATTGTCACTGCCATTGTCCACTGGCGGCTGGGAACTCACCTGTTGAGCCGCTAGTGCTTGCAGGCGGGCCGCTTTGACCAGCCTCGGTTTCTCGTATTTTTTCACCTCAGATCCCCCCAGAACGAAAAGCTTAATTAGCATCCGTTAAAGCAGGGTGTCCATTGCGACCCAGACCCTATAGGCTGCGGCCCATCGCCAGGTATTTCTCGCGGCGCTGTTCGCGGAAGTCGGTGTTGGCCCCGGCGAAGTCCTTCATCGTCTTGGCGATGAGGTCGCCGGTCGCGGCAATCACCGTTTCGGGCGCGCGCTGGGCGCCGCCCATCGGCTCGGGGATGATGGCGTCGATGATCTTCAATTCCAGAAGATCCTGCGCGGTGATCTTCATGTTGGTCGCCGCGTCCTTGGAGCGCGTGGTGTCGCGCCACAGGATCGAGGCGGCGCCTTCCGGCGAAATCACCGAATAGATGGCGTGTTCGAGCATGTAGACGCGGTTGGCGGTGGCGATGGCGATGGCGCCGCCCGAACCGCCTTCACCGATGACCACCGAGATCGACGGCACTTTCAGCGCAAGACAGGCCGAGGTCGAGCGGGCAATGGCTTCGGCCTGGCCGCGCTCCTCGGCGCCGACACCGGGATAGGCGCCCGCCGTGTCGACCAGCGTCAACAGCGGAATCTTGAAACGGTCGGCCAGTTCCATCAGCCTCACCGCCTTGCGATAGCCCTCGGGGCGCACCGACCCGAAATTGTGCTTCAGGCGGCTGGTCGTGTCCGAGCCCTTCTCCTGGCCGATGATCGCGACAGGCTCGCCGCGGAAGCGGGCGAAACCACCGACGATCGCCTGGTCCTCGCCGAAATTGCGGTCGCCGGCGAGCGGCGTGAAGTCGCTGAACAGGCCCTTGATGTAGTCGACGCAGTGCGGCCTGTCGGAGTGGCGCGCCACCTGCACCTTCTGCCAGGGCGTCAGCGCCTTGTAGAGATCGCGCAGTGCGTCGCGCGAACGCTTCTCGAGCCTGGTGATCTCGTCGGCAACGTCGACCGCCTCGCCGTTCTCGGCAAGTTTCTTCAGCTCGAGGATCTTGAGCTCAAGATCCTGCACCGGCTTTTCGAAATCGAGGTAATTGTACATGCTTGAGCGGACCGATACGTCGGAAGGCAAGGACTGCGGAACCGTTGAAAGCAGGGCTCCGGGCGGTGAAATGTCGTCCTCACATAGCGATATGAGGCCTAGTCGGCAAGCGGATGATGATCGTTGACCAGCCGCACCAGCCGCTCCTCCAGCACATGGGTGTAAATCTGTGTCGTCGATATGTCGGCATGGCCAAGCAGCTGCTGCACGGCCCTGAGATCGGCGCCGTTCTGCAGCAGATGGCTGGCGAAAGCATGGCGCAGCACGTGCGGCGATATTTTCGCCGAGGCGATGCCGGCCCGTGCCGCCAGCCCTTTCAGGTCGCGGGCAAAGACCTGGCGCGAGAGATAGCCGCTGTCGGATGCCGCTGGAAACAGGAACGGACTGTCGGCCAAGGTGGGCACCCCGGCCCGGGCGGCGAGCCAGGCACGCATTGCCGTGCGCGCCTTGGCTGACAGCGGCACCATGCGCTCCTTGTCGCCCTTGCCGCGCACCATGAAGAAGCGGTCGTCACGCTGCGCTACCGTCACCGGCAGGCCGACCAGCTCGGAAACGCGCAAGCCCGTGGCATAGAGCACCTCGACCAGCGCATGCAGGCGCAGAGCGGCCAGCCTGTCGCTGTAGCCGAGCCCGGCATCGCCGGCTTCCTGCGCGGCGCGGTCGATCAGCCGGCCGGTGTCGGCCTCGCTCATCGTCTTGGGCAGCGGGCGGCCTTTTTTCGGGCTGTCCAGCGTGCCGGTCGGGTCGTCGGTGCGCAGGCCCTCGGCATAGAGGAATTTGAAGAACTGGCGGATCGCCGACAGTTTGCGCGCCTGCGAGGTCGGCGCGAAGCCGCGCGCGGCGATGTCGTCGAGATAGGCGCGGATATCGGCGGCACCCGCGGCGGCGAGCCCGCCATCGATCTCGGTCGACGCGTCTTCGAGGTCGCGGCGGTAGGAGGACAGCGTGTTTTCGGCAGCACCGCGCTCGGCGCTCATCATTTCCAGGAAGGCCTCGATGCGGGCGGCGCTGTTCATTTCCTGCGGGTCAGTTTTCTTCGGGATTCAGTTTTTCTTGGGATTCAGCTTTTCCGCCGGAATGCGGACGCTCATCTCCGCTTTTTTTGGCTCGACGAACATCACCAGCGCGAACATCGTACCATAGGCAATGCCGGCCAGAATCGCGAGAGTCACGACAAAGCGAAACAGTGTCGGCATCAATTTTCGCTCGTCTTCTTGTTCTGCGTTTCCAAACCCTGTGCCCTTATGGGACGCCAATCCGGCCAATTCAAGGAAGAAGCGGAGGCCTGTTAGCAACTTCTGATGCAGGCGTCCGCCAGCCGATATAGGGTTCTGGCCGCTAGGCACGCTTGACGCAAACCGGCTTTTCATGTCGATACGCCGGCAAAGAGGGCCCAAGAAACAGCTGATGAACGCGCACCAGGCAAATCCTCCAGGCGAGACCTACGCCGCGCTGCTTGACCGGCTGGGCAGCCGGTCCATCGTCTTTGTCGGCCTGATGGGTGCCGGCAAGACGGCGATCGGCCGCAAAGTGGCGACGATGCTTTCGCTGCCTTTCATCGACAGCGACCAGGAGATCGAAAGCGTCTCGCGCATGACCGTTCCGGAGCTGTTCGAACGCTATGGCGAGACCGAGTTCAGGGCCCTGGAACAGCGCGTGATCCTGCGTGTGTTGGAGAACGGCCCGCAGGTGCTTTCGACCGGCGGCGGCGCCTTCATGAACGCGCAGACGCGCGAGGCTATCGCCGGCCATGGCGTGTCGGTGTGGCTGAAGGCCGAACTCGATCTTCTGATGGAGCGGGTTTCCAAGAAGCAAAACCGGCCGCTTTTGAAGAGCGCCGACCCCCGCGCCGTGCTGGAGCGGCTGATGGGCGAGCGCTATCCGGTCTACGCGACGTCAGATGTCACCGTGCCGACCCGCGACGACCGCAAGGAGGTCATCGCCGCCGAGGTGCTGGACGCACTGTGCCGGCATTTCGGCATCGATGAAATCGCAGCGACGGGCGAGGTCGAATCGTGAGCGCGGACCGGCCCGTCACCGTCGAAGTCGGGCTTGGCGACCGGGCCTACGACATATTGATCGGCTCCGGCCTTTTGTCGCGCGCGGGTGAGGAGATTTCGCGCCGGCTGCCGGGCACACGCGCGGCTGTCGTCACCGATGAGAATGTCGCCGCCGCGCATCTCGATACGCTGAAGGCCGGGCTTGAGAAGGGTGGCATCCAGCCCACCGTCATCACGATGCCGCCCGGCGAGAAGACCAAGAGCTTCGCCCATCTCGAAGCGGTGGTCGACGGGATTCTGGCCGCCAGGCTGGAGCGCGGCGACGTCGTCATCGCGCTGGGCGGCGGCGTCATAGGCGATCTCACCGGTTTTGCCGCCGGCATCGTGCGGCGCGGCATGAATTTCGTGCAGATCCCGACCTCGCTTCTGGCACAGGTCGATTCCTCGGTCGGCGGCAAAACGGGCATCAACAGCCCGCGCGGGAAGAACCTGGTCGGTGTCTTTCTGCAGCCCAGGCTGGTGCTGGCCGACACGGAAGTGCTCGACACGCTGCCGATCCGCGAGTTCCGTGCCGGCTATGCCGAACTCGCCAAATACGGGCTGATCGACCGGCCGGAATTGTTCGCCTGGCTGGAAGCGAACTGGGAAAAGGTGTTCGCCGGCGGGCCGGAGCGGGCGCAGGCGATTGCCGAGGCCTGCCGCGCCAAGGCCGATGTCGTCGCCCGCGACGAGTTCGAGACCGGCGACCGCGCGCTTCTCAATCTCGGCCATACATTCGGCCACGCGCTCGAAGCCGCCACGCAGTATGACGGAACCCGTCTCGTTCACGGCGAGGGAGTCGCCATCGGCATGGCGCTGGCGCATCGGTTCTCCTCGCGGCTCAATCTGGCGAGCCCCGACGACGCGGCGCGCGTCGAGACGCATCTGCGCGCCGTCGGCCTGCCCTGGCGCATGGCCGACATTCCGGGCGAATTGCCCGATGCCGAGGCGCTGCTTGCCTTCATCACCCAGGACAAGAAGGTGTCGCGCGGCGCGCTGACCTTCATCCTGACGCGCGGCATCGGCCAGGCTTTTATTGCCAAGGACGTTCCGGCTTCGGAAGTGCTGTCGTTCCTGAGGGAAATCCATCCAGCCAGCCGGAAAGCCGGCTGAGATGGACAACGGCTGGGTCATCGTCACCGTCCTTGCCATCCTCATCCTGCTGGTCATTGCCGTGCGCACGCGCCTTCTCGCCATGTTCGGCTACGAACTGTCGCGCATCGAGCCGCAGCGCTCGAGCCAGGACGAGTTGCGCGGTGCGGTCGACGATTTCCGCCGCGACGGCCAGGTGGTGCGCGAGGATCGCGACCGCATTGGTGGCTTGTTCGACCTCGAAGAGCTCGAAGTCTCCGACATCATGGTCCACCGCACCAATATGCGCTCGGTCAATGCCGACAATGCGCCCGAAGCGGTGGTACGCGAGATCCTGCAGAGCCCGCACACCCGCATGCCGCTGTGGAAGGGCTCGCTCGACAACATTGTCGGGGTGCTGCACGCTAAGGATCTGCTGCGCGCGCTGAACGAAGTCGGCAATGATTTTTCCAAAATCGATGTGATGAAGATCGCCTCGAAGCCATGGTTCGTGCCCGACACCACGACCTTGCAGGAACAGCTCAACGCCTTCCTGCGCCGCAAGGCGCATTTCGCCGTCGTCGTCGACGAATATGGCGAGGTCGAAGGGCTGGTGACGCTGGAGGACATCATCGAGGAGATCGTCGGCGAAATCGCCGACGAGCACGATGTCGACATCCAGGGGGTCAAGCAGGAGGCCGACGGTTCCGTCGTCGTCGACGGCAATGTGCCGATCCGCGACCTGAACCGGGCGCTCGACTGGAACCTGCCGGACGAGGAAGCAACCACGATTGCCGGCCTCGTCATCCACGAGGCGCAGTCGATCCCCGATGAGAAGCAGGCCTTCACCTTCCACGGCAAGCGCTTCATCGTCATGAAGCGCGACAAGAACCGCATCGCCCGGTTGAGGATCAGGCCAGCCGGCGACGCTTAGAGCAGTTCACCGTTTCACGGAAACGGCGAACCGCTCTAACTCTTTGTTTTGACGCAATTCCCAAGGGAAAGCGCTATGCGCTTTCCCGGGAAAACCGTCTCATACTTTCGTGGAATTGTTCTAAAGCCCTTTGTTTTTATGCCTGTCGTTTGTCCCGCCGCTGCGCACTTTTGGGCGACATGCGTCAGGCCGAGAGCCGTGGGGACCAGCGCAACCATCGAGCCTCATTCTGCGATCTGGCTCGTCGAGCGTTCGTGGATCGTCAGGCCCGTCTCAGCGTCGACAGCCGCCAAACTGACCTCATAACCCCAAAGCCTCCGGATGTGACGAAGCGTGGCGTCACGGCTGGCATCCTCGAGAAGGATGCCGTGATTCACCTTGTGCTGCAGTCGCAAATGCCGGTCGCCGAGCAGATCGACATCCACCACCTGAATGTCCGGTCGGTTCGCGCCGACATCGTAGCTGTGAGCAAGCGCGGCGCGTATCTTTTCATAGCCGCGCTCGTTGTGGATCGAGGCAACCTGAAAATGCGGTTGGTCGGCAACGTCGCCGAGCACAAAAAACCGCCACTTCCGGATCAAGGCCGGGCTGAGGTATTGGCGGATGAAGGACTCGTCGCGGTGCTCTGCCCATGCGTCGAGCAGGACCTCGCGCCAGTTTCCGCGGCCGGCGATGTTGGGAAACCAATCCCGATCCTCGGCCGTCGGCTCGGTCGAGATGCGCTGAATTTCCTGCATCATGTCGAGGCCGAGAGCGTAGGGGTTGATGCCGGAAAAGCGCGGATCGTCGAACGCCGGCTGGAAGATCACGTTGGAATGATTGCGCAGGATTTCGAGCATGGCGCCTTCGCTGATCCGGCCGCGGTCGAACAGCATGTTCATCAACGTATAGTGCACGAAGGTGGCGCAGCCCTCGTTCATCACCTGTGTTTGCCGTTGCGGATAAAAATATTGTGCTATGACACGAACGATCCTGATGATCTCACGCTGCCAGGGATCCAGGATCGGGCTGTTCTTTTCCAGGAAATAGAGCAGGTTTTCCTCGGGCAGGTTGAGCGATTTCTTCCACTCCGGGTCTTGGGCCTTGTCGTTGACCCTTTGCTGCGAAGGCGGCAGCGTGCGCCACAAATCGTTGTAGGAGCGCTCTTCGTATTCGAGACGCTCGCGAAGCCCTTCGCGCTGCCGTTCCGACGACAGCTTCGGTGGCCGGCGATAGCGGAACACGCCCTGTTCCATCAGCGCGTGGGTGGAATCGAGGACAGCCTCGACGGTAGCGAGACCGTGCCGCTCCTCGCAACGAGCAATGTAGCTCTTGGCGAAGTCCAGGTAGCTGAGGATCGCCCCAGCGTCCGTCCACTGCTTGAACAAATGATTGTTCTTGAAGAAATGGTTATGCCCGAGCGCGGCATGGGCCGTCACCAAGGCCTGCAGGGCCATGGTGTTTTCCTCCATCAGATAGACGATGCAAGGATTGGAATTGATGACCAGTTCATAGGCAAGCCCGCGCCCGCCTTTGCGATAGAGCAGGTCCTGGTAGAGGAAGTGTTTGCCGAAAGACCAGTGGTGGTACATCAGTGGCATACCGACTGACGAGTAAGCGTCGAGCATCTGTTGGGAGGAGATGATCTCCATCTGCACGGGATAGGTATCGAGATGAAGCTCTTCGACCGCGATTGCCTCGATCGCGTCATAGGTCCGCGACAATTTCGTAAAATCCCAGTCGGATCCGGAAAAAAGCAGATCGGATTTACCGGCTTGTCTGGCCATCGGCCCCTCTCACGCTCTCTTAAGGACAGCAGACTGTTTGCCGAAGAGCTGGCGAAAGACCGGGTAGATATCGGCGGGCGTGGCGATGCGGCTCATCTGGAAGTTCGACCATTTCAGGTCGATCGCGCTATAGGCACGCCATAACGATGTCCCGTTTTCGGTCGTGCCGAAGATATGGGCTTCGCGCTTGTCGATGATCTCGACGTAGGCAAAATACTGGCACAGCCGCATGAGCTTCCCGTCGAGCAGGGCTATGCAGCGCTCGGAATCGGTGACGGAATTGTCTCCGTCAGAGGCCTGGGCGGCATAGATGTTCCACTCGCTGGGCGGATATCGCTGCCTGATGATGCGATGCATTTCCTCGAGCGCGGTGGAAACGATGGTACCGCCGCTTTGCGTGCAATTGAAGAACGTCTCCTCGTCAACCTCCTGCGCCTCGTGGGTATGGCGGATGAAGACGATCTCGATGCGGTCATAACGCCGTTTCAAGAACAGGTGCAGCAGCACGAAGAAGCGCTTGGCCAGATCCTTTTCGCGCTCGCCCATGGACCCGGACACATCCATCAGACAGAACATGACGGCATTGGCGTTCGGCACAGGCTGGGGATCGAAGCGGTTGAATCGGATGTCGACAGGATCGACAAAGGCAATTCGCCTGCGCCGCCGCTCCAACCGGTCAAGCTCCTGCCGCAATGCCGCAATGCGCTGGTGCGCCGCTTCGCTGGATGGCACCAACTCAAGCATGGCGATTTCCTCGAGGATCGCGTCCAACTCCTCCTGCTTAGGGCGCCTCAGCGCGATGCGCCGGCCGTGGCTGTTACGCATCGTGCGCCCAACATTGATGTTGGTCGGTGAACCGGTGGCGGCGAAGCCAGCCCGGCGCGGCTTGAAGGCAAGGATTTCCTTGAGGTTGAGCTTGACCATATCCGGGAGTTCGAGATCCTCGAAAAAAAGATCGAGCACCTCTTCGCGTGACAGCACGAAACGAAAGTCGTCTTCAGACGCCGTGTTTCCCGGGGACGACGCCCCGGCGCCGACGCCCTGGCCGGGCTTGGGGATCAGGTCTCCAGGGGAGAAATGCCTATTGCCCGGCAGGATGTGCTGGCGCCTGCCGCCGTTCCTGGCGTTGTTGAAGGCCGGCTCGCCCGTGCCTCTTTCGGGCATGGGCACGGCGTGCTCGGCATCCACGTCTGCGATCCTGCCGATGCGGATCTGATCGCGAATGCTCCGCTTGAGCTCTTCCCGCGCGCGCCTAACAAAGCGCTGGCGATTGCCCAGGCTTTTGTCCTTCGGATTCAGGCGACGGTCGATAAAGATAGGCATGGAACCATTCGGGCTTTCTCAACCCGCCTTGTTCACGCGCATGTACCAGTCGACAAGCCGGCGCACCTGCCGCTCGGTGTAGCCGCGTTCCACCATGCGCTGCACGAATTCATTGTGCCGCTTTTCCGTGACGCTGTCCTGCTTGGAGCCGAAACTGATCACCGGCAAGAGGTCTTCGACCTGGCCGAACATACGCTTCTCGATGACCTCGCGAAGTTTCTCATAACCTGTCCACGATGGGTTGCGGCCGTGGTTTCGCGCCCGGGCACGCAGCGTGAATTTGACCACTTCATTGCGGAAGTCCTTGGGATTGGCGATGCCGGCTGGTTTCTCGACCTGCGACAATTCCTTGTCCAATACCTCGCGATTGAGAATCTGGCCCGTATCGGGATCCTTGTAATCCTGATCCTCAATCCAGGCATCGGCATAGGCGATGTAACGGTCGAAGAGGTTCTGGCCATACTCGCTGTATGATTCCAGATAGGCCTTCTGGATTTCGTGGCCGATGAACTCGGCATAGCGCGTTGCCAGTTCCGACTTGATGAAGTCGAGATAGGCAGCTTCCGTTTCCTTTGGAAACTGCTCGCGCTTGATCGCCTCCTCCAGGATGTAGATCAGATGCACGGGATCGGCAGCCACCTCCTTGGTGTCGTAGTTGAATGTCTGCGACAGGATCTTGAAGGCGAAGCGTGTACTGACGCCGGTCATGCCTTCGTCGACGCCGGCGGTATCGCGATATTCCTGGACCGACTTCGCCTTGGGATCGACCTCCTTGAGGTTCTCGCCGTCATAGGCGCGCATCTTGGTGTAGAGCGGCGAATTGTCGTGCTCGGCAAGGCGGGTCGAGACCGTGAATCGGCTGAGAATGTCCAGCACTTCGGGTGCGCAGGGGCTGGTGGCCAAGTCGCTCTCGCGCAGCAGCTTTTCATAGATCTGCCTCTCTTCGGTGATCCGCAGGCAATACGGCACCTTGACCACGAGGATGCGGTCGAGAAAGGCCTCGTTGTTCCTGTTGTTCTTGAACTGTTGCCATTCCGATTCGTTGGAATGGGCAATGATGATGCCCTGATAGGGAAAGGCGCCGAAATTCTCGGTGCCGTTGTAGCTGCCTTCCTGGGTCGCCGTCAGCAACGGATGCAGGACCTTGATAGGCGCCTTGAACATCTCGACGAATTCGAGCAGGCCTTGCGTGGTCCGGTTCAGTCCGCCGCTGTAGGAATAGGCGTCCGGATCGGACTGGCTGAAATTTTCCAGTTGTCTGATGTCGACCTTGCCAACCAGGGCCGAGACATCCTGATTGTTCTCGTCGCCGGGCTCTGTCTTGGCAATGCCGATCTGGCGCAGCCGCGAAGGCATCAACTTGACCACGCTGAATTTGGAAATGTCGCCGGACAGTTCGTCGAGCCGCTTGGCCGCCCATGGTGAGATGAGCCCGTTCAGCCGGCGTCGGGCTATGCCGTATTTATCCTCCAGCAGGTCGCCCATGCGATCGGGATGGAAAAGGCCAAGTGGCGATTCGAAAACCGGGCTGATCTGGTTACCGACCTTCAGCGTGTAGATCGGGCGCAGCTCCATCAATTTCTTCAGCCGTTCGGCCAGAGAGGATTTACCGCCGCCGACAGGGCCAAGGAGGTAGAGGATCTGCTTGCGCTCCTCGAGTCCCTGGGACGCATATCGGAAATACCCGGCGATGCGCTCGATCGTTTCCTCCATTCCGTAGAAGTCGGAGAAGGAGGGATAGATCTTAACGGTGCGGTTCGAGAAAATGCGGCCGAGCCGTTCATCCTTGCTGGTGTCGACCAGGTTCGGCTCGCCGATTGCCTCGACCATCCGTTCAGGCGCCGAGGCATACATTGATTTGTCCTCTCGGCAAGCAAGGAGATACTGCTGGAGGCTGATTTCTTCCTGGGCCGCGTTCGCATAAATCTCCGAAAACAGATCGAAGACGTCGGACTGATTCTCACGCATGATACTTTGCCCTCAGAGCCGTTCTGGCTGCCGGCTGGCTCATCATATATTCAACTGCCGCAACGCATTTGGGTTCCTTCACATGAAGGAGAGCGTGCGCATCTGTCGTTGAGACCTGGGACACCCACCCATGTCACTGAAATTCCTGTCCAAATATTTAAGTGGTGATGGCCAGATGAGGCCGTCAAGGGGTAGATATTGATTTCGTGAACTGAACGACAAGGGCAGTGCATTGATGCGGTCTGAAGCGGCGTGGCGACCCGATGCGAGTTCAACGAAGCCCGGTCGATCCAGCCTCCTCCATAGCGGATGGGTCCCCAAAGCTTGAGGTCCGCATCGATGGTCGATCGCCGAGCCAGACCGCTAAGCATTACCAATCCTTAACTGGACGCTCGCGGTGCCTGCGGGCACTGTTGGCTACACGGTCGGGAGACCACGATGATCGATCGACGAAGCCTCATTCTGGCCTCCGTGGCGGCGGTGCTGCCATTGGGAGCATCGGCCGCGTGGCGCCCGCGCCAACCCGCGCAAAAAACCTTCGACTACGGTCCGGCCAAGCTCGATGTCTACGCGCCCGACGGCGCGAAAAACCTGCCTGTCGTCTTCTTCGTCCATGGCGGCGCCTGGGAGTTCGGCAAACGCAGCCAGGTCGGTGCCAAGCCGGCTTTCCTGCTCGCCAACGGCTTCTGCTTCGTCTCGATCGACTATCGCATGCTGCCCCAGGCCGATGTCGCGACCCAGGCCGGCGACGTCGAGAGGGCCTATGCCTATGTCAGGGCCAACATCGCCGCGCATGGCGGCGACCCCAAGCGCATTGTCGGCATGGGCCATTCTGCCGGTTGCCACCTGATCGCCCTGACCGGCATGCGTGGCGGATTGCCCGGCGTCGCCGGCCTGCTTCTTGACGATACCAGGGCCTATGATCTTGCGGCACTTGAGAAAAATGGCGGCATGGTGCGGGCCTATGCAAGGGTCTTTTCCGATCCCTCGCAGTGGGGAGCACTTTCCCCGGCCAGCTATGTCGACGGCCGCAAGCATCCACCGACCTTCATCGCCTATTCGGGAGCGTCAGGCCGTGGCGAGGATTCGAAAGCCTTTGCCGAGCGGCTGCGGGCCACCGGGACCAAAGTCACTCTGTTTGATGGTAGCGCCTATACGCACATGTCGATCAACCGCGATTTCGGCGAAGATGGTGATGCGCTGACCGCTGCAGCCCTGACATTCTTGAAATCGACGGTCGGCTGATTCCCGGCGACTTCCGCTCGCCCATCGCTGTAACTGGATCATGCCAAAAGCGGCGGCGGGATATTGTCGTGCGGATGTCCATAGGTGCAATTGCTCCTCGTGATTGGGAGAAAAATTGCATGAATGGAGCCGATGTCCTGTGCGACGTGCTGCTGGCCAATGATGTGACGGTCTGTTTCGCCAATCCCGGCACGTCCGAAATGCATTTCGTCGCCGCCCTCGACCGCAAGCCTGAGATGCGTTGCGTGCTCGGCCTGTTCGAGGGCGTGGTGACCGGTGCCGCCGACGGCTATGCGCGCATGACCGACCGTCCGGCCGCGACGCTGCTGCATACCGGTCCGGGCCTGGCCAATGGGCTGGCCAATATGCACAATGCCCGGCGTGCGTTCAGCCCGATGATCAACATCGTCGGCGACCACGCCTCCTACCACCTGCCGCTCGATGCGCCGCTCACCAGCGATATCGAAGGTCTGGCGGCGCCGATGTCCAACTGGGTTCGCCGCATCGCCGGGCCAGAAGATGTCCAGCCGGCCACGGAGGCGGCTTTCCGCGCCTCGCTCACACCTCCGGGCGTCACGACGCTGATCCTGCCGGCGGATGCCGCCTGGGGCGGCGCTGCCCCGGCGTCGCCGGGCAAGGTTGTCCTCTCACCGCCGCCGGCCGTCGACAGGGATGCCGTGCGCGAGGTCGCTGCGGCGATCCGTGCGGCTCCGGGCCGTGTTGGCATGATCGTTCGTGGCCACGCCGCGCGGGCCGATGCGCTCGAGATCGCCGGCCAGATCTCGACGGCCTGCGATGTCCGCCTGTTCAGCGAGGTCCTGATCGCGCGGATGCAACGCGGCCGCGGGCGCGTCGCGCCGACACGCATTCCCTATCCGATCGATGCGGCGACGGCGTTGCTGAGCGACATTGACGTTCTGGTGCTGGTCGGCGGCAAGGAGCCGGTCGCTTTTTTTGCCTATCCGGGAAAACCGGGACGGCTTGTGCGCGACGACTGCCGGGTGCTGACGCTCGCCGCTCATGGTCAGGACCTGCATGCGGCGCTGGAGGCGCTTCGCGACGAACTCGGCGTCAAACCATCGCAACAGACGGTGGTCGCGACCGCTTTCCCGGATGAAGCTGCGCCAAGCGGCAAGCTTACCGACGACGCCATCGCGCTGTCGGTGGCGCGCAAACTGCCGGACAATGCGATTGTCTGCGACGAGGCGGTCACCTCGGCGCGGCGTTTCTTCGCGCTGTCGGCCTTTGCCGCGCCGCATGACTACATGATGGGCACGGGCGGATCGATCGGTGGCGGCATTCCGATGGCCACCGGGGCGGCGATCGCTTGTCCCGACCGCAAGGTGATCAATCTGGAGGCTGACGGCAGCGGCATGTACACGGTGCAGGGGTTGTGGACGCAGGCGCGGGAAAATCTTGACGTGGTGACGATCGTCTTTTCCAACCGCACCTACGCGATCCTGCATGGCGAGATGAAGAATGTCGGCGTCAATGCGATCGGCGAGAACGCCAGGCGCATGCTCGACCTCGACCATCCCGCGCTGGACTGGGTTTCGCTGGCCAAGGGTATGGGCGTGGAGGCGGCCCGTGCCGAAACATGCGAGCGGTTCGACGCGTTGCTGGACAGCGCTTTGTCGCGACGCGGGCCGTTCTTGATAGAAGCGGTGATCTGAAGGGGCCGCGAAAGGCTAGGGCGGACCAACCTACCAGCGCGTCTTCTCACCGGGAGCGGCCGGTTCGATCGCCAGCGCGTGCACGCCGGCCTTCAACTCGTCGGCGAGCAGTTCGTTGACGGCGCGGTGGCGGTCGATGCGACTCATGCCGGCAAAGGTGGACGAGACAAGGCGGACGCGAAAATGCGTCTCGCCGGTGCCGTCATAGGCGCCGTGATGATCGGAGCCGTGATGGTGATGGCCGGCGTGGAGATGGCTTTCGTTGATGATGACCAGCCGCTCGGGCGAAAATGCCTTGTTGAGCTTGTCTTCCATGGTCGCCTGTATGGACATTGCCGTCTCCGTTCACCACATATGACTGGCGTACCAGCGTGAAAACCGGAAATCGGTTCCACAGGGGCCGCTGCCGCGCAACTAAATCCGCCATTCGCCTGCTTTATGCCGCGATTCAGCGGTTAGGGCGATGATCGCGAAAATGTCAATTCTTGTTTCGCATCTGCGAACGCCCCATAAATGGGTGAGATGAAGCCGTACCCCAAATATTTCGAGAAGATTCGCATCCGCCCGGAGAAGGATGCGGAGCTGAAGTCGCACTCGCCAATCTGCCAGTGGGACGGCTGCAAGGAGCCGGGCACCCATCGCGCGCCGGTGGGCCGGATGAAGGAGGGCGAGTATTTCCGCTTCTGCTTCGACCATGTGCGCGAGTACAATAAGGGCTTCAACTATTTTTCCGGCGTGCCGGACACCGAAGTCGCCCGCTTCCAGAAGGAAGCCATGACCGGCCACCGGCCGACCTGGAAGATGGGCGTCAACGGCGCCTCGACGCGTTCATCGCCCGATATGGCGCAGATGCGCTCCGGCCGCGCCGGTTATTACAACCGCATGCGCGACCCGTTCGACCTGTTCAAGGGGCCGAAGGATCCGCGCGAGGCGCGCGAGCGCAAGGCCAAGCCGCTTGAGGCCAAGGCGCTGGAAACGCTTGGCCTTGATACAAAGGCGACTGGCAAGGATATCAAGGCGCGCTATAAGGAACTGGTGAAACGTCACCATCCGGATGCGAATGGTGGCGACAGAGGTTCGGAAGACCGGTTCCGCGATGTGCTGCAGGCCTATCGCGTGCTCAAACAGGCGGGCCTGTGCTGAGCGACCCTACGGTTTGTGTCGTTTTCCAACTTTCATAAGGTTGGAAAAGGCTCTAAGACCGCCCCCGAACAAAATCGATTGCCGGCGAAACGGGACGTTTCGCCCGTGGAGACGTTGAGAGATATGAACAAGGTCGATCGCGACATCGCCAACCTGCCCGACACGACGGTGTCGGTAAAGGACAAATTCGGCTTCGACTCCAAGATGGTGGTGCCGGCCTATTCGGTGACATCAGAACATGTGCCTGATGTCGATCCGGACTATCTGTTCGACAAGGCGACGACGCTGGCGATCCTGGCGGGCTTTGCCTACAACCGCCGCGTCATGGTGTCGGGCTATCATGGCACCGGCAAGTCGACCCATATCGAACAGGTCGCCGCCCGCCTCAACTGGCCCTGCGTGCGCGTCAACCTCGACAGCCATGTCAGCCGTATCGATCTCGTCGGCAAGGACGCGATCGTCGTCAAGGACGGCTTGCAGATCACCGAATTCCGCGACGGCATCCTGCCCTGGGCCTACCAGCACAATGTCGCGCTCTGCTTCGACGAGTACGATGCCGGCCGGCCGGACGTGATGTTCGTCATCCAGCGCGTGCTGGAATCGTCGGGCCGGCTGACGCTGCTCGACCAGAGCCGGGTCATCCGTCCGCATCCGGCGTTCCGGCTGTTCTCGACCGCCAACACGGTCGGCCTCGGCGACACCACCGGCCTTTATCACGGCACGCAGCAGATCAACCAGGCGCAGATGGACCGCTGGTCGATCGTCACCACGCTGAACTATCTGCCGCACGACAATGAAGTGAACATCGTGCTGGCCAAGGCCAAGCACTATCGTGACGGCAAGGGCAAGGACATCGTCAACAAGATGGTGCGCGTTGCCGACATGACGCGCTCGGCCTTCATCAATGGCGACCTGTCGACCGTGATGAGCCCGCGTACCGTCATCACCTGGGCCGAGAATGCCGAGATTTTCGGCAATATCGGCATGGCCTTCCGGCTGACCTTCCTCAACAAGTGCGACGAGCTCGAACGCTCGGTGGTGGCCGAGTTCTACCAGCGCGCCTTCGGCGAGGATCTGCCCGAGAGCGCCGCCAACGTGGTGCTGGGGTAACATCACTCCATGGGAGCAACCCGTCGGACGTTCCTGTGGAGTTTCTCAATCCTCTGCTTTGGTCTCGGACAGGTAGCCATGGCCCAGGATGAACCATTCAAGCCCGGGCAGACTTGGACGTATCGGGGAGCGACGCCGATATCCTCGCGGGTGATCATAGGTGCGGTCGACAATCTGGAAGGTGAAGATCAACCGGTCGTGTCGATTTCAGTCACCGATGCGCCGATACCGAATGACGGAAAGCCGCTGCAAACTGTTCCCCACCTCCCCATAGCGGCTAACGTGCTTAGGAAGAGTGTGGTTGAGCTTGAGGGGGCGGGTACAATTCCAGATGGCTTCGGCCATGGATATGGTCTGTGGAGACAGGCATATGACAGTGGAAAGGGTGGTTACTTTACAATCTCGGTGGAAGAGATTGTCGGCCTCCTCCGCTCTCAGCTTGGTCAACAGCCTGTGGCGAAATAGAGATAGATAATGGCGGGTCCGGGCGACAACACGCGCAACAAGTCGAAGACGGGGTCTGAAGCCGACAGCTTCAAGCGCGCCGTCACCGTCTGCATGCGCGCCATTGCCGGCGACAAGGAGATGGAAGTCGGCTTCGCCAAGGATCGGCCGGCGCTCGCCGGCAGCCGGGCGCGCTTGCCCGAACTGCCGAAGAAGGCGTCGAAGACCGATATCGCGATCACCCGCGGCCTCGGCGACTCCATGGCGCTGAAGCGCGCCTGCCACGATGCGCGTATCCACACCAAGCTGGCGCCGGAAGGCAAGGCGGCGCGCGCCATCTATGACGCGGTCGAGCAGGCCCGCGTCGAGGCGATCGGCAGCCGCGCCATGCAAGGCGTCGCCGACAATATCGGCTCGATGCTGGAGGACAAATACGCCAAGGCCAACCTCGTCGACGTCAAGGACAAGGCCGATGCGCCGATCGAGGAAGCACTCGCCCTGATGGTGCGCGAGAAGCTGACCGGCCGGCCGGTGCCCAAGAGCGGCGAGCGGCTGGTCGAGCTCTGGCGGCCCTGGGTCGAAGAGAAGGCCAAGGCCGACCTCGACGGTCTGTCGGCCAAGCTCGACGACCAGCAGGCCTTCGCCCGCGTCGTGCGCGAAATGCTCGCCTCCATGGAAATGGCCGAAGAACTCGGCGACGACCAGGAGACGGAAGACTCCGAGGACAATGACGACAACCAGCCGCAAGGCGAGGAGCAGAGCGAGGAGGGCGGCGAAGAGGATTCCGGTTCCGAGCAGTCGCAGTCCGAGGATGCCGAGGCTTCGGCCGACGACGAACAATCGTCCGAGACGGAGGCCTCCGACGCCACCGCCGACGATCTGTCCGACGACGACGATGCCGATGCCGAGACGCCCGGCGAGGCGCGCCGCAACGACAATCCCTTCACCAATCTGCCGAAGGAAATCGACTACAAGGTCTTCACGACAGCCTTTGACGAGACGGTCGGCGCCGAAGAGCTTTGCGAAGAGGAAGAACTCGACCGGCTGCGCGCCTTCCTCGACAAGCAACTGGCCAATCTGTCCGGCGTCGTCGGGCGGCTCGCCAACCGGCTGCAGCGGCGGCTGATGGCGCAGCAGAACCGGTCCTGGGATTTCGACCTGGAAGAGGGCTATCTCGACCCGGCGCGGCTGGTGCGCGTCGTCATCGACCCGATGCAGCCGCTGTCCTTCAAGCAGGAACGCGACACCAAATTCCGCGACACGGTGGTGACGCTGGTGCTCGATAATTCGGGCTCGATGCGCGGCCGGCCGATCACGGTCGCCGCCACCTGCGCCGACATCCTGGCGCGCACGCTGGAGCGCTGCGGCGTCTCGGTCGAGATCCTCGGCTTCACCACGCGGGCGTGGAAAGGCGGGCAAGCGCGCGAAAAATGGCTGAAGGACGGCAAGCCGCCGAACCCCGGCCGGCTCAACGATCTGCGCCACATCATCTACAAATCCGCGGACCATCCGTGGCGGCGGGCCCGGCGCAATCTTGGCCTGATGATGCGCGAAGGTCTGCTCAAGGAAAACATCGACGGCGAGGCGCTGCTGTGGGCGCACAACCGGCTGATCGCCCGGCCGGAACAGCGCAAGATTCTGATGATGATCTCGGATGGCGCGCCGGTCGACGATTCGACGCTTTCGGTCAATCCGGGCAATTATCTCGAGCGCCATCTGCGCGCCGTCATCGAACTGATCGAGACGCGCTCGCCGGTGGAACTCTTGGCCATCGGCATCGGCCATGACGTCACGCGCTATTACAGGCGCGCCGTCACCATCGTCGATGCCGAGGAATTGGCCGGCGCCATGACCGAGCAGCTGGCTTCGCTGTTTGCCGAGGAAAGCGCACGCGACACGCGGCGTGGCGGCATGCGGCGCGCCGGATGATCTTTTCGCGCGGCGGGTTTCGGCAAACGCTCTTCGCCGCCATCGCCCTCTTCGCCGGCGTGGCGTCGGCGTCAGCCGGTGCGGCCGGTCCGGCCGCGGTTGAACCCATCGAGGTTTCGGCCCGCCCGATCACCGAATTCCGCATTGGCAAGGCCGACAAGCAGTTCGGTTCGCTCGAATTCGTCGGCGGACTGGAAATGACCTCGAAATCGCGCGATTTCGGCGCGCTGTCGGCCTTCCGCTTTCTGAAGGCGGGCAGCGATTTCATCGGCGTTGCCGACACAGGCTACTGGTTCTTCGGTACGGTCGTCCGCGACGCCGACAGGCGTCCCATAGGCATCCAGAACTTCCGCATGCAGCAGATGGTCGACCAGGGCGGCCAGCCGATCGACGAGAAATGGGAAGTCGATGCCGAAGGCCTCGCGGTCAAGGACGGCATCGCCACGGTCGGTTTCGAGCGCAACCACCGCGTCGCCCAATTCAAGATCGATCCGACTGATATGAAGGGGCCATACCGGCAGCTGGATTTCCTGGTGCCGGCGCGCGAGCTGCGCCAGAATCGAGGCTTCGAGACCGTTACCCATGCCAATGCCAACGGCCAGCATGCGGGCGGCCTGGTCGTGGTCTCGGAAAAGAGCCTCGACAAGGCTGGCAACATCTATGCCGCCATCATCGAAGGGCCGCACAAGGGTGTATTCACCGTCAAGCGCAATGGCGATTTCGACATCACGGACGGCGCCTTCCTGCCGGACGGCGACCTTTTGCTGCTGGAGCGCAGTTTCACCATGGCAGGCGGCCTGAAGATGCGGCTGCGGCGCATCTATGGCGAGAGCGTCGAGAAGGGCGCGGTCGCCGACGGGCCGGTGCTGCTGGACGCCGACATGGGCTACCAGATCGACAATATGGAAGGCCTCGACGTCTGGACCCGCGATGACGGCGCGCTGATGGTGTCGCTGATCTCCGACGACAACCATTCGATCCTGCAGCGCAACCTCTATTTGGAATTCATCCTGCACCAGGATTGAGCCCGGCCATACACGGCTATGTTCGGGCCGCGCCCCGGCGTCCTTATGCCCGTTCTTCCTTCGCGCCTTCGCCGCAACCTTCGCTTTTTGGGGCGTGGGGGTGTCCAGGCTTCGTCAAAATACTTTAGTCATGACTTGACAATTGACGTCGTTGGCGGAATACTCAAGTCCATGCTTGACTATTCCAAGATCGACAGCATCCTCCGCGCGCTCGTCGAGCCGACCCGCCGCCAGATCCTGGAACGCTTGAGCCGCGGACCGGCCACCGTCAGCCAACTGGCGGAGCCTTTCGGCATGACCTTCGCCGCCGTGCTGCAACATTTGCAGGCGCTGGAGGCCTGCGGACTGATCCGCAGCGAGAAGATCGGGCGGGTGCGCACCTGCCGGATCGAACCGGGCGGGCTCGCTCCGCTCGCCGACTGGATTGCGGAGCGCCGCATTCCGGCGGAACGCCACCTCGACCGACTCGGTGAGATTCTGGCCGAGACGGATCAATCATCCCCGAAAGTTCAAGACCAGGAAAAGGACGACCAGACATGAACCAGATCGCGTCTGTGAAAGACGAGCATTCCGTCATCCACTCCACATTCACCATCGAGCGGACCTATCCGCAGTCGCCGGCCAAGGTCTTTCATGCTTTCGCCGACAAGGCGACGGTGCGGCGGTGGCGGGTTGATGGTGATGGTTTCACCGTCGCCGAATTCAGCTTCGATTTCCGCGTCGGCGGTGGCGAGGTGTCGCGTTTCAGCTATGGCGGCGGCCCGGAGGTCAGGCTCGACGCGCAGTTCCAGGACATCGTTCCCGATCAGCGCATCGTGTTTTCCTACAGGATGGCGATCGGACCGCGGCCCATGTCGGCATCGCTGACCACTGTGGAACTGACACCCTCGGGCGATGGCACAAGGCTGACCTATACCGAACAGGGCGCTTTCTTCGATGGTGTGGATTCCGCCAAGGGGCGGGAGGAGGGGACTCGCGGGCTGCTGGAGGCCCTGGCCGCGGAGCTTCAGAGGTCGAAAGCCTAACGCCGCCTGACGACGGCTTCAGTCAGGAGCCGTTGGTGGCGATCCAGATGACATGGCGCGCGCCGCGCTTGCCGTTGGCGCGCGTGTTGACCTCCTCGACAGCGAAGCCGGCCTGCTTCAGCCGCCGCGTGAAGCCGCTGTCCGGCCCCTGCGACCACACCGCCAGCACACCGCCCGGCTTGAGGGCGGTGCGCGCGGCGTTGAGGCCGGTGAGGCTGTAGAGGGCGTCATTGCCCTTGTGGACGATGCCCTCGGGGCCATTGTCGACATCGAGCAGGATCGCGTCCCAGGCTTTAGGCTCGGACCGTATCAGCTGGCCGACATCGAGCTCCTGGATGGTGACGCGGGGGTCATCAAGACAGCCGCCAAACACCTCCGCCATCGGGCCGCGTGCCCAGGCGACCACCGCCGGCACCAGCTCAGCAACAACGATGCTGGCGTCTTGGCCGAGTTCGGCCAAAGCGGTACGCAGCGTGAACCCCATGCCAAGGCCGCCGATCAGGATTCTCGGTTGCCGATGGCCCGCAATCCTTTGGCAGGACAGTTTCGCCAGCGCTTGCTCGGAGCCGCTGAGGCGGCTGTTCATCAGCTCGTTGGTGCCGAGCATGATCGAGAACTCGCTGCCACGCCGCTTGAGGCGAAGTTCCTGGGCACCATCCCCGGTCTTTGCCGAATCGAGCTGGACCCAGGGGATCATGGTTTAGACCGCGACTGCCGGCTGGCTCCAGCGGGCGGCGAGCAGCCGGTAGGGGATGAGCGCGACCACGGCGATGATCAATTTCACCGAGAGGTCGCCAAGCGCCCAGGAGACCCAGCGCATGGCCTCGACGTGGAAGACACCCATCAGCGGCGCCGTTTCGAGCGCGAAACCGTCATTCGGGCCGGCAAAGGCGAAGGCCGCCGAAAATGCGACGGTGAAGAAGACCATGGTGTCGAACACCGATCCGACCAGCGTGCCGACGATCGGAGCCCGCCACCAGCTCTGCCGGCGCAGCCGGTTGAACACGGTGACGTCGAGCAGTTGCGCGGACAGGAAGGCGGCGCCGGAAGCGGCCGCGATGCGCACCAGCCGGTCGGCCGCGGTCTCGAATTCGATCAGGCCATGGCGGAACAGGAAGGGCGGCACGAGGATCGAGCAGACCACAGCCGTCATAAAGCCTACAAAGACGATCCGGCGCGCCACGGCAGGTCCGTAACGGCGATTGGCGAGGTCGGTGACCAGGAAGGAGAACGGATAGGTGAAAGCGCCCCAGGTGAGCAGGTCGGCCAGCGACAGGCCGCCGATCTGACCCTGCATCGGGAACTGCACGAGAATGTTCGATGCCACGACGACAAGCGCCATGGCGGCCACGAAGGGCAGATATCGCGAGAAGGAAGTCATTTTTTTATCCTGGGTAATGGAACCAGCGGAGCATCATGCCCGTCGGGCATGCTCGCTTCGTATTTGAGCACCGGATTGGCGAACCTTGCGGATCTAATCCGATGCCTAGGGCCAACACGATGTTGGCCAGAGGCCAACAAGAGGTTAGCCCGGCGGTCGTCCCCCGCCTTGATCCGGTGTTAGGCAGCGACCTGTTCGGCCAGCTTCTTGGCGATCTGCTTCTTCAAGAGACGCGCGCGCTGCGACAGTTCCTTGACGTCGGCCTTGGCGAGGAAAGCGTCGAGGCCGCCGCGATGTTCGACCGACCGCAGGGCGTTGGCCGAGATGCGCAGGCGCACATTCTGGTTCAGCGCTTCCGAAATCAGCGTCACATTGACGAGGTTCGGCAGGAAGCGACGCTTGGTCTTGTTGTTGGCGTGGCTCACATTGTTGCCGGTCTGGACTGCCTTGGCAGTGAGTTCGCAGGTGCGGGACATAATTCTAACCTTCAATTCTCTCGGGACCTGCCAAACCTTTGTGCCCACGCCGGGTGGCGCGCGGTTCTGGTCAGGCGGCCTTATGGAAAAAGTTGGCGTTCCATAGTTGCATTTCGCCGGGGCGTCAAGCACCGGCTTTGCCACGGAAGCGCCCGGCATTTCATATTAAGGCCGGATTTCATCCTATAAGCGGTCTCATAGGGACATGCCAGACCGGAGTCGCCCACCTCCGGCCGAAAATCAAGGATCCGATCCCGCCATGCCTCGTTTGTCTTACGCGCTTGTTGCCGTGCTTGCCGTTGCCTTGCCGTCCGCCGCTTCGGCTGCCTCGCCGCAGTCCTTCAAGGGCGAATACACGGTGTCGTTCCTTGGTCTCTCGATCGCGAGATCGACCTTCTCCAGCCATTACGAGAATGGCGCCTACGCGATCGAAGGCAGCGTATCCGCCGCAGGCCTGGCCAAACTGTTCGATGACACGCGCGGCACGATCTCGTCCAAGGGCACGATTTCCGGCAAGAAGATGGTGCCGCAGGCATTCCGGGCCGATTACACCTCCGGCAAGAAAGCATCGGTGGTCGATATCCGCTTCACCAATGGCGCGGTGACCTCGACGCAGGTCATTCCGGCGCCGGAAAAGCGCGATCCCAACAATTGGGTGCCGATCCGTGCCGGCGACCTGGCATCCGTGCTCGATCCGATGGCCGCCACCGTCATCCATGCCGACAGCCTCGACCAGGTCTGCGGCCGCAAGGTCAAGTTCTACGATGGTGAGATGCGCGCCGACCTGACGCTGAACTACGTCTCGAAAGGCACGATCTCGGTGCCGGGCTACAAAGGCGACACGATCACCTGCCGCATGGGCTTCGAGCCGGTGGCGGGCTATCGCAAGGGCCGCAAGGCGCTCAACTATCTCAAGAACAAAAGCCGCATGATGGTGACGTTTGCGCCGCTCGGCCAAACCGGAGTATATGCGCCGATCCACGCCACGGTGGGAACGCAGATCGGCACCTTGACCATCAGCGCCGGGCGTTTCGAAGCGGTACAATAGGGCACGCCCCCGGGGACAGAGCAGGGCGCGCCACGGGAGAGGACATGGCGCGCGCAACACTGATCGGTTTTTCGGCAGTCGCCATGTGGGCGCTTTTGGCGCTGCTCACCGATGCGTCGGGCAAGGTGCCGCCATTCCTTTTGTCGGCGATCACCTTCTCGATCGGCACCGGCGTCGGGCTTGTCGCGCGGCTGTTCATGCCGGCCGCCGACAAGAGCCAGAAGATTCCACCACAGGTCTGGCTGATCGGCATTGCCGGCCTGTTCGGCTACCATTTTTTCTATTTCACCGCGCTGCGCAACGCGCCGGCGGTCGAGGCGAGCCTGATCGCCTATCTGTGGCCGCTGCTGATCGTGCTCGGCTCGGCGCTGATGCCGGGCGAAAAACTGGCGTGGAACCATGTCGTTGGCGCGCTGCTCGGCCTTGCCGGCACCGTGCTGATCGTCACCAAGGGCGGCGGGCTGGCCTTCGATGCGCGCTACACCTTCGGCTATGCCATGGCTGCCGTCTGCGCGCTGCTGTGGTCGTCCTACTCGCTTTTGTCGCGGCGCTTTCCGTCGGTGCCGACCAGCATCGTCACCTGGTTCTGCGCGGCGACTGCCGTGCTGTCGCTCGTTTGCCATCTGGCGCTGGAGCAAACGGTGTTGCCTGAAGGCGTCGGCCAGTGGCTGGCGGTGCTTGGGCTTGGCCTGATGCCGGTGGGGGCGGCTTTCTATGCCTGGGACATCGGCGTCAAACGCGGCAATATCCAGGTGCTGGGCGCGGCAAGCTATGCGGCGCCGCTGCTCTCGACGCTGGTGCTGATCGCGGCCGGCGTCGCCGAGCCATCGCTGCGCATCCTCGCTGCCTGCGTGCTCATCACCGGCGGTGCGGCCTTGGCGGCAAAATCGCTGTTCCTGCGCAAGCCGGCCGTAGCTGAGAGCCGAGCCGAGGCAGTC
Organism: Mesorhizobium loti; assembly: GCA_002356515.1. NCBI lineage: Bacteria > Pseudomonadati > Pseudomonadota > Alphaproteobacteria > Hyphomicrobiales > Phyllobacteriaceae > Mesorhizobium > Mesorhizobium loti. The sequence goes on along the minus strand of AP017605.1, from coordinate 3,402,194 downwards.
GAAAGCGGAGCCGGGGCATGACCATGCCGTTTGCCGGCGGCATCGACGCCAACGCCAATGCGACGCTGATCTTCTCGCTGGTTGCGGCGGTGATCTACGCTTTCACGCTGGGCATGCCGCAGAGCCTCGCCCGCTCCGCGGCAAAGACGCTTAGCGTCGCGATGCTTGCCGTGCTTTCGGCGCTGCAAGGCGGCCCGCTGCTGCTGGTCGTGGCCCTGGCGCTCAGCGCGGTGGGCGATGCCTTCCTGTCGCGCGACGGCGAAAAGGCGTTTCTCGGCGGGCTCGCCAGCTTCCTCCTCGCCCACATCGTCTACATCGCGCTGTTCCTGCGCAGCGGTGGCGGGTTGGGATTGCTTGGCGCCGAGTCCTGGCGCGGGGCGATCGCGCTGGCACTGGCGGTGTTCGTGATCGTCATGCTCGCCGCGCTCTGGCGCCGCGTTGGCCCCAGCCTGCGCATCCCGATCGCCTGTTATGTCGTGGCGATCCTGGCGATGGGCATGTCCGCTCTGACCACCAACAGCGCCTGGGTCATCGGCGGCGCCGTGCTGTTCATGGCATCGGACGGGCTGCTCGCCACGGAGAAGTTTCTGGTGGCGGCCATCTCGCCGCATCGCGCGTGGATGCGATTTGCGGTGTGGGTTTCGTATTACGCCGCCCAGCTCGCGATCACGCTGGGTTTCCTGCTGGGGTAGGCTGCCAGCCCGGCTCGGCCAGTTCAAAGGCGGCGAAATCAAAGCCCGGCGCGACCGTGCAGCCGACCAGCGTCCAGTCGCCCAGGCTGCACGCCGATTGCCACCAGCCTGCCGGCACGACGATCTGCGGCCGTTCGCCCGCTGCGAGCCCGATGCCGAGCACCTGCTCGATCACGGTTGACCCTTCTTCCCACATCGACAGCGCCAGCGGCGCGCCGGCATGGAAATGCCAGACCTCGGCGGCGTCCTTGACCCGATGCCAGGCGGAAAGCTGGTGCTGCTCCAGCAGGAAATAGATGGCGGTCGAATGGCCGCGTGCACCGCCGGCTTCGTCGCGAAAGGTTTCCGTGTACCAGCCGCCTTCCGGATGCGGCTTCAGTCCGAGTGTCGCAATGATTTCTGCTGAACTGGTCATCGGTCGAAGGCCTGCACGATGCTCAAAAATTGTCCTTGCGCTTGCGGATCTCAGCAAACACTTCGGCATCCCCGGCCTTTTCCATGCCGAGATGCTTGCGGATCGCCGGATCATGCCAGCGCAGGAAGGGATTGGTCGATAATTCCTCGCCGATCGTCGTTGGCAGCGTCGGCTTGTTTTCGACCCGCAGCGCCTCGATCCTGGCGGCACGCTCCTTCAAGGCCGAATTGGTCGGGTCGACGGTCAGCGCGAAACGGGCGTTGGCGAGCGTGTATTCGTGGCCGCAATAGATTGTCGTTGTAGCCGGGAGGGCTGCAAGTTTCTTCAGTGATTCATACATGACCGGCGGCTTGCATTCGAACAGGCGTCCACAGCCCAGCGCGAACAGCGTGTCGGCGGTGAACGCCACCTGCGACGCCGGCAGATGATAGGAAACGTGGCCGGCGGTATGGCCGGGAGTGGCGATCACCTCGATCCGCTCGTCGCCGAGATGAAGCACGGAGCCCTCTTCGACGGTTTCGTCGACGCCGGGGATCTTGGCCTTTTCCGCCTCTGGGCCGACGATGCGCAGCTTGAAGCGCTCCTTCAGCGCCAGATTGGCCTCGACATGGTCCGTATGATGATGCGTGGTCAGGATCATCGTCGGTGTCCAGCCGGTGCGCTTGATCGCGGCCAGGATCGGCGCTTCCTCGGGTGCGTCGATGATCGCGGTCAGCCCGCTTTTGCGGTCATGCACCAGCACACCGAAATTATCGCTGCGGCACATGAACTGTTCGATTTCGACCGCCATCGTATCTCTCCATTTGTCGCCGCAGACATAGGGCGCCAGAGGGCGGATGTCATCCCGGAGATGACAAGTGTCACTCCGGAGATGACAATGTCACTCCCGGAGATGAAGAATGTCATCCGGGGATGCGTCGGCAACCTCAGGGGCTCTTTGTTGAAACCTGCCGACATCACGGCTACATCCCTGACATGCATTCCGACATCGTCGACCTTCGCTCCTTCTATTCGACAACGCTCGGCCGCTTCGCCGAGCGCTCGATCAGCATGGCGCTGTCGTCGATATGGGCCACTGTCCCCAACGAACGGCTGGTCGGGCTGGGCTATACGCTGCCCTGGCTGGAACGGTTCGGCTCCGACGCCGAGCGGGTCTTTGCCTTCATGCCGGCGACGCAGGGTGCCGTGGTCTGGCCGGCGACGGGGCCGACGGCGACGGCCCTGGTCTTCGATGAGGAGTTGCCGCTGGTCGATTCCTGCATCGACCGCATGCTGCTCGTCCACTCGCTCGAGCATGTCGAAAATCCGCGCGAGACGCTGAACGAGATCTGGCGGGTGCTGTCGCCGGCAGGCCGCGTCGTCATCGTGGTGCCCAACCGGCGCGGTGTCTGGGCGCGCTTCGAGCATACGCCGTTCGGCAATGGCCGGCCGTTCTCGCGCGGGCAGCTGACGGAACTGCTGCGCGAGGCGAATTTCACGCCTGCCGCATGGTCCGACGCCCTGTTCTTCCCGCCATCGCGGCGGCGCTTCATGATGCGCTTCCACAATGTGCTGGAGCGCGCCGGTCGACGGCTGTGGCCGATCTTTTCCGGCGTCATCGTCGTCGAGGCGCAGAAGCGGCTTTATCAAGGCGTGCCGGTCGCCCAGCGCGCCTCGCGCCGCGTTTTCGTACCGGTGCTATCGCCACACGGCGCGACACGGCTCGGCCACCGGGCCGAGGCGACAGGAGCGGCAGTAGCGGCTCGCCAGGTGAAACTTTCGTGATCAGCGCGGAAACTTTCCTCGCGCGGCATTTTTCCGACCTATCTGTCGTGCTGGGTTCACGGACTGACAGGCGGCGGCCGTCGGCTCCCTTCATCCGGTTTCAGCATCGCACCTGAATGCAAGGACCTCTGATATGGCTGATCAACTGGACAATCAGGCCACCGTTCAGCCCGTCGCCGTGGCCGTCGAGGCCAGCAGCCTGCGCGAGCAGGTGGCGACGATCAAACGCGCGCTGGTGGTGTCGCCGGTTCGCAAGTGGTTGCTGTGGACGTCGGTCGGCATCATGGCCGTCATCATTGCGACGTCGATCGGCCAGGTCCTGCTCAACCGCTGGAACCAGCCCTTCTATGATGCGCTGGCGCGCCGCGACATGGCGGCCTTCCTGCACCAGCTCCTCGTCTTCGCGATGATCGCCGGTGGCCTGCTGGTGCTCAATATCGGCCAGACCTGGCTCAACCAGATGATCCGGCTGAAGCTGCGCGAGGCGCTGACGCTGGACCTGATCGACCAGTGGATGCGGCCGGCGCGTGCCTTCCGGCTGGCCAATGCCGGCGCCATCGGCGTCAATCCTGACCAGCGCATGCAGCAGGATGCGGCGCATCTCTCGGACCTGTCGACCGATCTCGGCGTCGGGCTCTTACAGTCGCTCATCCTGCTCTTGTCCTTTGTCGGCGTGCTGTGGGAACTGTCCTCGGGCTTCGTCTTCCACATTGGCGGCTGGTCGCTGGCCATACCGGGCTACATGGTGTGGGCCGCGTTCCTCTATGCCGGCATCGCCTCCTGGCTGAGCTGGCTGGTCGGTCGACCGCTGATCAGGCTCAACAGCGATCGCTACACGCGCGAAGCCGAGCTGCGCTCCTCCATGGTGCGCGTCAACGAGAATGTCGATGCGATCGCGCTCTACCATGGCGAAGACGACGCCAAACGGCGGCTCGAACTCGACCTCGGCACGGTGCTGGGCGCGATGCGGCGTATCTTCACGGCCCAGATCAATCTATCCTGGGTGACCGATACCTATGGCTGGATCACGGTCGTGGCCCCCATTCTGGTCGCGTCGCCGGTTTATTTTTCCGGTGACATCAGCTTCGGCGGGCTGATGATGGCGGTCGGTGCCTTCAACCAGGTGCACTCTTCCTTGCGCTGGTTCATCAACAACATCGGCAGCATCGCCGATTGGCGCGCCACGCTGATGCGCGTCGCCGACTTCCGCATCGCGCTCGATGAAACCGATGTGCTGCACGACACCGAAAGGCGCATCACCTTCGATCAAAGTGCCAATGGCAGCCTGACGTTCGAGAAGCTTCAAGTGGCTTCGCCGGAGGGCTGCACAAAACTCTCCGATCAGCACGTCGAGATACGCCCCGGCGAACGGGTGATGATCACCGGCGAGCCGGGCGCCGGCAAGACGCTGTTTTTCCGCGCCATTGCCGGGCTTTGGCCCTGGGGCGGCGGAAAGATCGGCCTGCCGGCTGGAGAAACCCTCATCTTCGTTCCACGCGTGCCGTATTTGCCGGCCGGCACGTTGCGCGAGGTGCTCAATCACGCGAACGGGCATGCGCCCGCGAGTGATATCGATATTGCAGCGGTGCTGGCCGAGGTTGGTCTTGAGCGGCTGTCGTCGTCGCTCGATCGCGTCGGGCGCTGGGATCATGAATTGGGCGATGACGAACAGCGCTTGCTGGGGGTGGCCAGGCTCGCCTTGCGGCGGCCGAAATGGGTGATCATCGACGAGGCGATGGACGCGTTCGACGGACCCGCACTGCGGCGCGTGCTGGCGATGCTGGAAAAGCATCTGAAGGGCGCCACGATCATCAACATCGGGCGCGGCCAGCACAACAATCAGTTCTTTCCGCGCGGCCTGACGATCGTCAAGGATTCGGGTGCCCAGCCGCTGAAACCAGCCCGCGTCAGGGCCGGCGCCATCGATCCGCCGCCGGCCGCCACCCGCCGCAAGAAGTAGGGCTGTTTTCCCGCGCTGCCGCAGCAAGCTTTATTTCGCCGCGATCGCGAAGGAAGATTTCCCGGAGAAACAGAATTTGGCGGTGGCGATGCTTGATGCTCTGCGCCTGCTTGCCTGTCTTGCCTGTGCCCAGCCAACTCCGGTTGCGTCGCCATCGGATGCGCTGACTGTCGACGTCGAGTTGGTGTTGGCGGTCGATATCTCCCTGTCGATGGACGAGAAGGAGTTCGCGCTGCAGCGCGCCGGCTATGTCGAGGCGCTGCGGCATCCCGATTTCATAAGGGCTGTCCGGTCCGGCAATACGGGCCGCATCGCGATTGCCTATTTCGAATGGGCCGGCACGGTGCGCGATGACGCGGTCATCAACTGGCAGATCATCGACAGCGCCGAGAGCGCCAACGGCTTTGCCGACAAGGTGGCGGCGCGCCCGTTCCGGAGTTTTCGCGGCACCTCGATTTCCACAGCACTTGCCTTCGGCGCCGGACTTTTCGACAGGACGGATTTCAAGGGCGAGCGCAGCGTCATCGACATTTCCGGCGATGGCCCCAACAACATCGGGCCGCCGGTCACCGCGATGCGCGATGCGGCAACCGCCAAAGGCATCGTCATCAACGGCCTGCCGATCCTGATCAGCCCATCGCCCACTTTCAAGCATCTCGACCAGTATTACGTGCAATGCGTGACCGGCGGACCAGGCTCCTTCGTGCTGCCAATTTATGCGGTAGCCGAATTTTCCACCGCCATCCGGCGCAAGCTGATCCTCGAAGTGAGCGGCATTCAGGACAAGGCCAATCCCTTACCCGTCGACGCGGACGCACCGATCGACTGCCTGCAAGGTGAGCGGGACAGGCGATTCCTGTCGGATCCCTATTTCCCGGAACTCGACCGGTGAGTTTGCGCGAGAGCGCCTGAGGCCGGCCGTCGAAGGCACCGATTCCATTACCTCGGGCGTAATCGCCTCGCGTCAGGCATTCCGACAGATTGTCCTCACGAGGCTGGCAAATCGGCTTCGATAGACAAGGGAGTTACGTCATGACCGCTTACGCTGTAGCCCATATGCGCCAAGTCACGATGGGTCCGCAGATCGTCGAGTATCTGCACAAGATCGATGCCACGCTGGAACCATTTGGAGGCCGTTTCCTGATCCATGGCGGCGATGTCGAGGTGATCGAGAACAACTGGCCGGGTCATCTGATCATCATCGAGTTTCCCGATCGGCGGCAGATGCGCGGCTGGTACGAATCGCCCGCGTATCAGGCGATCCTCTCGCTGCGCACCGACAATTCGGACTCCGCTGTCATCATGGTCGACGGCGTCGAGCATCCGCACAAGGCCACGGATGTCCTGGGACAGGCATGAGGTGTGCCTTAGCGCTTCAGCAAGAACACCGCCTGCTGGCCGAAGAAATTCCAGAACCACCAAGGCATGGACAGGCCGATCTTCTGGCCGGCGGCGTCGAGCGCGGTCGCCTTTTCCACCGTCGCGCCAAGCTCCTCGCACAGGTTGACGAAGTCGCGGATGGTGCAGAAATGGATGTTGGGCGTGTCGTACCAGGAATAGGGCAGGTCCTGGGTTACCGGCATGCGGCCTTTGACGAACAGCGACAGCCGCACCCGCCAATGGCCGAAATTGGGGAAGGAGACGATCGCCCGGTTACCGATGCGGAGCAGTTCGTCGAGCACCAGCTTCGGGTTGCGCGTCGCCTGCAAGGTCTGCGACAGGACGACGAAGTCAAAACCCTTGTCGGGATAGAATTCGAGATCCTTGTCGGCATCGCCCTGGATGACGGAGAGGCCGCGCGCCACGCATTCGTTGACGCCGCGCTGCGACAGTTCAAGCCCGCGGCCGTCGACCTGCTTGGTGTCCTGCAGCAATTCAAGCAGCGAGCCGTCGCCCGAGCCGACGTCGAGCACGCGGGACTGCGGCGGGATGAGGTTGGCGACGACCTCGAGGTCGACGCGCTGGCTGCCGTTCACACTCATGATGTCGCCTCCTGAGTGGCGCATGATCCTGATCCGGAAAATCTGCAATTTTCCGTGGTCATGCGCTCAGTCCTCTTGCCCGTGCCGCCGAGCCGATGAAGCCGTTGATGGCGGCGAACAGTTCCGGCTCGTCGAGCAGGAAGGCATCGTGGCCGCGATCGGTCTCGATCTCGACGAAGGACACCGAGGCACCGGCGGCGTTGAGCGCGTGCACAATGGAGCGGCTTTCTTCCGTCGGGAACAGCCAGTCCGATGTGAACGACACCAGGCAGAAGCGGGTCTTGGTTCCGGCAAAGGCGTCCGCCAGCCTGCCGCCATGGTCAGCGGCAATGTCGAAATAGTCCATGGACCGCGTCATGTAGAGGTAGGAATTGGCGTCGAAGCGGTCGACGAAGGTCATGCCCTGGTGGCGCAGATAGCTTTCGATCTGGAAGTCGGCATCGAAGCCGAACGTCAGGTGGTCGCGATCCTGCAGATTGCGGCCGAATTTGCGGTGCAGGGCGGCTTCCGAGAGATAGGTGATGTGGGCAGCCATGCGCGCCACCGCCAGGCCCTTTTCCGGGCGCTTGCCGTGCTCGAAATATTTGCCGCCATGCCAGTCTGGATCGGCCATGACCGCCTGCCGGCCGACCTCGTGGAAGGCGATGTTCTGCGAGGAGTGACGCGCGCCGGTGGCGATCGGCAGCGCCGAAAAGACGCGTTCGGGGTAGCTCGACGCCCATTCCAGCACCTGCATGCCGCCCATCGAGCCGCCGAGCACGCAGAACAGTTTCTCGATGCCGAAGTGGTCGATCAGCATCTGCTGCGCGCGCACCATGTCGCGGATGGTGATGACCGGCAGGTCGAGCCCATAGGGCTTGCCGGTGGCGGGGTTGGTCGAGGCCGGGCCGGTGGAGCCCAGGCAGCCGCCGATGACGTTGGAGCAGATGACGAAGAAACGGTTGGTGTCGATGATCCTGCCGGGGCCGATCAGCACCTCCCACCAGCCCGGCTTGCCGGTCACCGGATTGGTGTTGGCGACATGCTGGTCGCCGGTCAGCGCGTGGCAGACGAGGATGGCATTGGAGCGGGCATCGTTCAGCGTGCCATAGGTCTGGTAGGCGATCTGGAACGGCGACAAAAGCGTGCCGGCGTCGAGCTTGAGCGGCTTGTCCGCCCCGAAGCGCAACACCGGGCTCGACGGCTGGTCGGCCTCGTTGTTGGTCTTTCCTGCGCGCAGAGCGGCCATTCTCGTCTCACTTGCTGCATCACATCAGGCGAAAAGTCGCCGCTGATGCTTCCGTCCGGCCGGCCGCGGACAATAAAAAACCGGCATTGCCATTCGCAAAGCCGGTTACGTCACGCAAACGGCCCTTTAGCGAATTGTTTAACGTGGCTGCAAGCCGACCGGCCAAATCACCACGGAACTGTCGCTGTCCTTCTAGAACTCGCTTGCCCTGCCGTCAATGCCGGCTGTCTGGACCGGCATCTGCGCCGGCTGCTGACCCCACTGCCACCTCTCGACATTGCCGGCCATGGCTTGTATTTCCGCTGCGGCCTCGGATGAGGCGTTCTCGACGGATTTTTACGACATGACGCAGACACCGGATCAGGCACGTCCAACCCCGCGCGCGGGCATCATGGACATCGACGCCTATGTGCCGGGCAAGAGCGCCGCACCCGCCGGTGTCACTAAGGTCTACAAGCTGTCGTCAAACGAGAATCCGCTCGGCCCGTCACCGAAGGCAATCGAGGCCGCGCGTGAGGTTGCCGCCAGGCTCGATATCTATCCCGACGGCACCGCCAGACGGCTGCGCGAGGCGATCGCCGAGGTGCATGGCCTCAACGCGCAGAACATCATCTGCTCCAACGGATCCGACGAGATCCTCGGCCTTTTGGCGCAGACCTATCTGGCGCCCGGCGACGAGGCCATTTTCACCGAACACGCCTTCATGGTCTACAAGATCTACATTCAGTCGGCCGGCGCGGCGCCGATCGCGGTCAAGGAGACCGAGGAGCGCGCCGATATCGATGCGATTCTGGCCGCCGTCACGCCGCGCACGAAAATCGTGTTTCTGGCCAACCCCAACAACCCGACCGGCACCTATGTGCCGTTCCAGGAAGTGCGCCGTCTGCATGCCGGCCTGCCCAGGCATGTGTTGCTGGTGCTCGATGCGGCCTATGCCGAATATGTCCGCCGCAACGACTATGAGGCCGGGATCGAGCTGGTCGGCGGCGCCGAGAACGTGGTGATGACGCGCACCTTCTCCAAGATCGGCCTCGGTGGAGCGCGGATCGGCTGGATGTATGGCCCGATGCACATTGTCGACGCCATCAACCGCGTGCGCGGTCCCTTCAACGTCAATGCGACGGCGATCGAGGCTGGTATCGCCGCGATCCGCGACCGCGCCCATGTCGAGCGCAGCGTGGCGCATAACGAGACCTGGCTCGCCTGGCTGAGCGAACAAATGACCGGGCTCGGGCTGCGGGTGACGCCCAGCGTCGGAAATTTCCTACTCATTCATTTTCCCGACGATCAGAAGCATTCGGCGGCTGCAGCGGACGACTATCTGACCGCGCGGGGCTACATACTGCGGCGCGTTTCCGGCTATGGCTTTCCCAACGCGCTGCGCATGACAGTCGGCACCGAAGAGGCCAATCGCGGCGTTGTCGCCGCGCTCACGACATTCTTGAAAAGTTAGAACGCCCGAAAGCTGCACACCATGACATCACCGATGTTTGAAAAGATCGCGCTGGTCGGCATCGGCCTGATCGGCTCGTCGCTGGCCCGTGTCATCCGGCGCGAAGGCCTGGCCGGTCACGTCGCCATCTCCACCCGCAGCGCCGCGACGCTGAAGCGGGCGCAGCAGCTTGGACTGGGCGATTCCTACACGACCGACGCGAAGGAAGCGGTCCGCGATGCCGATCTTGTCATCGTCTCGGTGCCGGTCGGCTCGTCCGGCGCGGTGGCTGAGGAAATCGCGCCGGCGCTGAAGAAGGGGGCGATCCTCACCGATGTCGGCTCGACCAAGGCCTCCGTCATCGCGCAGATGCAGCCGCACGTGCCTGACGGCGTCCATTTCATTCCCGGCCATCCGCTGGCGGGCACGGAAAAATCCGGACCGGATGCCGGTTTTGCCGATCTGTTCGACAATCGCTGGTGCATCTTCACGCCGCTACCGGACACCGATCCGGATGCGCTCGAGCGGCTGTCGGAATTCTGGCGCCGCTGTGGCGCCAACATCGACACGATGGATCCGCAGCATCACGACATGACGCTGGCCATCGTCTCGCATCTGCCGCACATCATCGCCTACAACATCGTCGGCACCGCCGACGATCTGGAATCGGTGACCAAGACGGAAGTCATCAAATATTCCGCCTCCGGCTTTCGCGACTTCACGCGTTTGGCCGCCTCCGACCCGACGATGTGGCGGGATGTCTGCCTGCACAACAAGGACGCTATCCTCGAGATGCTGGCGCGGTTTTCGGAAGATCTAGCCTTCCTGCAGCGGGCGATCCGCTGGGGTGACGGCGACAAGCTGTTCGACCTGTTCACCCGCACCCGCGCGGTGCGCCGCTCGATCATCGAGGCCGGCCAGGACATCGATGTGCCCGATTTTGGCCGTCAGGCGGTCGAGCACCCGTCGAAGAACTAGGCTGTTTCGGGCCAGGTTGCCGCGACCATCGCCAGCGTCTCGGCCCGGTCCGGAGCGCCGAGCCTGCCGCCGAAGCGTTGGCATTTGAGCGCGGCGGCGGCACTGGCAAAGCGCAAGGCCTGCTCGACCGGCATGGCTTCGGCCAGCCCGACGGCAAAAGCGCCGTGAAAGACGTCACCTGCGGCGAGCGTGTCGACCGCCTTGATCTTTGGCGCCGCGACATGACGGGATGATCCCGCTTCCCGATCGAACCACCAGGTGCCCGCCGCGCCGCCGGTGATCGCAACGAAGGCATCGGTGCGGGAGGCCATGTCGGTGCAGGCGGTCTCAAGATCCAGCGCATGGCCGCATATGATACGGACGGCCGGCTCGGAGGCGACGATGTGCGAGGCCAGCGGCAGCAACTGCTCCAGCACCGCCAGCGGCGCGGTATCGGCATCGAGGATCGCCGGCCGGTTGGCGGCGTGCGCCGCCTTGAGGGCAAGTGTCGCTGCACCCGGCCAGCGCACGTCGACCAGCACGGCATCGAATGCCGTGATGTCTGCGAAAGGCAAAGCCTCGGGATCGGTCTGGGCCAGCCTGTCGTAGAAAGGCACGATGATGCGCTCGCCATGGGCGTCGATCAGGATCGAGGCCAATGCCGAGCGCGCGCCGCTGACGCGGCGGACATAGCTGCAATCGACACCCTCGGCCTCGATTCCGGCGACCAGCTGATCGCCGACCGCATCGTCGCCGGCGCTCGCCCATAGCGACACGTCGGCGCCCAGGCGATGCGCGGCGCAAGCGGCGCTCGTCGCCATGCCGGAAGCGATCTGCACGCCATCGGCGGCGATGAACTTTCCCTGATGCGTGGGCAGCGTCTCGACACGCAGGATGGTGTCCAGCGTCAGCGCGCCGACGCTGAGGAGCCTCGGGGGTTTTGCCATGGCCGGTTATTGCACCGGCTTGATCTTGCCGAGTGGGATGAAGCCGAGCGAGGCCTTGCCCTTGATGACTTTCAGCGGCATCGACGGTTCGCTGCCGAGCATAGCCAGCGCGGCAAAGCCCTGCTCGATCGCATTCTTCTGCTCGGGTATGGCTCCGGCAAGGATGGTTGCCACGGCCTTGGGATCCTTGATCCGGATCATCAGATCGGCGTCGACCAGACCCTCAGCGTCCACCGACAGCGGTCCGGAAACGGTGACCCGTGCCGTGCCGGAGGACAGATCGAGGTTGCGAATCTCGACCTTCTGGCCGCGCAGGCTCTTCACCTGCGTTCCAATCAGCGCGACACCATTCTTCAGCGTGGCGTCGCCGCTGGCATCGAGCGCCGGCAGCACGCGCCCGCCGATCGCATCCGGGTCGATCTCCAGATCGGTAAAGCTTCCGATATAGTCGACGTCCTGACCATTGGGCTGCAGCTGGCCGGCGGCCCTGCCGGCGCTGAACAGTTCCACCGGATCGGTGTCGTCGGCCGGATCGGTCTGCCCGGACAGCCCTTCCGCCTGCAGCGCGATGCGCTGCGGCAGCGGCCATGACAGTTTGACCTTGGCCTGCAGATTGTCCCAGTCGATCCACAGCGGCACCATGCCGGGGACGGAGGTCCTGAGCGGGCCGCGCAGATCGGCGACCGGCGACAAAGGCTGGATGATCTGGGCGACGGCATTGAAGGAGCCGGCCGAAGCCGCGATGTTCCTGGCATCGTCCTCGTAGGCGAGGTTGTCGCAGGAGACGGAGAAGCTCAAGGGATAGCCGCTGACCTGGAGATTGGCGCAGCCGGCCTGGACGCCATCCTTGTTGAGCGTGGCGACCGCCTTGTCGGCTTCAGCCCTGACCCTGTTGGCCAAGTAGAACCAGCCACCGCTGTAAATGGCGAACAGCACAACGATGAACGCCACAAGCCAGAACAGGCCGCGGCGGGACTTTGGTTGGCGTTCGTCACTTGACGTCATGCTTTGGCTCTCATTAACGCATGGATGTTGGTGGACGGACCTTCGATTCCGACAACCAAGTAGACATTGGCGAATAGGTAGCCGGGGACGGACGGAAAAAACACCGGTTCCGGTGCGGTGGTGCCATTCTTTTTGCAATCAGGCGCGGCGATATGGGCGATTTTTGGGTGTTTGGCTATGGCTCGCTGATCTGGCGGCCGGGTTTCGCGCATGTCGAGACGCGGCGCGCCCATTTGCACGGCTACCGCCGCTCGCTCTGCGTCTATTCCTTCGTGCACCGCGGCACGCGCCAGCGGCCCGGACTGGTGCTCGGCCTCGACCATGGCGGCTCCTGTGTCGGCCTAGGTTTCCGTGTGCCCGGCGAATTGCGCGACGAGGTCATCGCCTATCTGCGCGAGCGCGAACTCGTCACATCAGTCTATCTCGAGCGCACGCTCAAGGTCCGCCTCGACGGCGGCGGAACGGTCGAAGCGGTGGCCTACATCGTCGACCGCAAGCATGAGCAATATGCCGGCGGGCTGGACGCCGCGCATGCGGCGGCGGTGGTGCGCGGCGCGGTCGGCCAATCCGGCGGCAACGAGGATTACGTTCTCAGCACGCTGAAGCATCTGGAGGCGCTAGGCATCCGCGACCATTGGCTGGAAGAAGTGGCACGGGGGATAGCGCCTTTGTGAAGCGCTGGCTCTGCGGAAAAACGCGGCCAGGCCTTTGACCTCGGCGAGGCAAGACCTAGCTTAGGCCCCGAACCCAACCAGCGGGCGGCTTCCGCCCGGTCGAAATCATCACGGAGATCCGTCTTGCAGAAACGCCGTCTCGGTCGCACCGACCTTTCCATCGCGCCGCTGGTTCTGGGCGGCAACGTCTTCGGCTGGACCGCCGATGAGAAGACTTCTTTCGACCTGCTCGACCGCTTCGTCGGCGGCGGTCTCAACGCCATCGATACGGCCGACGCCTATTCGCGCTGGGTGCCGGGCAACAAGGGCGGCGAATCGGAAACCATCATCGGCAGCTGGATGAAGGACCGTGGCAACCGCGACAAGGTCGTGGTGATCACCAAGGTCGGCTCGGATATGGGGCAGGGGCACAGGGACCTGTCCGCCGCCTATATCGAAAAGGCCGTCGATGCCTCGCTGAAGCGGCTGCAGACCGATGTCATCGACCTCTATCTGTCGCACTGGCCGGATCCGACCACGCCCTACGAGGAAACCCTCGGCGCCTACGAAAAACTGCTCGCCAAGGGCAAGGTCCGCCATGTCGGCTGCTCGAACCTCGACGCGGGCCAGTTGCGAGCCGCACTCGATGTGGCGAGCCTGCGCAGCCTGCCGCGTTATGAGGTTTTGCAGCCGGAATACAATCTCTACGACCGCTCGTCCTTCGATGGGCCGTTGCGCGATCTCTGCGTGGCCGAGGATATCGGCGTCATCACCTATTTCAGCCTGGCCAAGGGTTTCCTGAGTGGCAAATACCGCAGCGAAGCCGATCTTGGCCAAAGCGAGCGCGGCGGCGGGGTGAAGGACTATCTCAACGCGCGCGGCATGCGCATCCTGGCAGCGCTCGACGCGGTGTCGGCCAGGCATTCGGCCAAGCAGGCGGAAGTGGCGCTTGCCTGGGTTATCGCGCGGCCGGGTGTCACCGCGCCGATCGCCAGCGCCACCAAGCCTGAGCAGATGGACAGTCTGATCAAGTCGGCTTCGTTGAAACTGACCGCCGATGACATGGCAGAGCTCGATCGGGCGAGCAGCTGAGGCTTCGGCCCCACTCTACGCACGAACGTCCAAGACCACGCTCCTGTCTTGCCATAGCGTCCTTCGCTCGTGGCAAGGCAGAGGGTGCAATGACGGAGCCGCTTCTTTCGCAGCCGCAGCTTTGGCGACCGCTGCTGGCGCTGGTACTGGCCGCCACTGTGGTCATGGGCAGTCCAGGTCCGGCAACGATAAGCGTCACCGCTGTCGGCGCCGCCTTCGGCCTGCGCGATTCGCTGCGCTACACCTTGGGGATCGTTGTTGGCACTGCCGCCGTCTTGCTGGTCGTGGCGACCGGGATCATGGCGGTACTCGGGTCGATGCCGAGGTTGGCGCCAGTGCTGGTTGTCGCGTCCGCCGCCTACATTCTCTATCTCGCTTTCAAGATCGCCACGGCGCCGCCGCTGGCGGCACGCACGGCCGAGGCTTCGCGCCCGACCTGGCTGGCCGGGTTTCTGCTGGCGGTCGCCAACCCCAAAGCCTATGTGGCGATCGCCGCCGTGTTTGCCGGCGCCTCGTCTAACCAAGGCGGTGTCGAGCTCGGCCTTTGGCTGAAGCTGACGGTTCTGGCGGGAATGATCGCTGTCATCCATGCGGTGTGGCTGCTTGGCGGTGCCGCGTTCGCGCGCTTCCTGCGCAGGCCTGTTGCCTCGCGCATCATCAATCTGGTCTTCGCCGCGACGCTGGTGCTGACCACGGTCCTGGCTGTCTACGGCTGATTGCCTGGCCGAAGGGCCTTCAGGCCTTCGCGCCGAGCTCCCGCAGCCGCTTCACCGCAGTCGGCGGGAAGGCCGGAGGGCTGGGCGCGCGGGATGCCTCGACGAGCATCTGGTCGCAAGCGGCTTCCGTCTCGCCGATCAGCCGCGCCATGAACTCGTCCTTGCCGAGGCCCGGCGGAATCGGCGGCAGAAAACGCGCCTTGATGGTGCCGGGGTACCGCAGGAACTTGCGGCGCGGCCAATAGAGGCCGGCGACATGGGCGACCGGCACCACCGGAACGCCGAGCTGCGCGTAGATTTCGACGATGCCGTATTTGTAGGCCGGCTCGTCGCCGGGCGCCCGGCGCGTGCCCTCGGGATAGATGATCAGCTGGCGCGGGTTGCGCGCCATCTCTGCCTTGGTCGCCGCGACCACAGCCTTCAGGGCTTTGGAGCGGCTGCCGCGATCGACCGGGATCATGCGCATCTTCATGATGTACCAGCCGAAGAACGGGATCCAGGTCAGCTCGCGCTTGAGGATGTAGAGCGGGTCCTGAAGAAAGGGGAAGAAGGCGATTGCGTCCCAGAAGGACTGGTGCTTGGGCGCCAGGATGAAGGAGCCTTCGGGCAGGTTTTCCTGCCCGGTGATGTCGCTCTTGGTGCCTGCGATCTTGTCATAGAGCCACATGCAACTGCGCGACCAGAATTTCGGCACGAACCAGGCACGGTGGCGGGGCGACAGGAAATAATACGGGGTCCAGAGGATCATCTGGACGATCAGATTGACGTAGAAGACGAAGTTGAACGCCAGCGATCTGACATAGAGCATGGGGGAGGTCCGGTGAGGAGGTGTGCGTTGGTTACACCAAGCAGCGGCAAAAAGGAAACAGGGCGATGCGGCTCACTCTACCAGGTCGCCTGTGCCAGGCGTTCCCTCAGGCGTGGGGCGGCGAAATCGAGGAAGGCGCGCAGTTTCACCGGTAGCCGGCCCTGGCCGGCGTGCACCAGGTTTACCGGCCACGGCTCCGGTTCGAATTCCCCGAGTACCGAGCAGAGTGTCCCTGAGCGCACAGCAGCGACGATCTGGTAGGAAAGCACGCGCGTCATCCCGACACCTGCAATAGCGGCATCGATCGCGGCCTCGGCGGTGTTGACCCGGAGCCTGGAGCGGACAGGGACGGGAACGTCAGCCTTTTCCACTGAGAAGGTCCATGTGGCGAGTGAGCCAAGGCCTTCGAAGGTGATGCAGCTGTGCGTCTCAAGGTCTTTCGGGATTTTCGGAGCCGCGTGCTCGGCGAGATAAGCCGGACTTGCGCAGACGACATGCCTGATCGAACCGACCCTGGTCGCGAGCATGCGCGAGTCCGGCAGCCGGCCGATGCGGATGGCGAGATCGATATGCTCCTCCGCCAACTGGCTTATCCTGTCGCCGAGCGTCAGGCGGATATCCACTTGCGGGTAGGTGGAGAGGAACGCGGTGACGATCGGCAGCACGTGAAGCCGGCCGAAGACGATCGGCGCGGTGATGATCAGTTCGCCGGTCGGAGCGCTGTATTCGCCGCCGGCGACGCGTTCGGCCTCGCCGACCTCGTCGAGAATGCGGCGGCAGGCGGCAAGATAGGCGTCGCCCGCGTCGGTCAGCGTCAGCCGGCGTGTCGAGCGGTTCAGCAGACGTGTCTGCAGATACCGTTCCAGATCTGAGATCTTGCGGCTGACGGTCGCAAGTGGAACGCCCGAGCGGCGTGCGGCGGCGGAAAGGCTACCGGTCTCCACCGTCGCGACGAAAAGGGACATGGCCTCGAGGCGATCCATTATTTCTTCCGGAAATTGGAAGGATTAATTGCAAATATGCCATCTACATCCGGCAAGTGGAAGAGTGCAAATAAGCGGCGTGACCAACAAGGAAATCGCAATGCCGCGCATCACCACGCCATCGTCCATCGCCGCTGCTCCCACAGCAACGCAACCCGTGCTGCAGGCTGTCGAGAAGCAGCTTGGTGTCGTGCCGAACCTGTTTCGCATGATCGCCAACAGTCCAGCCGCGCTCGAAGGCTATGTCGCCATGTCGGGGGCGTTGGCCAAGGGTCGGTTGCCTGCACCCACACGCGAGCGCATTGCGCTGGCGGTCGCCGAGATCAATGGCTGCAGCTACTGCCTGTCCGCACACACCTACCTTGGCAAGAACCTCGCCCGGCTCGACGATGCCGAAATGCTCGCCAACCGCCACGGTGGCTCCACGGACCCCAAGGCCGCCGCGGCGGTGCGTTTTGCCGCCAAGGTTGCGCAGAGCCGCGGGCATGTCAGCGATGAGGATCTCTCTGCCGTGAGGCTGGCGGGTTATGACGACGGACAGATCGTCGAGATCGTCCAGCATGTCGCCCTGAACGTCTGGACCAACTATATCAATGAAGTTGCCCAGACCGAGATCGATTTTCCGGTTGTTTCTGTCCGCGATGCTGCGTGAATCCGGAAAGGGCTGGCGGTGTCCGCCGGTCCCGCCCTTCATACCGTAGAGGATTCCCATGTCTGAAAGCCGCCCGCCGCTTCCGCCTTTCACCGCCGAGACCGCAGCGCAAAAGGCGCGGATGGCCGAGGATGCCTGGAATTCGCGCGATCCGGCACGGGTCGCGCTCGCCTATACGACCGAGAGCCGCTGGCGCAACCGCGCCGAATTCCTGCAAGGCCGCGATGCCATCCAGGCCTTCCTGACGCGCAAATGGAGCCGCGAGCTCGACTACCGGCTGATCAAGGAGGTCTGGGCCTTCCACGGCAACCGCATCGCCGTGCGCTTCGCCTATGAATGGCACGACGACAGCGGCTCCTGGTTCCGCAGCTACGGCAATGAGAACTGGGAGTTCGACGAGCACGGGCTGATGCGCCTGCGCATCGCCAGCATCAACGACCTGCCGATCGCGGAAGCCGACCGCAAATATCACTGGCCACTCGGGCGCCGCCCGGATGATCACCCGACATTGTCGGCGCTCGGGCTCTAGCGCCATCCCGCAAGGAGGCTTTCGATGAACGCGCATGCTTTCACCAGTGACGTCGCCTTCACGCCGACCGTCAAGGCGATCCAGGCGCGCAAGGGTTCGCGCCAGTCTTACGCCCGGGTCGAGGAGCGTGGTGGCTGGCAAGCCGTCATCACGCCGGACCTTGCCGCTTTCATCGAGATGCAGACCAGCGTCTTCCTGTCGACGGCCAATGGCGATGGCCAACCCTACATCCAGCATCGTGGCGGGCCGGCCGGCTTTCTCAAGGTGCTGGACGAAAAGACGATCGGCTTCGCGGATTTTTCCGGCAACAGGCAGTTCATCACGCAGGGCAATCTGGCGGACAATCCACGCGCCTTCCTGTTCCTGATCGACTACATGCTGCGCCAGCGCATCAAGATCTGGGGTACGGCGCGCGTCGTCGAAGGCGATGCCGAGTTGATGGCGAAGCTGATGCCGCAAGATTACAAGGCACGTCCAGAACAGGTCATCCTGTTCACGGTCTCGGCCTGGGATTCCAACTGCCCGCAACACATCCCGCAGCGCTTCGAGGCGGCTGACGTGGCCGCAGCGCTTGGCGAGCGGGACAGACGCATTCAGCAACTCGAACAGGAGGTTGCGCGTCTCAAGGGGATGTCAGGCGCTGCCGCCAAGGACTGATATCTGGATCAGCCGCCGGCCGCGGTCTCGGCCAGCGCGACGCCGTCGGGCGTCTGCTTCACCGGCACGATGCCGCGCGCCAGCGCCAGCAGATATTTGGTGTATTCGGTGAACAGCACACGCAACGCCCGTGGCTTGGTCAGCCAGCCGCCATTGTCGAGGTTGGAATTGACCACTGGATAGGGCTCCAGCTTGGCGCCATGCAGCAGCCGGCCCATTTCCAGCAGGCTGCGCGGCATGTGATAGTTGTTGGTGACGAGGATCACCGTGCTGTAGGCATGGCTTTCGACCCATTTGGCGCTTTCCTCGGCATTGCCGATCGTGTCGAGCGCGGCGCGGTCGATGTCGACGCAGCAGGAAAACAATTTCTTGTCGCCGCCGGTCGCGACCTGGAGCTGACGACGGCTGGCGGAAGGATGCACGCCGCTGATCAACAGCCGCTCGCCCTTGCCGGACGCCAGCAGATCCATCGCGGCGTCGAGGCGCGACTGGCCGCCGGTGAGCACGATGATGGCATCAGCCTTCTGCGGATTGGCGGGCGTGGTCAGATGGGCAACCTTGTTGGCGAACCAGCCGAAGCCGCCGGCAAACAACGTTGCAAGGACGAGAAGAGAAAGCGCGGATATCCGCAGTGCGGTCTTTAAACGGCTAATCCCGCTATGGTCGCGCAGACGCGCAACCACCACTGGCATCTGTCCAACCGTCCCGGTCGAATCCCGCACGTCCATAGCCATATGGTTAATCCCGAAATGCGGCCTTTGGTAGGTAAAAGACGCAATTTGCGTTACGCCGGTTCTCCATCCGTGATCACTTTGCTTCCATCCTCGCCAAGGCATGCCCCTTTTTCATGCGTCGGGTTGGCGAACGTCGATGTCGCTGAGATAGGCGACGACGGTGGCATGCGAGGTCGCCGCCGTCAGTGCGCCGATCACCAGAACCATCAGGACAACGCCGAGATAGCCCGCCGAACCGATGGCGAAATTGCCGAACAAAGCGGTTGCCTGGTCGGCCTGCGGCGTCGCCATGTTGCGCGACGACCACCAGGAAAAGACGATGAAGACCAGGACCGCCGCCGCGCCGCCGGCGGCCGCGCCCTTCATGCCGGTGACCAGGAAATGCCGGCGGAATTCGCGCGCAATGAAAGCCGCCTCGGCGCCGACGAAATGCAGCACCTCGATGATGTGGCCATTGCCGGCCATGGCGCCGCGGGTCGCGAAGACCACGGTCAGCACCGTCGCCGACAGCATCAGCGCCAGCACGGCAATGCCGATGGTCACTGTGGTGCGGGCCATGGCCACCAGCCGGTCGACCCAGGTGCGGTGATCATCGAGCGAGGCGCTTGGCAGTTTCGGCGTGATCGCGGCGCGCATGGCGGCGAAGTCGGGCGGGCTGTTCTCGTCGATGGTGACGATGATCAGGCGCGGCACCGGCAGCTCGTCGATGTTGAGGCCTGAACCGAGCCACGGCTCCAGCAGCCTCGCGGTCGCCTCGCGGTCGATGATCCTTGTCGATTTCACGCCGGGGAATTCGCCGGCGATCTGCGAGGCCTGGGCAAGGGCGGCTTCCATGTCGACGCCGTCTGCCGGCTTGATCTGGATCGTTGCCTCGCGCGAAATCTGGTTCTCCCAGACCGAAGCGGTGTCACGCACCAGCGTCACCGCGCCGAAGGTCAGGCAGGACAGGAAGGTCATGATGGCAATGACCAGGACGAGCGCCCGGCCGGCGATGTTCTGCGCCGGCACGATCGGCGCCATACGCCGCTGGGCGCGCGGCCTTGCCTCGGCCGCCTCGGCGTCCTGCTCATGCTGTTCAAGATGTTCGGCGGACAGGTCAGTCATAGATGTCCAGCCTTCCGCCGGCCAGGATCATGCGGCGTGCGTCGACCTGTTCCATCAGGCCGAGGTCGTGGGTGGCGATCACCACGGCGGTGCCCAGTCGATTGAGTTCGATGAACAACCTGAGCAGGCGCCGCGCCAGCGGCGGATCGACATTGCCGGTCGGTTCGTCGGCCAGCAGGATCTCCGGTTGCTCGATCAGGGCGCGGGCGATGGCGGCGCGCTGCTTCTCGCCGCCCGACAGGACCGGCGGCAGCACATGCATGCGCTCGCCCAGCCCCACCCATTTCAACAACTCGGTGACATCGGTGCGGTAGCTTGCTTCCTCGCGCCCGCGCACGCGCAGCGGCAGCGCGACATTCTCATAGGTGGTCATGTGGTCGAGCAGGCGAAAATCCTGGAACACCACGCCGATGCGGCGCCGCAGATGCGGCAGTTCGGTGCGCGAGATGCGCGAGCGGTCCTTGCCGAAAATGGTGATCAGCCCACGCGTCGGCTTCAGCGACATGAACAGAAGGCGCAGCAGCGTCGTCTTGCCGGCGCCCGAAGGTCCGCTCAGGAACTGGAAGGAGCGCTCCGGTATATGCAAGGAGATGTCACGGAGGATTTCCGGACCCATGCCATAGCGGAGGCCGACATTTTCGAAGCGAATCAATTTCGACGACCTGAAATTCCTGGCAGCTCTAGGCCTGCCTGTTCTGCGAAAAGACCATCGGCCGGCATGGTTAACCGGCGGTTAATTCCTGGGTTGTTTCGGCGCGTCACGAGGGCTCCGGTGGGGAAGCGTTAACCATTTTTGTTTACGCAAAAGAAACGAAAAGCGAACACGCGCAATAACGGGGCCATGATGGCTGACGAACGAACCGCGCGCCCGGTTTCCGGCGAAATCATGACCGATGCCCCGGCAATTGCCGTGGTGGACCGGATCATGCGCGGCCCAGCGGCCGATATCGTCGATGCCGACTATGAAGTGATGCCGCGCCTTGCCCCTACCGTGGGAAGCGTTTCACCGCCGCCGCGCCTGATTGTCACGCCGTCCATCGAGGGCATGGACATGCTGCGCAAGCCGGAACCGCCGGCGGAACGGCCGCCGGCCGTGCGCGGCGGGCCGATCTTCTGGATGGTCGGTATCGGCGCCGCCCTTGCCGCCTTCTGGGTTTCGGGCGGTCATGCGCTGGTGCGCCAGGCGCCGTTCCTGTCCGGCGCGCAGGCGTCGGCGTTGACCATTTCGGGCGTCACCTCGCGCGTCGACGTCTCGGGCGCCAATCCGGTGCTGTTCGTCGATGGCGAGGCCGCCAATGACGGGATGGGGCCGGCGACAATGCCGCCGCTCGAAATCCGCGTGACCGGCAATGACGGGCGCACGACCCGCTATACGTTGGGGACATCCGGCCATTCGCTGGCATCAGGCGAAAGATTCGGCTTTGCCAGCCGCCTCGACGTGCCTAAGAACGGCGTAAGGACCGTTTTGGTTACTTTCGCCCCATAGGCGATCACCGGGGAAGACCAGCAATGCCAATCGTACGCGACAAGGACATCGAAGTCCTGTTTTCGGCATCGGCGATTGCGCGCCGCAATCTCGAACTCGCCAAGGAGATCGCCGGGCACGATTATCACGATCTCTTGGTGATTTCGGTGCTGAAGGGCTCGTTCATCTTCGCCGCCGACCTGATCCGCGCCATGCATGATGTCGGCCTGTCGCCCGAGGTCGAGTTCATTTTCATTTCCAGCTATGGCGCCGGTACCACCAGCGGCGAGGTGAGGGTGCTGCGCGACATCGACAATGAGGTCGCCGGCCGCGACGTGCTGCTGATCGACGACATTCTGGAATCGGGCAAGACGCTGACCTTCACCCGCGACCTGATGCTGTCGCGCGGTGCGAAAAGCTGCGCCATCGCCGTGCTGCTCGACAAGCGCATGCGCCGCCAGACGGCGCTCACCGCCGATTATGTCGGCTTCGACTGCCCCGATTATTTCGTCGTCGGCTATGGCATGGACGTCGCGCACGCCTTCCGTGAATTGCCGTTCGTGGGTGTCGTTAAAGGCGATGCGTGAAGCCGTTGCCTTCAGCCGACAAGTTCTGAAAAAGGCCTTAACGACGGCGGAAAAATTAGCCCGGTCGGGCGCTGGGCACTTTCAGGAAAAGTCAACTTTTCGCGGCCAAATTGCCGGCCATGGCAAAGCTTCTGATCGTCGAGGACGATGAATCCGTCCGCACCCTCGCAGCCCGCGCGCTCGAACGCGCCGGCCACGCAATCGATATCGCCGCCGACGGCGCCCAAGGCCTGGCGCTGATCCGCGCCGCGCATGGTGGCTACGATCTCGTCGTCTCCGACATCCGCATGCCGGAGATGGACGGCATCGAAATGGCGATCGCGGCGGCGGCCCTTTTCCCGGCGATGAAGATCATGCTGATGACCGGTTATGCCGATCAGCGTGAGCGCGCCGAGGAATTGAACGGCATCATCCTCGATGTCGTGCAAAAGCCCTTCACGCTGGCCGAAATCCGCTCGCGCGTCGAACGGGCGCTGATCTGTTTCGCCTGATCAGGCTGGATCTCTGACGGCAAGCACCGGCGCTGTACTCACGCGCCGCCCGGTGTTGAGCGCCAGCAGGCCGGCGCCGATGATCAGCGCCGCGCCGATCACGGTCGTCGACCTGGGCACCTCGGCGAAGAACAGGAAACCCCACAGCGGCGACCACAGAATGCCGGTGTATTCGAAGGTGGCGACGCGGTTGGCCGGCGCCAGCCGGTAGCCCTGCGACAGCAGGATCATGCCGGCGGAGGCGACGAAACCGCAGGCGGCCATTTTGAGGAAATCCGACAGCGTCGGCCATATCCAGGGCCGCACCAGGAATTCGACACTGGGGTGGACGGCGTGGGTTATGCCGGCCAGGTGGAATGTGCCGGCAACGACGGCCGCGCCGATGAGATAGGCGCCGTTCTGATAGAAGGCCATGACGGTGGACGATTCGGTATCGCCGATCTTGCGGGCCATCAGCTGCGAGAAGCCGTAGAGCGCCGCCGAGCCGAGCGACAACAGCGCGGCCCAGTCGAACAGGCCGGCGCCGGGGCGCACCATAACGATGACGCCTAGCAGTCCGATCAGCACGGTCGCCAGCGTTCGCCATGAGGCGCGTTCGCCAAGATACGGCCCGGCCAGCGCCATGATGAACAGCGGCGCCATGAAATAGAGCGCCACCGCGTCGGCCAGCGGCAGCGCGGCAATGGCCAGATAATACACGGTGTAGGAGCTGAACTGGATGAAGGCGCGGATTGTCAGCAAGCCGAACCGCTTCGACAGGATTGCCGACAGCCCGACATCGGCGTGGACGAGGACGATCAGGATCGGCAAGGCGATGATAGAACGGATCGCCATCACTTCGGTCACCGGGTAACCGCTCGACACGGCTTTGACGAGCGGGTCCTGCAGCGAGAACACCAGCACGCCCAGACACAGGCTCAGGATGCCACGCACCATCCTATTCTGCATCTGCGTTCCGGCTCCTGCGCGTGTGGTCCGAAGCTTTCGCCTGCGGAGCAAAAAGAACCCGCCACCGTTTCGGGCAGCGGGCACGAGTGAGGACTCTTTGATTGGTCCGCGGCCGATTTCGCAGCCGCATATCCAATGGGTGAGGCAACTATCGTCCGGCGTTTGACATGTTGCAAACGAATTGGAATGATGCCAGCGATCAAATCTGCTTATGATGGATAGCATGCGCCCGACCCTCGACAGCGATCTCCTGCGCACCTTCGTCGCCATTGCCGAGGCCGGCAATTTCACCAGGGCGGCCGAGCAGGCCGGCCGCACACAGTCGGCCGTGTCGATGCAGATGAAGAAACTTGAAGAGCTGGTCGGCGATAGCCTGTTCGAGCGCGGCTCGCGCGGTGTCGCGCTGACGCGGCGTGGCGTCGAGCTCATCGTCAACGCCCGCCGCATCGTCTCGCTGCTCGACGAAACGGCGGCGTCGATGGCGGCGCCGCCGCTCGGCGGGCCGGTGCGCATCGGCATTCCGGAGGAATATGGCCACGCCATCCTGTCGCGCGCGCTGGGCGCATTCTCGAAGCGTCACACCAAGGTCGAGGTCACCGTACGCTACGCGCATTCGGAGGCGCAGCTGGCGGCGCTCGCCGCCGGCGAACTTGATCTATGCGTGGTGTTCGAATGGCAGGATCCGGCCGGCGGCGAAGTGCTGATGCACGACCCGACGGTCTGGGTGACGTCGACGCTGCATCACATGCACGAGGAACGGCCGGTGCCGATCGCGCTCTATAACAGGGTCAGCTGGTGCAAGGACTTCGCCATCAAGTCGCTGGAGCAGCGCGGGCTTGCCTATCGTGTCGCCTATACCAGCGACACCACCGGTGGTCTGAAGCTTGCGGTCACCTCGGGGTTGGCGATCGCGCCGATCTCGCGCAGCAACATCCCGGACGGTTGCCGTGAACTGACGTCGGCCGACGGGTTCGGCGACATCGATTCGTCCAATGTGGTGATGCATCGCAGCCCGAACGCGTCAGGCGAGGCGATCGATGGTATGCAGGAGGCGATCCGCGAGGCGTTCGTCAACAGGCAAGGTCAGTCCCTGACATCCTCATAGAAGGTCAGGCGGTTGCCGAACGGGTCGGCGACCGTGACCTCCTTCGTCTTCCAAGGGGTCTCCTCCAACCCCGGCCTGGCAAAGCGGTACTTTCTTTCGGTCAACTCGTGGTGGAGACCCGCAATGTCGGTCGTCTCGATCCGGAGATGAGAGCCCGGCGCGCCGTCGCCATGATGTTCGCTTAGATGCAAGACGCAGCCGTCGCGATAAATGCCTGTGTAAAGCGGCGTATTGTCTGCGTAACGGTGTTCGAACTGCACTTCGAAACCGAGAAAATCGACGTAGAATTCATGCGCCTTGGCCACATCGAAGATGCGCAGGATGGGCGTGACAGTACCGAGCTTCGGCATGGTGTTGCAACCGTTCGGGAGGGGGGTCGGGCAGGGCCTGGGGGCGGCGGTCCCTATTTCAGCTCAAGCAGCCGTTCGAGATAGCTGCGCTCGATATCCGGGCTGAGCGCGTTGCCGAGCCGCTTGCGGATCGCTTCAAGGATCTGACGGGCGCGCTGGACGTCGATCTCGTCGGGGACTTTCACCGAATCGCCGAAATCGGGACCCTGGCTGGCGCGCGGCCTGCCGAGCGGGTCGCGGTCGGCATTCTGCTGACGCCCGCCTTCCTGGCTGCCGCCCTGGTCGCCCTGCATGGCCTGCATCTGCTTCATCATGTCCTTGGCGCCCTTGCGCAGCGCCTCGAGCGCCCGGCCCTGGTGCCCGACGGCCTCGTCGCCCTGGCCCTCGCCAAGCGCCTGCTCGGCATTGCCCATGGATTTGCCGGCCTCGCCAAATCCTTCATTGGGCTCCATGCCCATGCCTTCGAGGCTCTTCTTCAGCCTATCGAGATCGCTTTTCAGCTGGCCCTGGCCTTCCTGAAGCTGCTTCAGCGCATCGGCGAATTCCTGCGGCGTCATCGGCTTCGGCCTGGCGAGCGGATCGCGGTCCTTGCCAACGCCGGGTTTGTCCTGGTTCTCGCCGCCGCCCTGGCCAAGTTGCTCGTCGCGGTTCTCTCCGCGCTGACGCTCGCCACGCTGCATCTGGTCCATACGGAAGGTGTCGTTCATCATCTCCTGCTGGCGCCGCAGGATCTCGCCGAGCTTGTCCATCTGCTGGCGCATCTGGCTGTCCTGCTCACCGCCCTGCTGCTGACGGCCGGCCTGGAGATTGTTCATCATGTCCTGCAGCTGCGACAGCAATTGCTGCGCCTTGTCGCGGTCGCCCGACTTCGCCAGATTCTCGATCTGGTCCATCATCCGGTCGATGTCGCTCTGGCGCAGTTCCTGGCCGTTCTGCTGCATCTGCGGCGCGTTCGGGTTCTGCTTGGCGCGTTCGGCGAATTCCTGCAGGAACTGGTTCATCGCCTCGCGCAGTTCCTTCATCGCCTTTTCGATTTCCTGGTCGCTGGCGCCGTTCTTGATGGCGTCCTGCAGGGCCTGCTGCGCCTGGCGCAGCCGCTTCTCCGCGGCCGAGAGGTTGCCCTCCTCGATGCCGAGCGCGATTTCCCAGAGATAGGCGACCTCGCTGCGCAACTGATCGTCGTTGCCGGCCAGCTTCAGCCGGCTGCGCGCGCTCATGATGGCGAGGTAGTGGGACATGTTGTCGAAGGTGTCTTCGGGCCGCAGCGTGATGGCGTCGATCAGGTCGAGCACGCGCGGCCTCGCATTGGCGTCGAGCGCCAGCAAGCGGCGCTGCTCGATCACCGCCCGCGCCAGCGGGTTGGCGAACGGCCGCTCCGGCATCACCAGCGTCTTGGTCTCGCTCGACGCGGTGTGGCCGGCGTCGTCGGTGGCGACCAGCGTCAGCTTGATGCTGCTGCCGGCCCAGACATGCTCGGTCAGGTCCTTGGTGGTCTTGGCGGCATTCGACTTGCCGCCGCGGCGCGGCAGCGCCAGCGGCATGTCGGGCGGGCCGTAGAGCGGGTGTGCACCCGGCGCCTGCGGGTCGGCCTGTTCGAAGACCGCCTTGGCGGTGGCCGCGCCATAATCGTCGTCGATCTGGTAGTTGAGTTCGAAGGCGCCATTGGCGGCGCGCTTGGGCTCACCGACGAAGCGGATCTGCGGCGGCTTGTCCGCGATCACGGCAAAGGCCCAGCGTCCGAGTTGATCCTCACCCGATTTCAGCGTCAGCGTGCCGTCACCGGTCAGCTTGCCCGTGAACTGGCGTATCTTGGCTGGCGCCGCCGGGATTGCAGCAGGCTTGGCGGTGGCGGCCTGCGGCCCGGCCGGGTCGATGGTGCGCGCATTGCCATCCTTGTCGGCATAGGCGAGCGTTTCCTCGCCCGAGCCGCCGGTGACACGCAAGGAGACATCGCTGCCCTCGGGGACATGAAATGTCGGCGTCGCCTGGTTGGCGTCGGCGGTCAGGAAGACCGGCGGCTTGCCGGTGTAGGCGGGCGGCGTCACCCAGGCATCGATGCGCGGCGGCACGGCATCGTGCGCGCCGTGGGCGCTGAAGCCGTCGGCTATCCTGCCGCCGGTCGGCCCGAAGGAGAAGGCAAAGGCGGTGACGAGCAGGAGTGCGGCCACGGCGCGCAGCGCCCAGGGGTCGCGCTCCGGCACGCGGGTGCGCGGCAGGTCGGCGCCGAGGCTATCGAGCCTTGCCGCCATGCGCTTCTGGTGTTCGCGCCACAGCGCCTGCGAGAAGCTGCTTTCCTTGCCGCTTGGCCGGTCGGCCTGCACCAGCACGGGGCTGTGCAGCAGTTTGTTTGCGGCCTCGATGCGGCGATCGACCTCGGCGGCACCAGGCAGGCGGAAGAAGCGTAGCGGATAGAGCGCCGCCAGCCCCGCCACGCCGAACGCGACGACAAGGCCGATGCGCACCACATCCGGCAGCCGCGAGAAAACGCCGAACCAGGAGATACTCAGGAACAGGCTGGCGACAATGATCAGCGGCAGCAGCAACGGCCAGCCGCGCTCAACCATCATCGAGACCCGCGTCGCCAGCCGGCTGAGCGCAAGGCGCCCGGCGAGACCGCGATCGCTAGAGGTGGGTCGTTGCGTCATCGGCCCTTCCTGGAATCAGGCGGGATAGCCCGATCCTCACGACTCGAAGAATACCAGCAAACACGGCAAAGGCGAGGCGCTTTCAAAAAACGTGAAGCTCGCCGCACTGGTTGCAATCAGAAATTGGCGGGGTTTGCGTTGGCGCCACAGACCAGCACGGCGACGCGTTCGCCAGGTGCCGGCGTGTAGCGGCCGGACAGGATCGCGGCGAAGGCGGCAGCTCCACCCGGCTCGGAGATGATGCGCACCCGGTTCCACAGCGCCTTCTGGGCGGCGATGATGTCGTCGTCGCTGACCAGGATGGAGCGTTCGACGAAGGCTTCGGCGATCGGGAACATCATTTCGCCGACGCGCTTCGGCGCCAGCGAATCGGCGGCGATGCCTTCCGCCGGGGCGTCGACGGGATGGCCGGCCTCGAAGGCGCGATGAAGCGTCGGCGCGCCCTCCGGCTCGATGGCGATGATGCGAATGCGGCCGGCATACCAGGCGGCGATGCCGCCGATCAAGCCGCCACCGCCGACGGCGACGAGCAGCGTGTCGATCTCAGGCAAGTCGTTCTCGATCTCGAGCCCGAGCGTGCCCTGGCCGACCAGCGTCTCCTCCTGGTTGAAGGCGTGGATCTGCAAGGCGCCGGTTTCCTGCGCGAAACGTTCACTGGCGGCCAGCGCCTCGGCATAGCGAGCACCGCCGACGACGAGGTCTGCGCCATAGCCGCGAATGCGGTCCAGCTTGGCCTGTGGGCTCACTTCGGGAACGAAGATGGTCGCCTTGTGGCCAAGCCGCATGGCGGCATAGGCGACGGCGGCGCCATGATTGCCGCCCGAGGCGGCGACGACGCCGGCTGCGGGAACCGGCCGTTCGAGCAGGTTGGTGAAGGCGCCGCGCGCCTTAAACGAACCGGAATGCTGCAGGCATTCGAGCTTGAGGTCGACCGCCAGCGACGGCCGGTCGAAGTCGGCCATGTCGACGTGCAGCACCGGCGTGTGCCTGATATAGGGCCGGATGCGCGGTTCCATCGCGGCAATGCGCTCGCGCGTGACGGTGTTGCCCTGCGACATGGCGATCTCCTCGGGATTGACAGTAATTAGTAACTTGGCAAAATGGCTAAATGCAAGAGGTTGATGTCTTCAAGGCGATCGCCAACGAACGCAGGCTGCAGATCCTCGACTGGCTGAAGGATCCGCGCGCGCATTTCCCGGCCCAGGCCGACGGCGACCTGGTCGAGGACGGCGTTTGCGCGCTGCTGATCGCCGAGAAGCTTGGCATCACGCAAGCGACGCTCTCCGAGCATATGCGCGTGCTTACCCAGGCCGGCCTGCTGCGGCCCAAGCGCATCAAGCAATGGACGTTCTACCGCCGCGACGAAGACAGGATCGCCGACACAAGGGCGCTCCTCCAGAACCGGCTGTAGCGTCGCCGGACGGAGGCTTCTACGCAAGCCAGTCGGGCACCGAATCCAACCCGATCAGATCGTCATAGGTCAGGCGCGGACGCACGACGTGGAAACGATCGCCGTCGACCAGAACCTCGGGCACCAATAGCCGGGTGTTGTAGGTGCCGGCCTGCACGGCGCCGTAGGCGCCGGCCGTGGAGACGGCAACCAGATCGCCAGCCTTCAGCCTGGGCAAGTCACGGTCGAGGCCGAGATAGTCACCGGTCTCGCAGACCTGGCCGACCACGTCGACCATCATGCGAGGCGTGTCGGCCGGCGGCTGCACGACCGGCCTGATGTCGTGGAAGGCATCGTAGAGCGTCGGCCGGATCAGATCGTTCATGGCGGCGTCGACGACGAGGAAATTCTTGGCGTCGCCTTCCTTCACGAAGATCACTTCCGAAACAAGGATACCGGCATTGCCAACGATCAGCCGGCCCGGCTCGAACATCACCTTCAGCCCGAGCTTGGTGACATGCTTCCTGACGACCTGGGCATAGGCATCTGGCAAGGGCGGCGGGTTGTTGTCGACACGATAGGGAATGCCCAGCCCGCCGCCGAGATCGACATGATCGATGGCATGGCCATCGGCGCGCAGCGCGCCGACCAGCTCGACCAGCAGGGCGAAGGCGTCGTCGAAGGGCTGCAACTCGGTGATCTGGCTGCCGATATGGGTGTCTATGCCGGTGATCTTGATGCCCGGAAGCGTCGCTGCCCGAGCATAGACCTGCCGCGCCCGCTGCCAGGCAATGCCGAACTTGTTCTCGGCCTTGCCGGTGGAGATCTTCTTGTGGGTCTTGGCGTCGACATCGGGATTGATGCGCAGCGAGATCGGCGCCACCTTGCCGAGCGCGACGGCGCGGGCCGACAGAAGCTCAAGTTCAGGCTCCGACTCGACGTTGAAGCACAGGATGCCGGCTTCCAGCGCAAAGTCCATTTCGCGCGCGGTCTTGCCGACGCCGGAGAACAGGATCTTGCTGGCCGGGACGCCGGCGGCCAGCGCCCGGCGCAATTCGCCTTCCGAGACCACGTCGGCGCCGGCGCCGAGCCTGGCCAGCGTCCGCAGCACGGCCTGGTTGGAATTGGCCTTCATGGCGTAGCAGACCAGCGTGTCGAGCCCGGCAAAGGCCTGGGCGAACACGCGGTAGTGCCGGGTCAAAGTGGCGGTGGAGTAGCAGTAGAACGGCGTGCCGACCTGTGCGGCGATATCGGGGATTGCCACGTCCTCGGCATGCAGCACGCCGTCGCGGTAGTCGAAATGGTTCACGAGAGTGGTTCCGGAAAGTTGGAGCGCGACGAGATCGGGTTCAGAAGACCAAACCCGATCTGATCGGTTCTAGATCAGCGGGTCGAGGATGAATTTCTTGTCCTTGACCGGTTTTTCCGGCTCCGGCGGCAGCGGCTGCTTGGCCCTCTCGGCATCCTTGCGCGCCTGTTCGGCGGCTTCATAGGGCGTGTCGAGACCGGCCTTGCGGCCGCAGGCGGTCACGGCGGCCATCGCCGCCAGCAGCGTCAGCGTCACCAAAATCCTGCTTCCGGTCATCGATCCATCCGTCCGAAACGTTTTGTCAGCCGCCGCTTTTAACCGAGTTCTCGGCGTATTGCACCCCGGGATATTGCCGGCTGCAATATCCGTGATATTGCCGGTGGCAATATCGGGGCATCAGCCTTTCGCCAGTCGCTTTTTCCAGTAACGAATCTGCTTCCTCACTTCCGATGGCGCGGTGCCGCCGAAACTGGTGCGGCTCTTGACCGAGTTCTGCACCGCCAGCACCGAG
Organism: Mesorhizobium loti; assembly: GCA_002356515.1. Lineage (NCBI taxonomy): Bacteria > Pseudomonadati > Pseudomonadota > Alphaproteobacteria > Hyphomicrobiales > Phyllobacteriaceae > Mesorhizobium > Mesorhizobium loti. The sequence goes on along the minus strand of AP017605.1, from coordinate 3,371,083 downwards.
AAAATATCCGATGTGATGCCGGGGTTGATCGACTGCAGGTCCTCCAGCGAAAGCTTCTCCAGGCTCACCTTTTTTTCCTCGGCCAGCGCCACGGCGCGGCCGGTGACATGATGCGCCTCGCGGAACGGCAGGCCGAGCGTGCGCACCAGCCAGTCGGCGAGGTCGGTCGCGGTCGCGTGGCCGGAACCGGCGGCCTTCTTCATCGCGGCGGCGTTGACCGCCATGTCCGAGACCATGCCGGTCATCGCCGCCAGCATCAGGTCGAGCGTCTCGGCGGCATCGAAGACCGATTCCTTGTCTTCCTGCATGTCCTTGCCATAGGTCAAAGGCATGCCCTTCATCACCGTCAGCAAGCCAACCAGATGGCCGTTGACTCGGCCGGTCTTGCCGCGCACCAGTTCGGCGGCGTCGGGGTTCTTCTTCTGCGGCATGATCGAGGAGCCGGTGGAAAACGAGTCCGACAGCCTGATGAAGCCGAATTGCGGCGTCGACCAGATGATGATCTCCTCGGCCAACCGCGACAGATGCGTGGCGCAGATCGCCGCCATGGCGAGGAACTCCAGCGCGAAATCGCGATCGGAAACGCTGTCCAGCGAATTGCGCATCGGCTCACGGAAGCCGAGCGCCTTGGCGGTCTGGTGGCGGTCGATCGGGAAGCTGGTGCCGGCAAGCGCGGCAGCACCGAGCGGGCTCTCATCCATGCGTTCGATGGCATCGCGCACGCGCGACAGGTCGCGCGCAAACATCTCGACATAGGCCATGCAATGGTGGCCGAAGGTCACCGGCTGCGCCGCCTGCATATGGGTAAAGCCCGGCATCACCGTCGCCGCATGCTCCTCGGCCCGCTCCAGCAATGCAGAGATGAGCCCCTTCAGCGCCTCGGCGACGCGGAAGCACTCGTCCTTGACCCAAAGCCGCAGATCCACCGCCACCTGGTCGTTGCGCGAGCGCGCGGTGTGCAGGCGGCCGGCGGCCGGGCCGATCAGGTCGGCAAGGCGGGCCTCGACATTCATATGGATGTCTTCGAGCTTGGTCGAAAACTCGAAGCTGCCAGCCTCGATCTCTTTCAGGATCGTGTTCAGGCCGTGAGCGATTTTTTCTTGATCGGCCGCCGAAATAATGCCCGTTTGCGCCAGCATCTCACTATGGGCGATCGAGCCGCGGATGTCCTGCGCGTAGAGTTTGCGGTCGAACGAGATCGACGCGTTGATCGCTTCCATGATCGCGGCCGGACCCGAGGCAAATCGTCCGCCCCACATCTGGTTGCTGGTCTTCTTGTCGCTCATCGCTATAAAACCCGTGCTTCGGAGCAGTTTTGAGAAAATGGCAGACGGAAACAGATTTTTCCCGGCCCCGCGCCTGATCCTCGCCGCCCTGGTGGCGGGAGCGCTGGCCGGCGCGGTCGCGGTATATGTCAGCGAGAGCCGGTCTGGCAACAACGCACCGGCCCAGGCGGCGGTCGGCGGCAGCAAGGATGACGTCGCCTGCGCGGCCAAAAGCGACCGCGCCAAGAAGATCGCCGCCGCCGCCACCGGCGAGGTCGCCGCGCTGTTGCCCGCCGATCCGCCGCAGTCGATGAAGAGCCTTGCCTTCAATGGTCCGGACGGCAAGCCGATGACCATCGCCGACCATGCCGGCAAGACGGTGCTGCTCAATCTCTGGGCGACGTGGTGTGCGCCGTGCCGCGCCGAAATGCCGGCGCTCGATGCGCTGCAGAAGGAGAAAGGCAGCGACGCCTTTCAGGTCGTCGCCGTCAATGTCGATGCCGGTGACGATGTGAAGCCGAAGAAGTTTCTCAAGGACACCGGCGTCAGCGCGCTCGGCTACTACCGGGATTCGACGGTGGCACTGTTCAACGACCTCAAGGCGCGCGGCCTGGCGCTCGGCCTTCCCGTCACCATGCTGATCGACGGCGAAGGCTGCCTGATCGCCCATATGAACGGCCCGGCCGAATGGTCGGGGCCGGATGCCAGGCGGCTGGTCGAGACGGCACTCGGATCGTAAGCGACTAGGCTGAGCGCACGCTTGGCTTGAGCAATACGAGACTGCCATCCCGACTGTCGGCGCGCACCGGAGTGCGCTTGCCGTGGCCGGTCAGGTCGTCGAACGCTTCGATGGGTGCCGGCTTGCCGAGATAGTAGCCCTGGCCGATCTCGCAGGCTTCCGCATCAAGGAACTTCAGCTCGCCAAGCGTCTCGACGCCTTCCGCAAGAACCGGCAGACCAAGGCCGCGCCCCAGCCCCAGCACGGCGCGCACGATCGCTGCGACCTGACCGTTGGTGTCGACTGCCTTGATGAAGGACGAGTCGATCTTGATCTTGTCGAAGGGGAAGGCGCGCAGGTTGGAAAGCGAGGAATAGCCGGTTCCGAAATCGTCCATAGCCACGCGCACACCAAGCGACTTGACCTGCCGCAGGGTTGCCAGCGCACGCGGCATGTCCTTCACCAGCGCGGTTTCGGTGATCTCAAGTTCCAGCCTTGTCGGGGCAAGACCTGTCTTCAGCAGGGTCTCGTGGACCTTGCGGCTGAAATTGGGATTGTGAAGCTGGACCGCGGAGACGTTGACGGCGACCGTCAGCGGATTTTCCCAGCGGGCGGCTTCCTCGCAGGCGGCGTCGAGCACCCAGTCGCCGATCTGTCCAATGGCGCCGCTGTCTTCGGCCACCGGAATGAATATTGCTGGGGAGACGTCACCGCGTTCGGGATGGCGCCAGCGGATCAGGGCTTCGAAGCCGACCATTCTGCCGCTGCTGATCTCCTTCTGCGGCTGGTAGACGAGGTAGAACTCGCCGCGCACCACGGCCTGGCGCAATTCGTGCTCCATAATGCGCTTGTCGCGGGCTTCGGCGCCCATCGACGCCTCGAAATAGCGATAGGTGTCCCGGCCTTCGGTCTTGGCGCGATAAAGTGCCGTATCTGCATGGCTGATCAGGCTGGTCTGGTCCTCGGCATCGAGCGGATAGACCGCGATGCCGATGCTGGCCGAGACCAGCCCGCCGCCAGCCGCAGCCCGGTTCTCCTCACGCATGGCGGCGAGCAGCGCCCCCGCAATGCGGCCCGCTGCCTGCGGGTCGGGCAGGTTGGGGGCGATGATGGCGAATTCGTCGCCGCCGAGGCGCGCAAGCAACTGGCCGTGGCGCAGAACGCCGGCAGCGCAGGTCGCCACCTTCTGCAGCATCGCATCGCCGGCGCCATGCCCGTAAAGGTCGTTCACCTCCTTGAAACGGTCGAGGTCGAACAGCAGAAGCGCGAGATGCCGGGGTTTGGCGCCCTTGTCGGCATTGGCGTTCCGGTTCATCGATGCGATTTCCGCGTCGAGACGGCTGGAAAAGGAGCGGCGGTTGGCAAGTCCCGTCAGCGGGTCGAAATGGGCGAGGCGAAGGATCTCCTCTTCCGCCTTCTTGCGCTCGCGAATGTCGCGAACGGCAATGACGTTGTGGGGCTTGCCGCAATAGTCGATGCTTCGGGCGATCAGTTCGACGGGAATTCGCGTTCCGTCGCGGTTCCTCAACTCCGCCTCCCACGGCTGGCCTTCCGCCTCGCTTGCTTTGCGTTCGTCGAAGATCTCGCCCAACTCCATGCCGTTCAATGTCGCGGCCGGCGTGCCGGTCAGCTTGCCCATGCTGTCATTGGCGCTGACGATGCGGTTGCCGTCACAGACGATCAGGCCCTCCACGGCGGCATTGGCCAGGCCGTGCATGCGGTCGACCTCGAGTTTTTGGCGACGGAAGCGCAAATCGATCCACAGCGCCGATGCCGACAGCACCAGGATCACCAGCGTGGCGGCGGCGGCCGCGAAAGCCTGCGAGGTCGGCTCGATCGTGTATTCGGATATGACGATCGAGGAATCGGGAAAGATCGAGACGGCCCCCATGGCGATGAAATGCAAGGTGCAGATCGCCAGCGTCAGCAGCACCGCGCCGACGGATGTTGCTGCCAAGGAGGGACGGCGCAGAACGACATGCAGCGCCAGCGCCGCAAGCACTACGCCCGCCAGCAAGGAAACGGCGACAAGCAACAGGTTCCATTCGATCCGGCCCTGAACCTCGAATGCCGCCATGCCGATATAGTGCATGGCTGCGATACCGCCGCCCAGAACGGCGCCGCCGACGAGACGATACTCGAACTCGTCCCGCAAGGTGGCGATCCACATGCCGGCCGCCGTCAGCGCGACCGAGGCGGCGAGCGAGAGCACGGAGAGCCAGGGATCGTAGGCACTGGGTATGCCCGGCGTGAATGCAAGCATGGCGATGAAATGCGTTGCCCAGATGCCGAAACCGGTCGAAGTGGCCGCGATCATCAGCCAGGCCAGCCGATTCCGGTCTGTAGAGCGGCTGATGTGGCGAAGCAGACTGACAGCAGAGAAACAGGAAATCCCGCAGATCAGCGCGGCAAGTGCGACCAGTCTCAGATCGTGCTGGTTCACGATGCAATTGTAGACAGTCAACATCTTATTTCCCCAACCCGATTGGAAATAAAAGACGAAATATGACTGAATAATGCTTGGCTGTTGAAGGATCGATGAAGTCGGCTGCAACCGTAGCGTGCTTTCCCGGCGCAATATGGCTGCGGGGATGACAGGCTTTTTCCGGCTGAGGCCAGCTATTTCAGGCGAATGGTCACCGCCAGGGCTTCATGATCCGAACTCGGACTGCCGTTCGGCAATATGGCGGCGATAGTGGCAGGCGCGCTGGCCAGGAGGCCGCGGGTGAAGAACCAGTCGATGCGGCCGACCGGCGTCCCGGGCTCACGCCGCTGGGTGGGCAGGTCAAGGTTGTTGGCGGCCTGCCAGTCAAAGCCGCTTTCGGCGAGAACCGCGAAAAGCGGCTCGTGGCGTTCCACATCGATCAGCCGGCCCGGTTCGGCCGCGACCCGCGCCAGCCAGGCCGCCGGATCGCCATGACGCTCCTCATGGCTTGCGGTCAACGTGTTGAAGTCGCCGCCGAGCAGCACCGGCGCTTCCGGATCATATTTGTCGATGGCGTCGAGGAGGTGGCGCGTCTGGATGGCCCTGCCGGCCGGATCGGTACGGTTTTCCAGATGCACCGAGACGACCGTCACCCTGCGGTTGCCGATCTGCACCTGGCCGCCGATCGCCATGCGCCCACCGATGCGCGGCTGGCCGCGTTCCGGCCGGAACCAGCCGCCGGCGGCATCGAGGCGAACCAGGAAGGGGCGGAGCAGCGGGACAGCGCTGGTCACGGCATTGCCGTGAAAGCCTTCCGCATTGGCGGTCTCGCCGGTGGCCGAACGCTCGGCCTCGTTGCCACCGCCAAGTTCGACGAACTCGACGCCGTAGGCGAAGGCATGGCCGAGCCGGTCGGCCAGTGTGCGCAGCGGATGGCCGTTGCCGGAGCGCGCCATGCCCTGGTCGACTTCGGACAACAGTAGGATGTCGGGAGCCTGCGCGGCAAGCGTCGCCGCGATGGCATCGACATGACGCAGCCGCTCGACGTTCCAGGTCACCACCTTCAGGCTCTCGCCGGCGCTCCCGCGCGATGCCTTGCCGCCGATTTCGATCTGGCCGAGAGCCGGAATGGCGGCGGCATGCCGCAGATGGGTGGCGCTGTCGCGCGGGCCCTCGCGCATCGCCTGCCTGTCGGCGATGGACACATGCGTCAGCTGCTGCACCAGCATTTCGTCACCCCTTTAGCCGGATAATGATAGCGGCGGATCATGGTCTTTACGTGCCCGACAGTCGCCCTAGCTACCTAGGACGCCGGTGTGACGTTTTGATGCCGGCCAAGCCGCCGAGGGAGAGGAGCGAGCAGCTGTGCAAAGGCCGGAGGCCCACAACAGAACTGTCACATACCTTCTCTAAGAGAGCGGGCAAGGACTTGCGCAAGACCCTTGTCACCAGCCACTCAAGAGGGAAAACCATGACCATGATCAAGCGGGGCTTTGCTGCCCTTGCCGCTGGCGCGCTCAGCACCGCGCTGGCGATGCCTGCCTTTGCAGAGCCGGTAAAATTCGATTTCTGGTTCGGTCTTTCGGGCGATCTCGCCCGCGTCGTCGACACGCTGTGCAAGAACTTCAACGCCTCCCAGGCCGACTATGAAGTCGTCTGCACCAGCCAGGGCAATTACGACGCCACGCTGCAGAACACCATCGCCGCCTTCCGCGCCGGCAAGCAGCCCGCCGTCGTCCAGGTCTATGATGTCGGCACCGCCACCATGATGCTGTCGGGCGCCTACAAGCCCGCCGACAAGCTGATGGAAGAAAACGGCTACAAGATCGACTATGCCGACTATTTCCCCGGCATCGCGCGCTACTACGCCACCTCGAAGGGCGAGATGCTGTCCTTCCCGTTCAATTCCTCGACCGCGCTGCTGTACTGGAACAAGGACGCCTTCTCCAAGATCGGCAAGACCGAAGCGCCGAAGACCTGGGAAGATGTCGGCGCCGACCTCAAGGCGATGAAGGATGCCGGCTATGAATGCCCGATGGCCATCAACATTTCGGCCAACGAGAGCTGGCAGCTGATGGAGCAGTTCTCGGCCATCCACAATCAGCCGATCGCCACCAAGAACAACGGCTATGACGGCCTCGATGCGCGCCTGGAAGTCAACAAGACCAAGTTCGTCCAGTACGTCACCGATCTCAAGAAATGGTATGACGCCGGCCTGATCAAGATCAAATCCAAGGACCTCGGCCAGGATATGGTCCAGGCCTTTGCCTCAGGCACCTGCCAGGTCATCATGACCTCGGTCGGCGACCACGGCACCGTCGGCAAGACGCAGAAGGAAGGCATGCACTGGGATGTCGCCGAACTGCCGGTCTATGCCGGCACCGAGCGCAAGAATTCGCTCGTCGGCGGCGCGTCGCTGTGGGTTCTCTCCGGCAAGTCGGATGCGGAATACAAGGGCGCCGCGGCGTTCCTGAACTTCATCCACGATCCCAAGACGGCTTTGTTCTGGTCGACCAACACCGGCTACATCCCGGTGACCAAGTCGGGTTTCGACTACATGAAGTCCAGCGGCTTCTACGACAAGGCGCCCTATAAGGGCCGTGAAACTGCCATCGCCAGCCTGACCGCGTCCGAGCCGACCGAAATCACCCGTGGTGTGCGCCTGGGCAACTTCACCCAGATCCGCGCCGAATTCGGCACGCAGATGCAGGCGATCTTCGCCAACAAGGTCAGCGTCCAGGAAGGCCTCGATACGCTGGTCAAAAATGGCGACGCCATCCTCGACCGCTTCCAGCAGACCTATCCGGGCAAGACCCTGCCCTAATCCAGGATAGCGGAACGGCCGTCCGTCGAGAATCGACGGGCGGCCATTTCACATCTAGTCTTCCGCTGTGAAAGCGGACTGGCGGTTCAACAGCATCGGCGGATCGATGGAAAAACGCGTCACTTTCAGCAAATGGAGAATCGGCATCCTTTTCGCGGTGCCGCAGCTCCTCCTGATCTTCACGTTCTTCTACTGGCCGGCCGGCCAGGCCGTGTACTGGTCGCTGACGCTGCAGCAGCCCTGGGGCGGCGGCAACATCTGGGTCGGGCTCGACAATTTCCGCTCGATCCTGTCCAACGCCGACTACTGGAACTCGATCACCGCCAGCCTTGTCTTTGCCGGCATCAGCACCGGTCTTGCGATGTTCATCGCGCTGGTGCTCGCCGCCTTGACCGACCGGCAGCTCGCCGGCTCGCGGCTCTATCGCGTGGTGTTGATCTGGCCCTACGGCATCGCCGCACCGGCGCTGGCGATGGCATTTCGCTTCATCCTGGCGCCGGAAGCCGGCTTCATGGCCGTCGTCAACCAGGTCTGGCCCGGCTTCTGGGATCCCGGCCTCGACGGCACCGACGCCATGGCCTCGATCATCGTCGCCTTCTCGTGGAAGTATGTCGGCTACAACTTCATTTTCTTCCTGGCCGCGTTCCAGGCTATCCCGCGTTCGTTGATCGAGGCCGCCGCGATGGACGGGTCGGGCGTCATCAGACGTTTCTGGGACATCCAGTTCCCGCTGATCACACCGACCATCTTTTTCCTTTTGGTCATCAACATCACTGAGAGTTTTCAGGATTCCTTCGGCATCGTCGACATCATGACCGCCGGCGGTCCGGCGAACGCGACCAATCTGATGGTCTACAAGATCTATTCCGACGGCTTCAAAGGTTTGGATTACTCGGGTGCCGCCGCGCAGAGCATCATCCTGATGCTGCTCATCATCGTGCTCACCATCTTCCAGTTCCGCTTCATCGAGCGGCGCGTGCACTACAGGTGAGATGGCCATGGTCGAGCGCACCCCGTTCCTCAATTTCTTCACGCATCTGATCCTGTTCGTCGGCTTCGTCTTTTGCGTCGCGCCGTTCGTCGTCGTCGCCATCGCGGCCTCGCACAACCTCAGGGATGTCAACGATGTGCCGATGTCGCTGCTGCCGGGAAGCGATTTCTGGGTCAACATCAAGACGGCCTGGACCACCGCCGATCTCGGTCCCAAGCTGCTGAACAGTTTCATCATGGCCTTCGGCGTGGCGGCGGGCAAAGTGATCATCTCGGCGCTTACCGCGTTCTCGATCGTCTATTTCCGATATCCCGGGCGAACCTTCATCTTCTGGCTGATCTTCGTGACGCTGATGCTGCCGCTGGAAGTACGCATCGTGCCGACCTATGCGGTCGTCGCCAACGTGTTGTCGCCTTATCAGGCCATTCTCGACGTGACAGGCTTGAGCTGGCTGATCGAGAAGGTGTCGGGTGTGCAGGTCTCGCTCAGCCTCGGACTGCTCAATTCCTACACCGGCCTGGTCATGCCGCTGATCGCCACCGCCACCGGTACGTTTCTCTATCGGCAGTTCTTCCTCACCGTGCCGGATGAACTGACCGAGGCGGCGCGTATGGATGGTGCGGGTCCGCTGCGTTTCTTCATCGATGTGCTTTTGCCGCTGTCGCGCAACAATATGGCAGCGCTCGGCACCATCATGTTCCTGTGGGCCTGGAACCAGTATTTGTGGCCGCTGCTCATCACCACCGATCAGTCGCATGCGACCGCGGTCACCGAACTCAAGCAGCTGATCCCCAATGTCGGCGGCATTCCGGAATGGAACATCGCCATGGCCGGAACGCTTATCGTCATGCTGCCGCCGCTGATCGTCGTGGTGCTCATGCAGCGCTGGTTCGTGCGCGGCCTGATCGCCACCGAAAAATAACAGGAGACAAACAATGGCCTCCATCGCCATACGCGGCGTCAAGAAAAACTACGCCAAGACGCAGGTCGTGCACGGCGTCGACCTCGACTTCGCCTCTGGCGAATTCGTCGTCATCCTGGGACCGTCGGGCTGCGGCAAGTCCACGCTGCTGCGCATGATCGCCGGGCTGGAGGACATTTCCGACGGCACGATCGCCATCGACGGCACGGTGGTCAACAGACTGGAACCACGCGAGCGCGGCTGCGCCATGGTGTTCCAGAACTACGCGCTCTATCCGCATATGAGTGTTTCGCAGAACATCGGCTATTCGCTCAAGGTCGCCGGCGTTCCCGCGGCCGAGCGCACCCAGCGCATCCAGGCGGTCGCGCGTACGCTGGAGCTCGAACACCTGCTCGACCGCAAGCCGATGGCGCTTTCCGGCGGCCAGAGGCAGCGCGTCGCCATGGGCCGGGCCATGATCCGCGAGCCGAAGGTGTTCCTGTTCGACGAGCCGCTGTCCAATCTCGATGCCAAGCTGCGCGTGCAGATGCGCTCGGAAATCCGCAAGCTGCATCGCCGGCTGAACGCCACCTCCGTCTTCGTCACCCACGATCAGGTCGAGGCGATGACGCTGGCCGACCGGCTGGTGGTGATGAATGGCGGCCGCGTCGAGCAGGTCGGCACACCAGGCGAAATCTATACCCGTCCGGCCAGCCGCTTCGTCGCCACCTTTGTCGGCGCGCCGGCCATGAACATTCTGGAAGGCGCGGTCGAGCTCGACGGGCTGTCGCTGCTCGGTGGCAGCCGCCGGCTGGCGATGGCACGGGCCGGCCTGCCGGTCGGCACCAAGGTCGCGATGGGTATCCGGCCGGAAGCCGTGCGCCTGGTGGCGCCCGACACGGCGGGCGCGCTCAATGCGACCGTCGACCTGGTCGAGGAACTGGGCGCGGGGCGGGTCATCTATGTCGATCTCGACGGCGCGCCGTTTTCGGTGATGACGTCGGAGGCCATCCACCCCGAGCCCGGCAGCCCGGTAGGCCTGAAATTTTCGCCGGAGGACATGCATTTCTTCTCGTCGGAGACAGGAAGCCGCCTCGATGTCTTCAAGGCGTCCGTGCGCGAGCCGGCACTCTGATTCTCGAGCCTCGCTGAGCCGAATACGGAAAACGCATCATCGCGCGATCGCGCCACTGCATGCCGGGCGCAGCGCCGTCAGACCTTCAGGCGAACACATGTGCCTTTCCCGAAACGGTGAGCCGCACGATCTCGCCGACCGCCGGCGCATCCATGCCCGGTTTGCGCAGGATCAGCGGCGTGTTGCCGATCGCGGCGGCGTCCGGCGGATCGGCGTTGTTCAGGAGCCGCACCGCGATCGTGCATGTCGAGCCGGCGAATTCGGACTCCGTCACTTCGCCGAACAGCATGTCAGGGGTGCCTGACATGCCCTCCCGCGATGTGCGTTTCAGCCCGATCTGCTCCGGCCGCAACATGATGCGGGCGACATCGCGGCTGTCCGACGTGTCGACGGCGATGCGGCCCAGCGGCGAACTGGCGAAGCCGCCCGAGATGCTTGCCGGCAGGATGATGGCATCACCGAGGAACTCGGCGATCATCCTGTCCTTCGGCTTGAGGTAGAGATCGCGCGGCGTGCCGACCTGCGAGAATATGCCGTCGCGCATCACCGCCACTTGGGCAGCGAAGGACAGCGCCTCGGCCTGGTCATGCGTCACCAGGATGGTGGTGATGCCGGCCGCCTCCAGAAGTTCGGCAACGGCCTTGCGCATCGAGGCGCGCAGGCCGGTATCCAAGGCCGAGAACGGCTCGTCGAGCAGCATCAGCCTCGGCTTCATCGCCATGGCGCGGGCGAGCGCCACGCGCTGCTGCTGGCCGCCGGAGAGTTCGTGCGGGCGGCGCCTGAGGATCGCCTTGTCCAGCCCGACGATATAGGCGAGTTCGACGATGCGCTCGGTGCGCTTGTCCTCGCCCCGGCCCAGACCGAAACCGATATTGTCTGCAATGGTCAGATGCGGGAACAGGGCGCCGTCCTGCGCCACCACGCCGATGCCGCGGCGATGTGCCGGGACGGCGGCGCCGCCATTGGCCAGCACCACGCCGTCGAGCACGATGCTGCCCTGGTCCGGCGCCTCGAAGCCGGCGATCAGCCGCAGTAGGGTCGTCTTGCCGCAACCGGAGGGGCCGACAATTGCGGTACGGCTGCCGCTGGCGACATTGAGGTCGACGCCGGCGAGTGCTGCGACCGGGCCGTAATGCTTGTGCAGGCCTTTGATTTCGAGAAAGCTCATCGTCCGGCCATCCGTTTCGACTGGACATAGAGCAGCCAGGTCAGCGGCAGCGACATCGCCACCATGATGAAGGCGTAAGGAGCCGCCGAGGCATAGTCGATCTCGCCGCTGTAGGACCAGAACGCCATCGCCAGCGTGCGGGTGCCGTTCGGCGCCAGCATCTGGGTCGCGGTCAGTTCGTTCATGATGCCGAGCGCCACCAGCGCCATGCCGGCCGCCGCACCCGGCGCCGACAGGCGGATGGTCGTCGACCACAGCGCGTTGAGCGGACGCCTGCCGAGGCTGGACGCGGCACGCTCGAGTTCGACCGGGGCCTGGGCGATCGAGGCGCGCAGGCTGACCAGGGCACGCGGCAGGAACATGAGTGCATAGGCGACCAGGATGGTGAACAGCGTCTGATAGAGCGGCAGTGCGATGCGCACGGTGATGGTGACCAGCGCCAGCGCGATGACGACACCCGGTAGCGAGCCGACGATGTAGTTGCAACCCTCCAGCAGGCGCTGCAACGGCCCCGGCGCGCGGATCGAGATCCAGGCCATCGGCATGGCGGCGATGGTGGCGAGCAGCGCGCCGGCAAGTGCCAGGAACAGCGTCTGGCCGAGCGCCAGGCCGATCTCGTCGAGACGCCAGACATCGGCACCGCCGGCGATGAGCCAGCGGCTGATGGTGACGAACGGCACGCCAAGCGCCAGCAGCGTGGTGACGACAAGCAAGGCCACGCTCGGAATGGTGGCGCGGCCGAGGCTTGTGCGCTGCTGGTAGCGCGCCGCGCCGGAGCCGACACGGGCGTAACGCTCCTCGCCGCGCACCAGCACTTCGAGGCCCAGAAGCACGAAGCAGCAGGTCACCAGCACGCCGGCCAGCATGTTGGCGGCCGGTCCGTTGAAGGTCGACTGGAACTGGTCGACGATCGCGGTCGTGAAGGTGTCGAAGCGGATGAAGACGTAGAGGCCGTATTCGGCCAGCAGATGCAGCCCGACCAGCAGCGAGCCGCCGCAGATGGCGAGCCTGAGCTGCGGCAGCACGACACGCCAGAACACGCGCCAGGGGCCCAGGCCAAGGGCTGCGGCCGCATCCTCCAGGGCCGGATCGAGGCGGCGCAGCGCCGCCGATATCGGCAGATAGAGGAAGGGGAAATACGCGATCAACGACACCAGTACGCCGGCCCACAGGCCGTGCAGTCCCGGCACCATGGTGATCCAGGCATAGGAGTGCACGAAAGCGGGAATGGCGAGCGGCGCCACGCACAGCCAGGCCCACAGCCTGGCGCCGGGCAGATCGCTGCGCTCGGTCAGCCAGGCCAGCGCGACCGACAGCACGATGGCGATCGGCACGGCCAGCAGCACCAGCAGCGTGGTGTTGACCAGCAGTTCGCCGACACGCGGCCGGAAGACCAGTGCGGAGACAGTTTCCCAGCCGGTCTGCACCGCGATCCAGATGATGAAGGCGAGCGGCACAAGGGCGAGCAGCGAGACGAGAACAGCGGCAGTGACAAGCCAGGGTGCCGCCCGCCGCTGCGGCCTTCTGCGCATCTTCGGCGGCAGGCCCGGGCGCGTGAGATCAACGGTGGACTGCATCAGGTCAGACGCCGTGCCGCTGCCGTCCAGCGGCAGCAATTGAAGAACCGCGATCGCGGCCAGGAACGCAGCGTGTCGTCATCGACGAATGCCATCTCGAAAACAAAACGCTCCCGCGGCAGTCCCGCGGGAGCACGGTCTGACGTCCTTATCAGGACGAACGGCAACTAAAGCAAGCCGGCTGCCGTCATCAGGTCGGTGACCTTCTTCGAGTTCAGCGTCGTGGGATCGACCTTCGGCGCCTGCAGATCGACCAGCGGCACCAGCTTCGGGTTGGACTCGGCACCCTTGCCGACGGCGTATTCGAAGGAGGTCCCGTTCTTCAGCACCTCCTGGCCGCCCTTCCCGGTCACAAACTTCAGGAACGCCTGGGCTTCCTTCGGATGTTTGCTCGAGGCGAGCACGCCGCCGCCGGAGACCGAGACGAAAGCGCCCGGATCCTGGTTCTTGAAATAGTGCAGCGCGACGTTCTTGCTGTTCTCGCCGGTCTTGGCCTGATCGCCAAAATAGTAATAGTGGTAGATCACGCCGCCTTCGATCTCGCCGGCGTTGACCGCCTTCATCACGGTGCTGTTGCCCTTGTAGGCGGTGAAGTTTGTCTTCATGGCCTTCAGCCAGTCCGCCGTGGCGGCCTCACCCTTGAGCTGCAGCAACGCGCTGACAATGGCCTGGAAATCGGCACCCGAGGGCGAGGCCGCCCAACGGCCCTTCCAGCTCGGATCGGCGAGGTCGAGCAACGACTTGGGCAGCTGGTCGGCCTTGAGCTTGGTCGTGTTGTAGGCAAAGACGGTGCTGCGCGCGGCCACGCCCACCCATTTGCCGCTGGCGGCCTGGTAGTTCTGCGGCACCTGAGCCAGCGTGTCGGGGTCGACCGGCGCGAACAGGCCGGCATTCTCGACCAGCACCATGGCCGGAGAATTCTCGGTCAGGAACACGTCGGCGGGCGAGGCGACCCCTTCGGCGACGATCTGGTTGGAGAAGTCGCTGTCGCCGCCATTGCGCAAGGTGACCTTGATGCCGGTTTCCTTGGTGAACCCTTCGGCCCATTCCTTGGCCAGGCTTTCGTGCTGGGCGTTGTAGACGATGATGCCGGCGTCCTCGGCCATCGCCGGACAGGCAGCCAGGCTGATTGCGAGTGCGGCGGCACCAGCAAGGGCGGAAAGGGTGAATTTCATGGCGTCATCCTCGACATCGTTGGTCTTTGCACGCTGCACCTATCGATACCTGACAGGCATAGTCAACATTGTTGATCTGCTTCAATCGGTCGCTGAGGCGCAAAGGTCGACGCAAAGCGGACAATTCCATGTGATGGCGGCCTGGATCGACGGTTTCTCGCGAAACGGGATCGCAAGACCTGTAAGGTGACCCGGTATGCGGCGGCGCCTTCAGGACCCGCAAACTTTCGTGATTTGCCCGTAGTTTGGCTTGGACATTATTTCGCCGGCCACGTAACAAATCAGTGCCGAGACACGAAAATCGGGGGAGTGAACTCTTGTGAGCGGCAAGGACGAGGCCGAGCTTTCCCGGCTGTTACGGGCCGCGATCGCGGGAGATGAAAGGGCCTACGCCGACTTTCTGCACCGGATTGCCGCGCTGGTGCGCGGTTTTGTCCGGCGCAAGATCGTGCAGGGCGGGGTCGATCCCGAGGATGTCGTGCAGGAAACCTTGCTGGCCATTCATGTGAAACGGCATACCTGGCGCCAGGATGCGCCGGTGCTGCCGTGGATCTATGCGATCGCCCGCTTCAAGCTGATCGATGCGTTCCGGCGGCGTGGACGACGCATCGAGATCGATGTCGACGATATCGCCGAAACCTTCGCCGAGCCGGAGACCGAAACCGTCAGCGAGCGCGACATCAACCGGGCCTTGGACGGGTTGCCGCCGGCGCAGCGATCCGTGGTCTCGGCCGTATCGGTGGAAGGCCGCTCGATCGGCGAAACGGCAGCGAAGTTCGGCATCAGCGAGACGGCGGTGCGTGTGTCGCTGCATCGCGGGCTTGCCGCCATAGCCAAGCGATTCGGGCAGGGCCGGTTTGGGCGGGAGTGACATGAGGACCGAGGATCTCATCAAGGCGCTCGACGCCGATGCAAGCAGCAAGGCGATGCCTTTGCGCTCGGCCTGGTGGCTGGCTGCCGGTGCGGCCATTGTCATCGCGGCAGTCGTTTTCCTGCTGACGATCGGCCCGCGCCCCGACTTCATGGTGGCCGCGCACACGATGCGGTTCCTCTCCAAGTTCGTTTTCACCATCGTGCTGGCCGTCAGCGCCTTCGCCTTGATTCGCGCTTTGTCGACGCCGGGTGCCTCGACACGTTGGGCGATGGCAGGGATGCTGGCCGCGCCGCTGCTGGTGGCCGTGGCGGTGGTGCTGGAACTCTTCATGGTGCCGGAGGCGTTGTGGGGCACGCGCATGGTGGGTTCCAACATGATGATCTGCATGGGCTTCATCCCGCTGATCGGCATCGGCCCGCTGGCCATCTTCCTGTGGATGCTGCGCTACGGCGCGCCGACACGGCCGGTGCTTGCCGGCGCGGTGGCGGGGCTGCTCGCCGGCGGGCTGGCGGCGACCTTCTATGCCGCGCACTGTTTCGACGATTCGCCGCTTTTCGTCGCCACCTGGTACACGATCGCGATCGCAGCGCTGGCCTTGCTTGGTGCGCTTGGCGGGCGGTTGTTCGTGCGCTGGTAGCAGGATACCGGCGGCTACACCCGCGAATACCGATCCTTAATCATGCCGGCAATTGTTTGCCGGTTGTCCATGTCACCAGTACCCCCAGCGCAACCTTTCCTTAAAATCGATCCTTCAGGGTTTTAACGGGAAAAAGCGATTGCCCACGGGGGTGGCACGGATCGTGAGATTACCAGAACCCATCAGGTTCCACAAACATGCAGCGCCGGCGCTGCTTGTGGCCGGCCTCGCCGTCGCGGTGGCCTCGGTCGTGCCGCAGCGGCTGGACCTTGGCGCCGAGGCACTCAGACTTTGTCTTCAGATATCGGTCGCCATTGCGGGCGGCGCGCTTTTCCTCGCCGGGCTGTTTGTCATTCGCATCTCCGACGACAGGCGGCAGATCGCGCAGAGCGAGCAGCGCTTCCGCCAGGCCATGCAGGATTCGGCGATCGGCATCGCCATTGTCGGGCTGAACGGGCGTATTCTGGAAACCAATCCGGCCTTCGCCTCAATGCTTGGCTACAACCGCGAAGAGATCGAGGCGCTGACCTTTTTCCAGATCACCCATCCTGACGACCTGCATATCGGGCGGGAAACCATGGAAGGCATCAAAGCGGGCACGGTCAACGCCTTCCAGTTCGAAAAGCGTTACCTCAAGAAGGACGGCACAGCTGTCTGGGCGCATCTCGCCGGTTCCGTCATTCGTGACGAGAAAAGCGGGCGCCCGCTCTATCTCGTCTCGCAGATCGAGGACATCGACGCGCGCAAGCAAGCCGAGGCGCGCATCGCGGAGGCCGAAACGCGCTGGAATTTCGCGCTCGCCGGCGCCGGCCAGGGCGTGTGGGATCTCGACGTGCGCAAAGGCGGCACGACCTATTCCTCGACCTGGGTCAAGATGCTGGGTTATGCGGATGGCGAACTCGACGGCGATCCGGATCGCTGGCTGACCATGATCCATCCCGACGACCGCGAGACTGTCGCCGAGGCGGATCGCGAGCATCTCGCCGGCAAGACGGAGTTTTTCGAGGCCGAGTTCAGGATGCGCCACAAGGATGGCCGCTGGGTCTGGATCCTCGACCGTGGCAAGGCCATCGAGCGCGACGGGGACGGGCGCCTGATCAGGGCCATCGGGAGCCTGACCGACATCACCCGGCGCAAGGAGGCCGAAGAGCGCCTGACCCTGTCGGCGGCAATGCTGGCCGACGAGAAGGAGCGCCTCCGGGTGACGCTGCAGTCGATCGGCGATGCCGTCATCTGCACCGATGCGGCCAACCGCGTCACCTTCATGAACCCGGTTGCCGAGAAGCTGACCGGCGTTTCCGGGGAAGCGGCTCTCGGCAAGACGCTCGGTCATGTCTATTGGGCGGTCGACGAGGAGACAGGTCACAGGATCGGCGTGACACGGCCCGCGATCGGCGCGGAGGCGCCTTCCGACCAGAACAGCCGCGCCGTGCTGATCCGCCGCGATGACACGCGCTGCAGCATCCGCCAGGTCGTGTCGCCGATCATGAACGAGCGCAACGAATTCTGCGGGCTGGTCATCGTCTTCCAGGACTTCACCGATGCGCGCGCCCTGCAGCGCCAGCTTGCCCATGCCGCCGCGCATGATGCGCTGACCGGCCTTGCCAATCGCTCGAGCTTCATCCGCACCATGGAGGGATTGGTCGATCAGGCGCGCAAGGACGGCACGGCGGCCGGGAGCGGCCATCAGTTCATGTTCATCGACCTCGACCATTTCAAGCTGGTCAACGACACCGGCGGGCACGCCGCCGGCGACGCCCTGCTGAAGCGGGTCGCCGAGGCCGTGCGCGGCGTGCTCGGGCCTGAAGACATCGTCGCGCGCCTGGGTGGCGACGAATTCGCGGTCATCCTGAAATCGGGTTCGACCGCGGGCGCCAGGATCGCGGCACGCTCCATCATCGATGCGATAGCCGGCCTGAACTTCACCTGGGATGGCCGACCGCATGCGATCGGCGCCAGCATCGGGCTGGCGGCGATCAACGGCCATTGCGGCGAGGCGGACGAGATCATCGCAAGGGCCGACGCCGCCTGCTACGCGGCCAAGGCTGCCGGCCGCGGATGCGTTTCCGTGGCGCCGGATGACAGGCTCACCGACGACAAGCCAGAGCCGTTTGCCGCAGCCTCCTGAGGCGAGATTTCCCGAAGATCGTAAGGCTCAGCGCGTCGGAACGGGGTGCTCGCCGCGATAGTCGTAAAAACCGCGCCCGGCCTTGCGGCCGAGCCAGCCGGCCTCGACATATTTGACCAGCAGCGGGCAGGGGCGGTACTTCGAATCCGACAGGCCGTCATGCAGCACCTGCATGATCGACAGGCAGGTGTCGAGACCGATGAAGTCGGCCAGCTGCAGCGGTCCCATCGGATGATTGGCGCCCAGCCGCATGGCCGTGTCGATGGCATCGACCGAGCCGACACCCTCATAGAGCGTGTAGATCGCCTCGTTGATCATCGGCAACAGGATGCGGTTGACGATGAAGGCCGGGAAATCCTCCGAGACCGTGATCGTCTTGTCGAGCTGCTTCACATAGGTCTTCGCTGCTTCGAAGGTCTGGTCCTCGGTGGCGATGCCGCGCACCAGTTCGACCAGCTTCATCAGCGGCACCGGGTTCATGAAATGTATGCCGATGAAGCGCTCCGGCCGGTCGGTCTGTGCCGCAAGCCGCGTGATCGAGATCGATGAGGTGTTGGTCGCCAGTATGGCTTCGGGGTTGAGCTGCGGACAGAGCTGGGCGTAGATCTTGCGCTTGACCGTCTCGTCTTCGGTTGCCGCCTCGATCACCAGATCGGCGCCGGCGAGATCGGCCATCGCCGGTGCCGAGGCAATGCGCGCCATCGCCTGGTTGCGCAGCTTCTCGTCGAGCTTGCCGGAGCCCACCTGGCGGGCCATGTTGCCGCTGATGGTGGCAATGCCCTTTTCAATGCGGTCGGGCGAAATATCGTAGATCAGCACCTTGTAGCCCGATAGCGCGGAGACATGGGCGATACCCCCGCCCATCTGGCCTGCGCCGATGATGCCGATCGTCTCGATCTTGCTCATTACACCGATCCCGTCCAAAGGCTTTTGCAGCCTGCTTTTTGTGCGGTGCAAACTAAAAGGGCGGGGCGACTTCGTCTACCCCACCCCAAGCATTTAATACGCTTTGTCAGAGAGCGTCAAAGCGCCTTCTGCAACTCCGGCAGAATGACGAAGAGATCGCCGACGAGGCCGTAGTCGGCAACCTGGAAGATCGGCGCCTCTTCGTCCTTGTTGATGGCGACGATAACCTTGGAATCCTTCATGCCGGCGAGGTGCTGGATGGCGCCGGAGATGCCGACCGCGATGTAGAGATCCGGAGCGACGACCTTGCCGGTCTGGCCGACCTGCCAGTCGTTCGGCGCATAGCCGGCATCGACTGCGGCGCGGGACGCGCCAACGGCGGCACCGAGCTTGTCGGCGACCGGCAGGATGACCTCCTGGAATTTTTCCGAGGAGCCGAGCGCGCGGCCGCCCGAGATGATGATCTTGGCCGAGGTCAATTCCGGACGGTCGGTCTCGGACAGCTTGTTCTCGACGAAGGAGGAGAGGCCGGGATTGGCCGCCGCCTTGACGGTCTCGACCGCGGCCGAGCCGCCCTCGGGCGCTGCCTGGAAGGAAGCCGTCCGCACGGTGATGACCTTCTTGGCGTCGGTCGACTGCACGGTCTGGATGGCGTTGCCGGCATAGATCGGGCGCTTGAACGTATCCGGCGAGACCACTTCGATGATCTCGGAGACCTGCGCGACATCGAGCAGGGCCGCGACGCGCGGCGCGACGTTCTTGCCCGACGAGGTCGCGGGGGCGATGATGGTGTCGTAACCGCCGGCCAGCGACACGACGAGTGCGGCCGTCGGTTCTGCGAGGCGCTCGGCGAGCTCGTCGGCTTCGGCGAGCAGCACCTTGCTGACGCCCTTGAGCTTGGCTGCGGCGTCGGCCGCACCCTTGGCGCCCTTGCCGGCGACCAGCACATGCACGTCCGAACCGATCTGCAGGGCGGCCGAAAGCGCCTTGGCGGTCTGGTCGGAAAGGCTGGCGTTGTCGTGTTCTGCGATGAGGAGAATGGTCATTTTATCTGTTCCTTCCGATCTCAGAGCACGCCGGCTTCGTTCTTGAGCTTGTCGACCAGTTCGGCGACACTCTTGACCTTGACGCCTGCCTTGCGGCCACCCGGCTCCTCGGTCTTGATGACCTTGAGGCGCGGCTTGACGTCGGCGCCGTAGTCGGCCGGGCTCTTTTCGTCGAGCTGCTTCTTCTTGGCCTTCATGATGTTGGGCAGCGAGGCATAGCGCGGCTGGTTGAGGCGAAGATCGGCGGTGATGATCGCCGGCATCTTCAGTTCCACCGTCTGCAGGCCGCCGTCGACTTCGCGGGTCACCTTGGCCTTGTCGCCGTCGAGCACCACCTTGGAGGCGAAGGTGCCTTGCGCCCAGCCGAGCAGGGCCGCCAGCATCTGGCCGGTCTGGTTCGAGTCGTCGTCGATCGCCTGCTTGCCAAGGATGACGAGGCCGGGCTGTTCGGCGTCGACGACACCCTTCAGCACCTTGGCGACGCCGAGCGGCTCGGTCTGTTCGTCGGTCTTGACCAGGATAGCGCGGTCGGCGCCCATGGCGAGCGCGGTGCGCAAGGTCTCCTGCGCCTGCTGTGGGCCGATCGAGACGACTATGATTTCCTCGGCCTTGCCGGCTTCCTTCAGCCGGATCGCCTCTTCCACCGCAATCTCGTCGAACGGGTTCATCGCCATCTTGACGTTGGCCAGTTCCACCGCCGAACCATCAGCCTTCACGCGAACCTTGACGTTCGCATCCACAACCCGCTTCACGGGCACAAGGATCTTCATTTGCCTGTCACCTCTTCACGCTAGTTGGGCGCGCTATAACAGCTTGCGCCCCTTCTGAGTTGTCGAAAGCCGACATTCCTGACTGAATTCCGGCCAGACGGAATTCTGGCCGGATGGAAATTCTGGTCTTTGCCCGTCTTGGGCTGCTCCTTAACAGCCTTGGGGCTCAGACGGAGACGTTTCCGTAGTTTGGGCAACCCCCGCCGTCAATACGCTGAAAGCGGCTCAAATCGGTTCAGTTTAGGCCAGAAGGGTTTCCCCGGCCCCAGCGCGTCGTGGTGGCCGGCGCTTCAGGCGCCGCTGGTTCGGCGGCAACCGGCGGCTGGTCTGATGTGGGAACCACCGTATCCTCGTCGGCACCGGCAAAAAGCGGCACGCCGCGGCTGCGGAGGACCAGCACCAGCACGGCACCGGCAATGATGCCGCCGATGTGGCAGGCCCAGGAAATCTGGTCCTCGCCACCAGCGGCGAACATGAAGACCTGGAACAGCACCCACAGGATAAGCGGGATGAAGGCCGGAATGCGCAGTGGTATGCGGGCAAAGGCAAGCACCCAGACCTTCACCCTGGGATAGAGGATCAGGTAGGCGACGACCACGCCGGCGATGGCGCCGGAGGCGCCGATCAGTGGCACCTGCGAATTCCAGGCGACGAGGCCCTGGAAGGCGGCGCCGGCGATGGCGCACAGAAGGTAGAAGATCAGGTAGCGGGTGTGGCCGAGCGCGTCCTCGACATTGTCGCCGAACACCCACAGGAACAGCATGTTGCCGCCAAGGTGGAAGATATCGGCATGCAGGAACGAATAGGTGAGGTAGCTCAGGCTTTCCGGAATGATGATGAACCGAGGATCAAGCTCGGCCGTGTTGTGAACGACCGACGGAATAAAGCCGAGGCCAAGCACGGCGGCATTGGTGAAGTTCTCGCCGCCCAGTGCCGTGGCGCAATAGACCAGCGCATTGGCCACGATCAGGCCGATCGTCACATATTGCAGGCGGATGTGGCGCAGCCTGTTGGTGTCGTAAAGCGGGATGAACATGCGTGCCTGGCCCCTCCGCTTTATGGTCCGTTCAGCGGTTCTTGCCGGGAACCCATAGCACGTCGGCATTTCCATTGTCATTGACCGCCCGGGCGGCGACAAACAGGAAATCCGAGACGCGGTTGATGTATTTCAGCCCATCGCGGTTGACGTGCTCGCTCGGGTCTTGAGCCAGCGCCACCATCAGCCGTTCGGCCCGCCGCGCCACGGTGCGGGCGAGGTGAAGCGCCGCCGCCGCCGGCGTGCCGCCGTTGAGCACAAAGGATTTGAGCGGCTGCAGATCCTTGTTGAGAAGGTCGATGTCCTTTTCGACGCGATCGGTCTGCGTGGCCACGATGCGCAGCGGCTCATAGCCAAGCGGCTTGCCGTCGTCAGGCACGGCCAGATCGGCGCCAAGGTCGAAGAGATCGTTCTGGATGCGCGACAGCATGGCATCGATCGCCGGGTGGGTCTGCGCCGTGTGCACGCGTGCCATGCCGATGCAGGCGTTGGCCTCGTCGACCGTGCCGTAGGCATCGACCCGCAGATCGGATTTCAGCCGCCGCTCACCGGTGCCGAGACCCGTGGTGCCGTCGTCGCCGGTGCGGGTGTAGATCTTGTTGAGCTTGACCACGTCGCCTCCCGAACGGTCGCTATCCTCACTTGCGGGTGAAATACACCGCCAGCAGAATCAGCACCAGCGCCACGGCCTGCAGCATGACACGTGCCTGCATCAGCTTGTTCGAGGTGACGCCGGAACCGCCGCGCATCATGTTGATAAGGCCTCGGATCAGCACGATCGCCACGGCGGCCATAACCAGAATGGCGAGGATGTTGAAGACGGTTGCCATTGTTGCGTTTCCAGTTGTTTTCGCGTTCAGGCGCGTTTGGCCATCAGGCGGTAGAGCATCGATGCCGGCAGAATGCGTTTGAGCGCCGCGCCGATCCTGGCCGGCAGCGTTACCACATAGTGCGGGCGCGGGCGCCGCGACAGAAGTGCATGGCGCAGAACCTTATGGACCACTTCCGGCCCAGGCTTCAGCGCCGACTGGCTGCCGCCGGCGCGCAGCCGCTCCAGCTGCACGGCATAGTCGGCGCTGTGCACGGAATTCTCGATGTCGATGTTTTTCAGGAACCAGGGCAGGCCATTGCTGGCGATCTTCGATTTCACCGGCCCCGGTTCGATCAGCGAAACATGGACGCCGCTGCCTTCCAATTCCTGGCGCTGACAGAGCATCAGCGCTTCGAGTGCATGTTTGGATGCCGAATAGGCACCACGAAAGCGTACCGGCACGAGGCCAAGGATCGATGAGCAATGGACGAGGCGGCCTTGGCGCTGGCGGCGCATCACCGGCACGAGACGGCTGGTCAAATCATGCCAACCGAAGAAATTGACCTCGAACTGCTCCTTGAGCGCTGCTACCGACAGGTCTTCGACGGCGCCGGCCTGGGCGTAGGCGCCGTTGTTGAAGAGCGCGTCCAGCCTTCCGCCCGTGCGCTCGAGCACTGAAGTCACCAAAGCGGCGATCGAGTCCGGTTCGCTATAGTCGAGATAAAAAGCCTCGATGCCGTCCGTTTCGAGGGCGGCGATGTCTTCCGGCTTGCGCGCCGTGGCGAACACGCGCCAGCCCTCGGCCTTCAGCGCTCGCGCGCAATAGGCGCCTATGCCTGAGGACGCACCGGTGATGATGATGGTGCGCAACTCGGTCGCTGGAGAATTCGTGGTTTGACTCAGGGTTGCCATTTGCCGCATTCACTTCCCATATTCGCGGCGTCGAGACAATCGAAGGGAGCGCGCGTCCTTGCTGCGGAATATTGTCGCCCTGCGCCGCGTGCTCTACGACGCGCTCGGTCATTTCAACACCGATGACGGCTGGGCGATGGCCAGCCATCTGGCGATCACCTCGCTGATGGCGCTGTTTCCGTTCCTGATCTTCGCCACGACGCTGGGCAGCTTCCTCGGCGCCCAGGCCTTTGCCGACACGGCCGTGCACCTGGTCTTCGACACCTGGCCGGATCAGATCGCCAAGCCGATCGCGCATGAGGTGCTGAACGTGCTGACCGTCCGGCGCACCGATCTGTTGACCTATGGCGTGCTACTTGCCGCCTACTTTGCCTCGAACGGCATAGAGGCGCTGCGCACGTCGCTCAACCGCGCCTATCGCGTCACGGAGACGCGCGGCATCATCTATCGCCGGGTGCAGAGCATCTTCTTCGTGCTGATCGCGACGGCCGGGTTCCTGGCGATCAGTGTGCTTCTGGTGTTCGCACCCTTGCTGGCGCGGCTGGCGGAAGCGCATTTCGAATGGATCAAGCCCTATACCGGCACGATCACGCTGTGGCGTTACGTCATTGCCTCAGCCGTCATCATCGGCGGGCTGTTTGCCGTGCATTACTGGCTACCTGCCGGCAAGCGCCGCTTCGTCTCGCTGGTGCCCGGCATCGTCTTCACGCTGGCGGCATGGCTCATCGGTTCGACGATGTTTGCCACCTATCTCGACCATTTCTCGTCCTATGTGACGACTTATGCTGGTCTCGCCTCGATCATGATCGCGGTGGTTTTCCTCTACATCGTCTCGGCGATCTTCATCCTTGGGGGCGAGCTCAACGCTGCCATCAGCCGTTATCTGGAGGCGCGGGCGCGGGTTGGATGAGGAAATGAGGAAATGAGGAACTGGAGAATTGAGGAACTGAGGAACTGAGGAGCTGAGGAACGAGCACACAGCGCCAGATATGGCCGCTTTTTCTTCAATTCCTCAGTTCCTCAGTTCCTCAGTTCCCAGCCCCACAGCTCTCCCCTTGGCCTGCCGCGCCGTCGCCAGGCCGACGCCGAAGGTGGTGATCGCCATGCCGACGATCTGCAGCGCGTTGAGCTGTTCGTCGAACAGCGCCCAGGCGATGATCGCCGTCACCGCCGGCACCAGGTAGAACAGCGAGGCGACTTTCGACATTTCGCCGTCGCGGATCATCACCATCAAAAGGAAGATGGCGCCGAGCGACAGCACCAGCACCAGCCAGGCCATGGCGAAGATCAGTTCGCCGTTGATGATGACGGTGTGTGTTTCGAAGGCGAGCGCGGCCAGGATCATCAGCGCGGCGCCGCCGACATATTGCCACATGGTCGCCGCCACCAGGTCGCCGCCGGAAGCAAAGCGCTTTTGCCAGATCGTGCCGGCGCTCATGCCGAGCACCGAGACCAGCGAGGCGGTCAGCGTCGCCGCGGTCACGCCGCCGCCCAGCGCGCCAAGCTTTGGCCACAGCACGATGACGATGCCGATCAGGCCGATGCCGAGGCCAAGCCAGTGGCGCGGCAGGATGGCCTCGCCCAGGAACTTGCCGGCCAGGACGGCCGTGATCAGCGGTTGCAGGCCGACGATCAGGGCCGAAAACCCGGCCGGCATGCCCCTGTGGATGGCCCAGAAGACGGCGCCGAGATAGACGCCATGCATCAGCACGCCGGCGCCGGTGGCGTGCAGCGCTTCCTTTCGGGTGGCTCGTTTCGAGCCTAGGACGGGCATCAGCACAGCCAGCAGGATGGCCGCAATGACGAAACGGGCGGCGAGGAAGGTGAACGGCTCCGCCCACGGCATGGCGTAGCGCGCGCCGATGAAGCCGGTCGCCCACAGGACGACGAAGGTGGCGGGGATGAACCGCTTGATGCTGTGCATTCTCGGGAGACCGCGACGCTGGTGAGAACTGAACGTGGCGTTGCTCTAGTCCCGTTCAACCCGGCGTGCAAAACGAAACGATTGATCCATGCATCACGGGAATTCAATCGGTGGCGGGTTCTGCGGGTGGTTCTCCCGATCTCGCAGCCGTCAAAGTCCGACCATTCGCCTGATATCGTCGGGGCTAGCGCCGGCCCCGCCCAGCTTGGCAAGGCCGGTGTCGCCAAGGCTCTTCGATAGCTTTCGCCCGTCCGGTCCGAGGATAAGCCGATGGTGGAAATAGGCGGGTTGCGGCAGCCCAAGCAGTTCCTGCAGCAGGCGCTGCACGCCGGTGGCGGAAAACAGGTCCTGTCCGCGCACGATATGGCTGACGCCTTGCAGCGCGTCGTCCATGACGACGGCGAGGTGGTAGCTGGTCGGGATGTCGCGGCGCGCCACGATCACGTCGCCCCAGTCCTGCGGGCGCGCTTCGACCGAACGGGTCGCGGACAGCGTCTCATCGGTGAACTCGGTCCATGCGAGGTCTCTGCCGACACGCGCCATGGCGGCATCGACATCCAGCCGCCAGGCGAAGGGCTCGTGGTCAGCGATGCGCCGCTTGCGCTCGCTCACGCTCAACGCCTTGTCGGACGGAGGGTAGAGCGGCACGCCATCGGGATCGCGCGGCCAGTCGCGCCCGCGCTTTTCGCTGTCGGCGATGAAGGCCCTGATCTCGCTACGGCTCATGAAGGCGGGATAGACGAGTTCTTCTTGGATCAACCGGTCGAGCACCGCCCCGTACTCGGCGAAATGCTCGGACTGGCGGCGCACCGGCTCCTCCCAGCCGAGCCCCAGCCATTTCAGATCGGCAAGCACGCCCGCCTCGAATTGCGGCGTGCAGCGCGTGGTGTCGATATCCTCGATGCGCAGCAGCAGGCGGCCGCCACTGGCCTTTGCCAGCTTCTGGTTGAGCAGCGCCGAATAGGCGTGGCCGAGATGCAGTTCGCCGTTGGGGCTAGGCGCGAAGCGGAATGTCAGGAGCGTCATGTCTCAGGCGGCAATCGGGTTGTGCTGCGGTTTCGGCGGTTGCTACTTTGCGGCACATTCGCGGACAAGGATACCATGCAACGCATCGCCACACTGGACGACATTGCGCGCGGGCTCGATGCGCTTTGCATCATCGACCCGCGCCTGGAAAAGGTGCGTGGCATGGCCGGCGAAGTGCCGCTGCGGCTCTCCGAGCCTGGCTTCAGGAGCCTCGCCTCGATCATCGTCTCGCAGCAGGTCTCCCGAGCGAGTGCTGATGCCATATTCGGCCGGCTGACGAAGCTGGTCGATCCGCTGACGCCGCAGGCGATCCTGGCCGCCGGCGAGGACATGTTTCGCGAGGCCGGCCTGTCGCGGCCCAAGCAGCGCGGCCTGATCGCGATTGCCCAGGCCGTGGCCGACGGGCTCGACCTCAATCACCTCTGTTCGCTCGATGCAGAGGAAGCGATCACGGCGATGACGGCGGTGCCCGGTATCGGTCCCTGGACGGCGGAAGTGTACCTCCTGTTCGCCGCCGGGCACCCCGACATTTTTCCCGCGCGCGACGTCGCGCTGCAAACGGCGGTCGGCCATGCGCTCGGCATCGACCCGCGTCCGCCGGAGAAAACACTGATCGCATTGGCCGAATCATGGAGCCCGTGGCGAGGTGTCGCATCGCGGCTTTTCTGGTCCTATTATCGCGAAACCAGGGGCAGGGACGCCGCACCGCCCGCCTGAATCCGCAAAAAAGCATAAAAATCATGCTTTTTTGGCACGTCGCGCGAACCACAATCCGCTTCACATCCCTGTCATGTCGGGCTTACAGTATCCGCGCCGTTCGGGTCTAGAACCAAGGAGGTAAACACGTGACGGTTGCCGTATCTCCGGATGGGCTTCCAGCACTGGTGCTGAATGCGGATTACCGTCCGCTCAGCTATTACCCCTTGTCGCTCTGGTCCTGGCAGGACGCCATCAAGGCGGTGTTCCTCGATCGGGTGAACATCGTCGCCGAATACGAGCATGCGGTGTCCTCGCCGACCTTCTCGATGAAGCTGCCGAGCGTGGTCAGCCTGAAGGCTTATGTGAAGCCGTCAAGGCATCCTGCCTTCACCCGCTTCAACGTCTTCCTGCGCGACCGCTTCCAGTGCCAATATTGCGGTACGCCCGACGACCTCACCTTCGACCATGTCATCCCCCGCCATCGTGGCGGCGCGACGACCTGGGAGAATGTCGTCGCCGCCTGCTCGCCCTGCAATCTGAGGAAGGGCGGCATGATGCCGGCGCACGCCAAGATGTGGCCGCTGCAGAAGCCCTATCAGCCGACCGTGCATGATTTGCACAACAATGGCCGCCTGTTCCCGCCGAACCATCTGCATGAAAGCTGGATGGATTATCTCTACTGGGATGTCGAACTGGAGCCATAGAGTTCGGCAGAAATCCGCCATGCTGGCCGCTTGACGCAGCCTGCCGAATTTCTGGACGAACTCTGCGTCGCGCTGGTTTTGCTTCAGTCGCGGGCGAGCGCACCCCGCAAGGCGACCGCGGCCAGGATCAGGCTGGCGATGGCGTTCCAGCCGGCCAGCGACAGGCCCAGGATGCGCAGCGCGGCCTTGTCGCAGGAGGGCGGCACGAATTTGTCGAGCGCGTCGAGCACGCCCTTGCCGCCGGTGTCGACCGGGCCGGCGCCCGCCGTGCAGTCGGTCGGGCCGGCCCACCACTGCCATTCGACGCCGGAATGGTAGACGCCGAGATAGAGGCCGTAGAGCATCAGCAGGCCGCCAATGCCCAGCAGGCCACGCGTCAGCCAGGCCGGCGCGCGCAGCATCGAGGCAATCACCGCCAGCACCATCAGCGGCGCGCCGATATAGTAGGGGGTGCGCTGTTCCAGGCAGAGGTGGCAGGGGATATAGCCGCCAATGTACTGGAAGCAGAGCGCCGAACCAACGGTCGCGGCCATGGCGACGGCGAGAAACAGGGCGGTTCGCGTCCGCTGGCGTCCGGTATCGGCATTCATGGTCGCTGTCATGGGTCTTCCGTCCATTGAGTTCGCCGCCCGGCAGGTCCGCTTGCCCGTCTCAAAACCGTTACCCGGTTTTGACGAGGCCTCAGAGGGCGTATTTGACGACGATATAGAGCAAAATCAGGGCAGCCGCCGCGGCGCCAACGATCAGGCCGAGGCGCTTTTCGATGAACTCGCGGATCGACTCGCCGTAGCGGCGCAACAGCCACGCCAAGAGCAGGAAACGGGCGCCGCGCGCCACGATGGCCAGCGCGATGAACAGCGCCAGATTGACGCCGATGACGCCGGACAGGATCGTCACCACCTTGATCGGCGGCAGGTGCGCCGCGCCCGAGGTGATCAGCATCAGGATGATGAAGCCGACGCCCGACGAGACGCGCAGTTGCTCGAACTCGTCATATTTGCCGTAGAATTCGAGGATCGGCCTTGCCACCGCCTCATAGGCGTAGTGACCGATGAACCAGCCGGCAATGCCGCCCAGCACCGAGGCGACGGTGGCGATCAGCGCATAGCGATAGGCGCGATCCGGCCGCGACAGCGCCATCGGCAGATAGAGCACATCGGCCGGCACCAGGAACACCGAACTCTCGACGAAAGCGATGAAGGCCAGCCACCATTCGGCGGATTTGCGCGCCGCCAGCGACAGGGTCCAGTCGTACAGTCCGCGAAGCATCGGCTCTCCTATGCGTGTCGCCCAAAAGTGCGCAGATGCCTGGGGTGAAACAAGACCCAAACCGTGCGCGGCCATCCTTCAGATGCGCCATGCTGCATGCGCCGCCTGTCTAGAAAGATTTTCCGCGCTGCACAATGGCAGCACAGTCACGAAATCAAAAGGCGAAGATTGGTCGCATCCGCGCGCCTGGCTCTCAAATCGAACATGCGGCTACGAGTCTCCGTTGAGTGGGGCGTCGGATTTTCCCGAAACGGGCTCCAGCGCCTTCGAAGGGATGATTTGATAGAGCACCACATGGCTTTCCAGAGGGCCTGCTGCTTCACTCGGCGCTGCTAAGCGAAATAAATGCCAATGCATTGCAAGTATCCAAAATAGGGATAAAGTCGATGTCACGCAGAAATTCTTTTAGTATTGCAGCGCAGCATCTCTATTGTTGAGAAAGGCGGTTTGCGTGAGCAACGCGGTCGATCGGTTGAAAATGGCGACATCTATTTTGGACTTTGCGGCGCGGAGGGAGAATGGACATCTTGCGATTTGCAAGTTGCCCTCGGACGATGGGGGAGGTTCCTACATATGATGCGGGTCGAAGGCATGACGTATCGACGGTATGTGCAAAAATGGCTGATCGTGGCTGCTTGTGCCATGATCGGACATGCCGCATCCGCCGGGTCCCTGGCGCCAGTCGGTGGGCCTTGGCAGAGCGAGGCCGGCTTGCCGTTCAAGAAGAAGACGCGTCGGTCGGTGAGTGGAATCGCCTGTGCGGTTCAACCGGCTCCGCAAAGATGCCTGCTGGCATTGGATGAAGGTTCCGCCACGCGCACGATCCTGTTGGGAGACGGATCCTTCGCGGTGGACGAAAAGCCACTCGACTTGCCGCTGGACGGCGCGGAGATGGACGCCGAGGCGGCTGCCGCGGACAGTGGGTTTTACTATCTGCTTGGCTCACACGCCCGCAAGCGCGAAAGCTGCGAGTTCAATCCGGCCAGCCACCATTTGCTCCGCATCGGTTATGATCCGGCCAGCGGAGCCGTTCTGACAGACGCCAATGGCAAGATAAGCGATATCGCCGACGCCACCGGGCTGGACAAGGTTTTTGCTGCCGTTTCGGGCGTTAAAGAGCATCTCGACGACTGTCTTGATGATGGCCAAGGCGTGGACATGGAAGGTATGGCCGTCATGGGGCCGAAGCTGTATCTGGGCTTTCGGGGACCGGCAAACGCCGGCTATGCGCCAATTCTGGCTCTCGACAAGAAGGCCCTGTTCGCCAATGAACCCGCCTCGCCCGAATTGACCAATCTAGAGGTTGGCAAGGGGCGCGGCATCCGTGATCTGGCAGCCGTCAAGGACGGTATCCTGGTCCTTGCCGGGCCAGGAGATGCGGAGCTGAGCGCTGGTACGTCTCCGCCAACATGGACCTTCAGCCTGTGGGATGGCTCGCATGATGACGGCGGCAAGGCCACGCCCAAATTGTTGACCGAACTTGACCTGTCAGGGGTCGCGCTCCGCGACGGCGCGGGCTGTGACGATAAGGAAATCAAACCGGAAGGCATTGCCGTGCTCAGCGATGAGCCGCATCGCCTTAAAATTCTGGTCCTGTCCGACGGCATGTGCGATGGCGGCCCCCTGGTCTTCTCCGTCGATTTCTAGAGGCATCGCTATCACGGAAACCAGCGGCGAAATCTGGCGGTATCCGGGATCGTCGGCAATTGGCCAGTTGACGAACAGGCCTCCAACCGTATAGTCCGCGCCCATCCAGGCCGCCCGGCCTGAGCCCCTATGGCGGAATTGGTAGACGCGCTCGACTCAAAATCGAGTTCCGCAAGGAGTGCTGGTTCGATCCCGGCTAGGGGCACCACCCTATTTTTCAGGCACTGATTTTGTTCAGTTTTTCGCCTGTTTTTGCTCCCATTTTTTTCAAGCTCTGAATCCGGTGGGACAACTTCACCGGCGACGACGCGCCGTTCATTCGATGGAATGGGACTGGTCCCGCCTCATCCAATTGATGGATGAAGCCCAACATGCGCCAGTGCTATTTTGGACGCACGGCTCGCGACTTACCTCCCGGTCTGCGGAGGCTCGCTGGCTTGGGTGGCCAAATATGAGCAAGACGACACTCGTTGCTATCGCTGTCCTAGCTATCAGCATCGGCTATGCCGAAGCCAAGGACAAAGACCGACCGGTTTGCGCTGCGTCGAGCCCGCTTTTCAAAGTTCTCGGCAACAAATGCATTCTCGTGAAAGGTTCGATGATCTATGGCGACATTGCGGACCTTTCCCAGATAGTCCGCTTTGGCTGGTAGCTTCGCTCTTCGAGCTTCGGATGGCAGGCCATCCAAGGCTTGTCAGACGAAGGAGTGTCCTCGGAAGCCTTGGCGAAAGAGGACTGGCACAGATTTCGGCTCAGCGCGCCGCCAAGGTGCACCGTCTGAACTGCGCGTTGCCGGTTCGGGCTGTCCGGAGCGGTGGATTTCGCCGCTCCGGATGCAACTGACAGATGGATGAAGGCCCGAGCCATAGCCAAGCCTTAACTCTCGTCAATCCGCTCAGAGCGAATGCTTATAGCCGATCCCGATGTTCCATTTGTCGCCGGCGAGATCGTTGTAGGGGGCCGAAGTGGTATCGGTCTTCTTCCAGGAATAACCGACGCTGGCATAGACAGCGTTGGTGGAGTCGATGTTGTAGGTCACGCCGGTGGCCAATTTCGGCGTTTCCCAGGTGGTGCTGAAGGCATTGCGGTAGCGGAAGTTGAAGACGTTCCAGGTCCACTGCTTGGAGACCTTCCAATCGCCCGCGATGTACAGGGCGTAGTAGGGAACATTCGCGTTGGCGTCGTCGTCCTTGATGATGCCCGTATCGTGCCAGGTGTAGCCGAGCCCGAGGCTGGGGGTCAGGCTGAAGGCATCCGTGACCTTGATTTTGTAGCCGAGGCTTGCTTCGGCGTAGTACTGCGACTTTCCGCCGGTCTTGAAGGTCGGCTGGATAAAGATCCCGCCGACGAAGTTGTTGTCGAAATTGTGCGAAACGCTGAGCTTGAAATAGGTGTCGGCAAGCGACCGGGCGGTGTTGCTGCCATTGTCGATGGCGTAGAACTCCGGGTCCCCCTCGATTGCGATCGTCCAGGTTGGCGCTGCCGGTGGCGCTTCGACCAGGTCGGCTGCAAAGGCCGATGTGGCCATGGATAAGCAAACGCCCAATGGGGCGATGATGGTGCGCAAAAGCATGGTCTTTCCTCGAGATGTGGCGGCGCATCGGGATGGAGCGGCGCGTTGGGATGTGGCGGCGATTTAGCTAGGCGCGCGCTACTACAGTTATGTGACGATGTGCCATTCGTCTGGACGGCTTTGTCCAAACGGCTCTCGGCAGGAAATCGGCGATGCGGTTTGGCCACACAAGCGAGGCGGCGGCGGCAAGAACCTCTTCGATGAGAACGGTTTTATTGCCTTGGACGACGGAGCGGCATCAGGCGGTTGTTTCGCGCGTCTTCGCGGTCGAGATGCCTATCGCATGTTCCCGGTGTGGCCCTGCGAGTATCTGCCGGGCTGCGGCCAGACCGTTAGGCCGTGAGGCTCGACGCCGACCCGGATTTTCGTCACGGCGCCCGAGGTCGTGTCGATCATGTAGACCTCGCTGTCGAAGCGGCCGGACAGCCACAATTGCTTGCCGTCGGCGCTGACATTGCCCATGTCGGGGCTGCCGCCACCCGGTATGGGCCATCGCGCGACGACCGAGCGCGTGGCGAAATCGATGACGGTGACGCTGCCCGGCCCCTTTGCACGGCCTTGCTCCATCTTGTGCGAGCCGCGGTTTGAAACATAGAGCTTCGTCCCGTCACGGCTCACGACAAATCCGTGCGTTCCGATGCCGGTGGCGATGAAGCCGATTTCGGAAAAGCTGTCTCCGTCGATCAGGAACACGCCGTCGTTCATCATGTCGGCGACATAGAAGACCTTGCCGTCGGGAGAGAGCCTGACGTCCTGTGGCATGCCCATCTTCGACAGAGCGAGGTGGCCGAGCACCTTCTGGTTTTTCAGGTCCACCTTCAACAGGCCGCCATCGCCATATTCGCAGGTGAAGATGGCGTAGGCATTGTCGGCGGAAAAATCGGCGTGGTTGATACCCGGGCAGGTAGGTGTCGGTATCGTCGATTTCAGCGCCATCGTCTGCGGATCGCGCAGGTCGAGCCGCTGGTAGGCTTCATCGACGATGACGGCCGAACTTCCGTCAGGCATGAAATACATGTTGTAGGGGTCGTCGACCGAAATTTCGTGGCCCGGCTTGGCGGTCTTGGGGTCGATTGATGTCACGCTGCCCTTGCTGGTGCCGCTGGCGTTGTTGGCGACCCAGAGCGTCTTAAGATCCCAGGACGGAACGACGTGCTGCGGCTTGCTCCCGACAGGGAACCTGTCGACTTCCTTGAGCGCCACGGGGTCGATGACCGACACGCTGTTGGACGAGCGGTTCGGAACATAGACACGTGGCAGCGCGCCTGCCGTCGCCGGGCTCAAATGAGCGGAAGTTGTCTGGCTGTAGATATTGATCGGAGCGTGGGGCGGCTCGCTGCAATCTTCCGGGCACGAGCCGGCAGAAGCCGATACCGACGCGAACAACAACACGAGCGGCGCGCACAGGCTCGTGAACCACCAATATGCCTTGGTCATTTGGGCTGCTGCTTTTCGATGAAGCTGCGGATCGCTTCGGTCGTTCCGTTGACGATCAGGTCCACGCCGAGCTGGCCGAACGCGGCTGATGATCGTGTCGGATCGCCGCCATAGACGCCGTCGCCGGCATTGAGCTTCGGGGCGGCCGCAAGGCGATCCTTGCGCACCATGGACGGGTCGATGGCGAGCATGAGCGATGTGTCGGCCAATCCAGCGTGGGTTCCGATCTCCGGCGGCGTCGCGCCGGCCGACAGGAGCTTGTCGACATAGGCGCCCTGGGTGATCTGATAGTATTCGAGCGCCGCAAACACCCGGACCGGGGTTTTGCGCCATTCGGTATTCAGGCGATCGGCGACATGGCGCTCGTCGGCCTGATAGCCGCCATGGTCGCCGATCAGCACGATGGTCTTGAAGCCATGCAGCTTGAAGCTGCGGGCCGCGGATTCGAGCAGCTCCTCGAAAGTCCTGTCGCTGACGGTGATCGTGCCGGGAAACCGCATATGGGCGGTCGGCGGATCGATGGTTCCTTCCGGAACATAGGAGATCACGGGCGCGACCAACGCGTTGCCCAATTGGCCGGCTATTTTTTCAGCCAGGAACTTGACCCGCACATTGTGCTTGCCCAAAGCCATGGCGGGGCCGCTCTGTTCAGTGCCACCTATCGGGACAATGATCGTCGTCGTTCCGGCGCCGATCCGATCGCGCAGTTCGGTCCAGGTCTGGTCCTCAAGGAAGACCGATGTATTGGCGGCGTTCGCAGTCGATGCCAGACCCGACAGAAGCCAGAGGCCGATGGCGGTGCCTGCGAACCGTGCGATCGTTCCAGCCTTTGCGCCATATGTCGCGCTGAACCGCGGACGCCCGTCCATTGTTGTTGCGCCATTTGTGTGAGGGGCAGGGGGCTCGGCAAGGTGCCCGCAGCCGCGGAAGTTCGAGATCATGGTCTACCGCCGTCTTAGCAGGCTCTTCATGCGGTTGCGCAGCAGGCGGGCCATGTTGCGGGTCTCGCGGTAGAGATGCAGCTGCGAGGCGGCCTGGCGGGCGAGACGGTCGGCGTCCGGCGTCAGCCCGATCACCAGCGTGCCGATCGGCTTGCGCTCACTCCACAGCCTGCTCATCACCGGATGGTCCGGCACCGCGCAGGAATCGGTCATCATGATGTTGGGATCGTCGAGATGCTGCCTGGTGACCTCGATCATCAGCAGCGTGCCGGGCGAATAGGCTGATAGCGTCTCGTCATAGGCGGTCTTCCAGGTATAGGCGACGCCGGCCTCGACGAAGACGATCAGGCACGCGATGGTGCGGCCGTCGAGCGTCAGCGAATGGATGCGGCACATGTCCTGCTCGGCGAGCCGGTGCACGGCCTCGCGGGCAAAGGCGGCGCGGAAGCGGTCGATCGCCATGGCGGTGCGCTCGCGGCCCTTCCAGCCGGACGCTTCCAGCGTCAGAAAACTTTCGATGGCGTGGCGGATTTCTTCGGGGCCGCGCGCCACCACATGCTCCAGCCTGCCTTGGTCGGCAAGGCGCCGCTTCAGGCGGCGGAACTCGCGATAGTGGTGCGAACGCAGCGATGCCTTCAGATAGTCGTCGCCGTCGAGTTCGCTCTGCAGCACGGGTCGCGAGGTCTGACCGGTGGTGACCAGCGTCAGGCCGCGCGTCTCGGCCACGGAGTCAAGCAGGCTTGCCACCGGACCATCGAGCCTGATGTCGGGCAGCACGAGGACTTTCGGCATCTTGAGGTGCGGGCGCGACAGCATCGAGAAGAAATCCTCGACGACGCCGATCGGATCGTCGCGGTCGATCAGCGGCGTGCCGAGCGGACCGAACGGGCTTGCCCAGGTGCGCATCACCGGAACGCCGAGCGGCACCACCGGACGCTCCACCGAGATCGGCACCAGCAGGCGCAGCCGGTTGCGGTATTCGTCGCCGTCGCGGATTACCGCCAGCCGCACCTCGCGATCCTCCAGCCGGGGCATTGCGGGCGCCAGGAAGCGCGGGTTGAAGAAGACGTTCGGCTCGATCGTGCGGGCGCAGAGATAATCCAGCTCCTCGACCAGGTCGAAGCCGGCGGACGCCGGATAAATGGCAAGCTTGCGCTCCGGGCGGTTGTTGGCGAGGATTTCGATATGGGCTGGGTCGGGGTCGCGCGCCAGTCCGGCAAGGCCGGACACCATGGCGCCGGCGGTGCCGCCGCTGGTTTCCTCGAGCAACGGGATGGCGGCCATCAGGCTACTCCTTTGGCAGGCACGAAGATCGCCATGACGATGCCGAGCTTGCGCCAGACCGTGAAGGACAGTGCGCTGGCCTCGAAGATCATGGCAAAGGCGGTGGCCATGGCCGCGCCCCACAGGCCGAAATGCGGGATCAGCACCACGTTGAGGCCGATGTTGAAGGCCAGCGTCATGGCATAGACGGCGGCGCAGATGTTCTGGTTGCCGCTCATGGTGAGCAGGCTTTCGCATGGCCCCACGGCGGCGCGCGCCACGACGCCGAAGACGAGCAGGAACAGCAGCGGATAGCCCGATGTGAATTCGGGGCCGAACAGCACCAGCATGGGCTTGCCCAGCACCAGCACCAGCAGCGCCATCAGCAGCGACGGCCAGAAAGTCCACGACACCGTCTCGCGGGCGAAGGCGGCAAGCTTTTCCGGCTCGCCATGGGTGAACTGCGCATAGCGCTGGGCGACACCGGCCTTGACGGCGAAATAGACGAAATGCACCAGCGCCAGCGTCTTGACCGTGGCGAAATAGACGGCGACGTCGTTGGGATCCATATAGGCGCCGACCATCAGCACGTCGGCATTGGTGAGCAGGAAGAAGAAGCTCTCGACCAGGAAGATCGGCAGCGAGACGATGAACCATTGCGCGAAATGCACCTTCATCGGCCCGGCCGGGATCTGCCTTTCCATGCGGTGCGTGACGCCGATCAGCTGCGCGAGCGTGGTGACATAGGTGGCGGCGATCGAGGCGAAGATCGCCGTCCTGGCGTCCGCCGCGTAGCCGGCATAGAGCATCAGTGCCATGAACAGCAGGATCAGCACCGGCCGTATCAGATAGGTCGGCGACAAAGCGAAGAGCGCCCAGCTGTTCGCCCTGGCCTGACCCTGCAACAGATCCGACACCGCGATCATCGGCAGGCAGATGACGCCGAGGATAAACGGGATCACGTAGTAGTTCTCGATCCACGGCGCCGCCAGCCAGACGCCGAGCGCGCCGAGCCCGGCGATGATGGTCGAGGCGATCAGCACGAACAGGCGGCTGGCCACGACGATGCCGCGCAGTTCGTCCATCATTCCGCGCTCGCGGTATTCGGGGATGAAACGGATGACCGAAGTGTGGAAGCCGAGGCAGGCGAGGTTGCCGACGATGACCATCGTCACCCAGACGAGCACGAAGATGCCGTATTCGAACGAGCCCATCCAGCGGGCCATCAGCACCTGGCTGATGAAGGCGATGACGGCGCTGACGATGCGGATGGAAAAGGCGATGACCGACATGCGGCCGGCCTCGCCGCGTTCATCGGCGGTGAACAGTACGGCGTCGATGCGGCCAAGCAACGGTTCGACGCGCAGCGCCAAACGCTGCGGCAAGAACCGCCCGGCAGTCGTGGCCGCGGAAAAGCGCACCCCGATCTCTCTCCGTTTTCCGCCTCTTTTTCAGGCTTTGGTGTAGCGGAGACACATTAAGAAACGGTTGGGTGCGGACCACGCCTCACCCCCGTGAACGGGGAGAAGGAAGAGGGCGTCCCTTACGCAAACGCCCCGTGGCAGTGCTTGTACTTCTTCCCCGAGCCGCAAGGGCAGGCTTCGTTGCGGCCGACCTTGCCCCAGGTGGCCTGGTTGTTCGGGTCGCGGTCTTCGGGGGCGACGATTGTGTTCTGCTCCTGGCGCACCAGGAGGGCGGTTTCGCCGCCTTCGAAATCGTTCTCGCCGGTGGTGCCGTCAATATGGGTGCCGAACATGTCGGGGGCTTCCGGGGGCGGGGCTTCGGCGGCCTGGCGGACCAGCTCGACGCGCATCAATTGCGCGGTGACGGCCTGGCGCAGATTGCCGAGCATCGCCTGGAACAGCTCGAACGCCTCGCCCTTGTATTCCTGCAGCGGATCGCGCTGGGCGTAGCCGCGGAAGCCGACGACCGAGCGCAGATGGTCGAGGTTGACGATGTGCTCGCGCCACAGATGGTCGAGCGTCTGCAGCACCACGGAGCGCTCGACATAGGTCATCACCTCGGGGCCGAAGCGCTCGGAGCGCTCCTTGGCGGCGGCGTCGGCGGCGGCAGTGATGCGCTCGCGGATGTCGTCCTCGGCGATGCCTTCTTCCTTGGCCCATTCGTCGACCGGCAGGTCGAGATTGAGGAATTCGGCGACCTCGGCCTTCAGCCCCGCAACATCCCACTGTTCGGCATAGGCGTTTTCGGGAATCGCCTTGGCGACGATCTCGTCGATGACGCCTTCGCGCATCTCGGCGATGATCTCGGTCAGGCCTTCGCCGTCCATCAGCTCGATGCGCTGTTCGAACACCACCTTGCGCTGGTCGTTGGAGACGTCGTCATATTTCAACAGGTTCTTGCGGATGTCGAAGTTGCGCGCCTCGACCTTCTTCTGCGCCTTTTCCAGCGCCTTGTTGATCCACGGGTGGATGATCGCCTCATCTTCCTTGAGGCCGAGCTTCTGCAGCATGCCGTCCATGCGCTCGGAACCAAAGATGCGCATCAGATCGTCCTGCAGCGACAGGAAGAATTTCGAGCGGCCGGGGTCGCCCTGGCGGCCCGAACGGCCGCGCAACTGATTGTCGATGCGGCGCGATTCATGGCGCTCGGTGGCGAGCACGTAGAGGCCGCCGGCGGCCAGCGCCTTTTCCTTCAGGCGCTCGACATCGGCGTAGATCTCTTTTTCGCGCGCCTCGCGCTCGGGGCCTTCCGGCATGTCGCCCAGTTCGTCGGCGATGCGCATTTCGGCGTTGCCGCCGAGCTTGATGTCGGTGCCGCGGCCGGCCATGTTGGTGGCAATGGTGATGGCGCCGGGCTTGCCGGCCTGGGCGACGATCGCCGCCTCACGCTCGTGGTGGCGGGCGTTCAGCACCTCGAAATCCTTGAAACCTTCCTTGCGCAGGCGCTCGGCCAGCTGCTCGGACTTCTCGATCGAGGTGGTGCCGACCAGCGTCGGCTGGCCCTTGGCGCTGGCTTCGCGGATCTCCTTGACGATCGCCTTGTATTTCTCCTCGACCGTCCGGTAGACCTCGTCGTCCTCGTCCTTGCGGATGACCGGCAGGTTGGTCGGGATCTCGGTGACTTCGAGGCCATAGATGTTGCCGAATTCCTCGGCCTCGGTCAGCGCCGTGCCGGTCATGCCGGACAGCTTCTTGTAGAGGCGGAAGTAGTTCTGGAAGGTGACGGAGGCGAGCGTCTGGTTCTCCGGCTGGATCGCCACATGTTCCTTGGCTTCCAGCGCCTGGTGCAGGCCTTCCGAATAGCGGCGGCCCGGCATCATGCGGCCGGTAAATTCGTCGATGATCACGATCTCGCCGTTGCGCACGATGTAGTCCTTGTCCTTCTGGAACAACCGGTGCGCCTTCAACGCGTTGTTCACATGGTGGACGATGGCGACGTTCTCGACGTCGTAGAGCGACTCGCCCTTCAACAGGCCGGCATCGCGCAGCAGGTTCTCCAGCTTCTCGGTGCCTTCCTCGGTGAAGATCGAGGTCTTCTGCTTCTCGTCGATCTCATAATCCTGCGGCTGCAGCTGGATGATGAAGGTGTCGATGGTGTTGTACATTTCCGAACGGTCCTCGAGCGGACCGGAAATGATCAGCGGCGTGCGCGCCTCGTCGACCAGGATGGAATCGACTTCGTCGACGATCGCGTAATTGTGGCCGCGCTGCACCATCTGGGCGCGCTCATACTTCATGTTGTCGCGCAGATAGTCGAAGCCGAGTTCGTTGTTGGTGGCGTAGGTGACGTCGGCGGCGTAGGCGACGCGGCGCTCTTCGTCCGAGAGGCCATGGACGATGACGCCGACCGAGAGGCCGAGGAATTTGTAGACTCGGCCCATCCATTCGGAGTCGCGGGTGGCGAGATAGTCGTTGACGGTGACGACATGGACGCCGTTGCCGGCCAGCGCATTGAGATAGACCGGCAGCGTCGCGACCAGGGTCTTGCCTTCGCCGGTGCGCATCTCGGCGATGCCGCCATTGTGCAGCACCATGCCGCCGATCAGCTGGACGTCGAAGGGGCGCATGCCGAGCACGCGGCGCGCGGCCTCGCGGGCGGTGGCGAAAGCCGGGACCAGAAGGTCTTCAAGGCTGGCGCCATTGGCAATGTCCTGGCGGAATTTTTCCGTACGCCCGGCGAGTTCGGCGTCGGAAAGCGCCCGCATCTCGTTTTCCATGGCGTTGATCGCCTCGACGCGGGGCCGGGTCGATTTGACCCGGCGGTCGTTGGAGGAACCGAAAACCTTACGGGCGAGACCGCCGAGACTGACCATCCAATGGTCCTTTCGATAGAATTCTCAATCTTCAGACGAGCGCCGGCCGGCCCCATCACATCCGCGTGAACGCACCGCCTGAATACGGGCAAACACAAAAAGCGCCCGGAAAACGGTTCTGGACGCAAAGTCGTTGGACAGATAAGAGGGGGCTCAACTGATGTCAACGCCGCGCTGGCCCTGCCGGTCGCGCCAAATTCCGCCACAATCTGGCTGATCTGGAAGCCACCCCTCCTTACAATCCTTCCCCGGAGTCATCCTTATGCCCTTGTTGTTCCGCCGTGCGTCGCTTGCCAGCCTTGGTCTGGCCTTCGGCCTGTCGGCTCTTTGCCTGTCGCCTGTCATGGCGCAGGAGACCGCTCCCGCTGCTCCGGCCGATGCCGCCGCGGCACCGGCGGCTGCACCGGTCGACCCGAACGCCGTGGTCGCCACGGTCAACGGCCAGCCCTTGACCGAAGCCGATCTGGTGCTTGCCGAAGGCGAGCTGTCGCAGCAATTCGCGCAGCTGCCGCCCGAGCAGCGCCGCGCCGCAGCCCTTTCGGCGGCCATCGAAATCCGCGTGATGGCCGCCAAGGCCGTTACCGACGGCCTCGACAAGGATCCCGACTTCCAGCGCCGCATGGCGTTCCTGCAGCAGCGCGCGCTGCATGGCGAGATGGTCGAGAAGGGTGTCGTCAACAAGGTCACCGACGCCGAGATCCGCGCCCGCTACGACCAGGAAATCGCCAACACGCCGCCGGTCAACGAGGTGCATGCCCGTCACATCCTCGTGAAGACGAAGGAAGAGGCTGAGGCGATCATCAAGCAGCTCGACGGCGGCGGCGACTTCCAGAAGCTCGCCAACGAGCACACCAGCGATCCCTCGGGCAAGTCCAATGGCGGCGACCTCGGCTGGTTCGGACCTGGCCAGATGGTGCCGGAGTTCGACAAGGCCGCCTTCGCGCTTGAGGTCGGCAAATACACCAAGCAGCCGGTGCAGACGCAGTTCGGCTGGCACGTCATCAAGCTCGAGGACAAGCGCGCCAAGCAGCCGCCGGCCTTCGACGAGGTCAAGGACCAGGCCAAGCAGGCGGTCATCCGCGACAAGTATTTCGCGCTGGTCAAGTCGCTGCGCGCCGGCGCCAAGGTCGAAATCCCGGACGCCAAGCTGAAGCAGGCCGTCGATACGATGGAAGCCGGCAAGTAAGCCTGAACGATTTTTTCAAAAGGGCGCGGCAGCCAAGGGCTGCCGCGCCCTTTTTGTTGGCCGCCATTATCTGCCTGATGCCACTATGCCTCGCAGGAGATAGCGGACCATCTTGCGTATCGTCGCCTCAGGCTCGTCGAGCCGGTTGGTCAAGAGATGCCGCCAGGCGTAGGAAGCGATGAGATCGGCGACCACACCCGGATCGATATCGCCGGCGATCTCGCCGCGTGCCTTGGCGCGCTCGATGATCTGGCCGGTGTGGGTGCGGCGCGCTCCGGCATAGCCGGCCAGGGCCGCGGCCGCGGTTTCATCCGACTGCGCCTCGGCGATCAGCGATTTGAAAACACTGCCCGACGATGTCTCGCGCCAATGCGTGAACAGATTGATCAGGAAGCCGACGAGATCCTCCTCCAGGCTTCCGGTATCGGGAATGTCCACGCGCTTCTGGCGCTGGTAGACTTCGAGCAGCAGCGCCGCCTTGCTCGGCCACCAACGATAGATGGTCGGCTTGCCGGCGCGGGCGCGCCGCGCCACCGCCTCGATCGAGAAACCGGCATAGCCGGCCTCGATCAGCACGGCTTCGGCAGCCTCCAGAATCGCTTCGGCGCTGTCGGGATTGCGCCTGGCGCCAATCGATTTGCGTGCCGGATCGGCGATTTCGCCCATTGGCCGTTCCTCCTGAAGCGGTTTCTCGTCTAAAACGACAACCCACCGGCAACTGTTTGCCTTTTACGGACTAAATGAAGCCATTTGGCCGCAAAATGCGCCGCTGCCAAGAGATGCTCACACATCGAGATGGTCATACATCATCGCTTGACGAAACGGAACGGTTCGTTCTATTCAACGAAACGTTTCGTTCCGATGGAGATCGTCATGACGGCTGTTATCTCACCCGGCTCCGCACCCGCCGAGACGACGATTTCGAACTGGATGACCTTTTTGCTGGCCGCCGCCTGCGGGCTGATTGTCGCCAATATCTATTATGCACAACCGCTGATCGGCCCGATCGGCGCTGAACTTGGCCTGCCGCCACATGCCGCGGGCCTGATCGTTACGATGGCCCAGATCGGCTACGGGGTGGGCCTGCTGTTTATCGTGCCGCTTGGCGACCTCATGGAGAACCGCAGGCTCGTGCTTGGCATACTCGCCGTTGCAACGCTTGCCTTGCTGGGCGCGGCGATTTCAACACAGCCGGCGGGTTTTCTGGCCGCGATGCTGTTTGTCGGCCTTGGCTCGGTCGCGGTGCAGACGCTTATCCCCTATGCGGCGCACCTGGCGCCCGAAGCCAGGCGTGGCCGCGTGGTCGGCAATGTCTCGGTGGGATTGCTGCTGGGCATCATGCTGTCGCGGCCGTTCTCCAGCTTCATCACCGCGCTGTCGTCCTGGCATGTGGTCTACCTCACCTCTTGCGCCGTCATGATCCTGCTGATCGCGGTGCTACGGTTTGCGCTGCCCAGGCGCGTGCCGACGGCGCGTCTGAGCTACGGCGCGCTTTTGGCGTCCATGGTGCATATTGCGCGCACGACGCCGGTGCTGCGGCGGCGGGCTCTCTACCAGGCGTTCCTGTTCGCGGCTTTCAGCCTGTTCTGGACGACGACGCCGCTGCTGCTGGCCGGGCCTGATTTTGGCTTGACGCAGCGCGGCATTGGCCTGTTCGCGTTGGCCGGCGTCGCCCGCGCAATCGCCGCGCCGCTCGCCGGAAGGGTTGCCGACCACGGATGGGGCCGGCCGGCAACCGCCTTTGCCATGCTGTGTGTCGCTGTCGCGTTTCTCGTGACCCACATCGCGCGCAGCGGCTCGACGCTTTCATTGGCGCTGCTGGTCGCCGCGGCAATCGTGCTCGACTTCGGTGTGCAGACCAACCTTGTCCTCGGCTATCGCGACCTGTTCGCGCTCGGCGCAGCACATCGCAGCCGCCTGAACGGGCTCTACATGGCGACGTTCTTCATCGCCGGCGCGATCGGCTCGGCCGTCGGCGGTTGGGCGCATGCGCAAGCCGGCTGGCCGCTGGTGTCCTGGATCGGCCTGGCGCTGCCGGCTGCGGCACTGCTCTGTTTCGCCACCGAATTCATGTCGCGCCAGCGCGCGTGAATTCGCACCCGGATAGGGTTATCATTGCATCGCTTGCGAGGTTTCGGACTCGATGCGCCATCCACCTTCGGCCTTGACCAGCCCGAGCGTGACGCGCGCCTTGCCGGTCAGCCGAGCCGCCGACTTGTCCTTCGGCACATAGTCGTAGCGCATGGCGAAGGCG
This sequence comes from Mesorhizobium loti, assembly GCA_002356515.1. NCBI lineage: Bacteria > Pseudomonadati > Pseudomonadota > Alphaproteobacteria > Hyphomicrobiales > Phyllobacteriaceae > Mesorhizobium > Mesorhizobium loti. The sequence continues at coordinate 3,327,585 of AP017605.1, read as the reverse complement.
GCCTCAGTGCGGTCCTCGCCATGCGGGGTAACTTCCAGGCTGCCGGGTTCCAGCCCGAGCGACCATGAGGTCCATTGCGCGAACCAGTCGGTCTTCACCTTGACGATGGCATCGGCGTCGTAGCGCGTGCCGAAAATGGTGGCGGAGGAGCCGTAGATCCGTTTGACCGTTTCAGCCATCGTCCTGGTGTCGGGCGTCAGATAGTCTCGGCGCAGGAATTTTTCGATCGAAGCCTTGTCGTCGCCCACGGAGCGCTCCAGCGCCGCGACCTGCGAGGCTGGTGCTGGCTCAGCCGCCGGCTTCGGCTCCGGAGCGGGCCCTTTACCCGGGACGAATTCGAAGCGTTCGAGCAGCGAGCCCTGTTCCCAGGGACGCTGGCCTTCACGGGTTTGCGAAACGACGTCGCGGCGCACCGCGATCATCATGTCGTTGATGCTCTGGCCGGGTTCGGCGATATGCCGCAAAAGCGCTGCGGCAAAGGGCGAGTTGCGCCCGGTGCCGTCCATGGCAACCGCACCCGGCGCCGTCGAAAAAGCGATGAACGAGCCGCGCGTCGAATCGAATTGCGCCAGGCCCGCCAGCGCCGTCGCCGAACGCGTGGTGGCGGTGCGGCTCAAGCTGCGGGCAAACGGGTTGTTGCGGCAGGCGTCGAGAAACACCAGGCTGACCTTGGTCTGCTGCTCCATGATGTCGAGGACTTCGTCGATCGGTACGGCTTCGAGTTGCAGTTTCACCGGCATGTCGAGCCTGGCATCGACCGGCACGATGTAATTGCGGCCGTCGACCTGCAGGCCGTGGCCGGCATAGTAGAAAAGCCCGACGCCGGCGCCTTCGAGCGCATCGGAGAATTCGCCGATGCTGCGTTCGAGCTCGCGTTTGCCGAGATCGTTGCCTTCGATGACCTCGAAACCGATGGAACGCAGCTTGTCGGCGATGTCGAGCGCGTCGTTGACCGGATTGGCCAGCGTCCCGGCCTCGGCATAGGTGCCGTTGCCGATGACGAGCGCCACGCGCCGCGCCGGCTCAGCGTCGGCGCTCAGCAGCAGAAGTCCCAGAAATGCCCATGCGAGGATCGCAAGCCTGCCCATGGGGCGTAATCATAGCGCCACAGGCCCCGGCGACGCCAACAGATTTGAAATGCAGGCTTAATCCGGCGTGGTTCGATGCCCCGGCAGGCGCGGCGAAAACGCCCTTGCGCCCGCGCGCCGTATCGGGCAAACCGGCCTTCCCTTGCGATTTTCCCGCCCGAGGTCCCCATGTCCACGACGATTTCGCCGCTCGCGCCGAAGAAATACCCCAAGATGCCGGTCATCGAAGGGGTGCGCATCGCCACCGCCGAAGCGGGGATAAAGTACAAGAACCGCACCGACCTGCTGGCCATGGTGTTCGACGCCGGCACCGCGGTCGCCGGTGTGTTCACCAAGTCGAAATGCCCCTCGGCGCCGGTCGATTTCTGCCGGCAAAACCTTGCCGCTGGCAAGGCGCGGGTGCTGGTCGTCAATTCCGGCAATGCCAATGCCTTCACCGGCCAGAAAGGCCGCGCGTCCACCGCGCTGACCGGCGAGGCGGCGGCCAAGGCCGCCGGCTGCACGCCAAGTGAGGTTTTCCTGGCCTCGACCGGGGTCATCGGCGAACCACTCGACACGACCAAGTTCAGCCATCTGCTCGCCGGACTGGTCAGCGACGGCAAGCCGGACCTGTGGACCGAGGCGGCGAAGGCCATCATGACCACGGACACCTATCCGAAAGTGGCGACGCAGACGGTCAAGCTTGGGGACACCGATGTCACCATCAACGGCATTTCCAAGGGCGCCGGCATGATCGCCCCCGACATGGCGACGATGCTGTCCTTCATCGCCACCGACGCGCCGATCGCCGCCCCTGTGCTGCAGGACCTGTTGTCGCGCGGCACGGCCAAGACGTTCAACGCGGTGACTGTCGACAGCGACACCTCGACCAGCGACACGCTGCTGATCTTCGCCACCGGCAAGGCCGCCAAGCGCGGCGCACCCGAGATCATCGACCCCAAGGATGCCCGGCTCGGCCAGTTCCGCCGGGCGCTCGGCAAGGTGCTGAAGTCGCTGGCGCTGCAAGTGGTGCGCGACGGCGAGGGTGCCCGCAAGCAGGTCGAAGTCACCGTCACCGGCGCGAAATCGGCGCGCTCGGCCAAGCGCATCGCGCTGTCGATCGCCAATTCGCCGCTGGTCAAGACGGCGGTCGCCGGCGAGGACGCCAATTGGGGCCGCGTGGTCATGGCCGTTGGCAAAGCCGGCGAGCCGGCCGACCGCGACCGGCTGTCGATCTGGTTCGGCGACAACCGGCTGGCGCATGAGGGCGAGCGCGACCCGGCCTATTCGGAAGAAAAGACCTCGGCCTATATGAAGCGCGACGATATCCGCATCCGCGCCGATATCGGCATCGGCCGCGGCAAGGCGACGGTGTGGACCTGCGACCTCACCAAGGAATATGTCGCCATCAACGGCGATTATCGGAGCTGACGGTTTTGGCTTCCAGGCATCCGGCAAGCATGCTTGCCATCGTGCGCCGCTACGAGGCGGCCGGCTTTCGCGCCTGGCCGGCGGCCGCCGTCCATTATGACGGCACCTGGGTGGTGCGGCTGACGGCCGGCCATCCGGCCAAGCGGCTGAATTCGGTCAATCCGCTCGATCCCGGCGACACCCAGCACATCGCCGACCGCATCGGCCGGGCCAGCCGCCGTTTCGATGCCTATGGCAGGCCGCTGACGTTCCGCATGTCGCCGCTGTCTGGCCCCGATCTGGCCAGCCATCTCGACAGAGAGGGCTGGAGCCGGTTCGACGAATCGCTGGTCATGCGGCTGCCTCTGGCCGACGCCCAGCTCGATGCCGCGATGGACCAGATTCCGCTCAAGGACATCAGCCGCTTCATCGGTGCGTTGCTCAAGGTCAACGGCTCTGATGTTTCGCTGCGGCCCGGCCTGTCCGAGATCATCGGCGCCATCCAGCCCGAGGCCGGGCTGTTCGCGCTTGAAGATGGGGTCGAACCGCTGGCGACGCTGATCTGCGTGCATGATGGCGATCTCGCGGGCCTGTTCGAGGTCGCCACCGACAGATCGGCGCGCAACAAGGGCCATGGCCGCAACCTGATCCTGTCAGCGCTGAAATGGGCGCGGCTGCGCGGCGCGCGGGAAGCCTGGCTGCAGGTCGAGGCCGGCAATGTGCCGGCGCTGGCGCTCTATCGGTCGCTCGGCTTCGAGGAAGTCTATCGCTACCACTATCGTCGGCCGCCTGGTCATGAGTGAAATAGGGCATGAATGATCTGGCCAATACCGGCAAGCGCCTGCTGCTGGTCGCCGCCTGCGCGCTGGTCGATGCCGACGGCCGCGTGCTTTTGGCGCAGCGACCGGAGGGCAAGCAGCTTGCGGGCCTGTGGGAATTTCCAGGCGGCAAGGTCGAGCCCGGCGAGACGCCGGAGCAATGCATCATCCGCGAACTGCATGAGGAGATCGGCATCGAGACCGAGATCCCGTGCCTGGCGCCGCTCACCTTCGCCAGCCACTCCTATGACGACTTCCATCTGTTGATGCCGCTGTTCGTCTGCCGCCGCTTCCGCGGCATCGCCCAGCCCCGGGAAGGGCAGGCGTTGAAATGGGTGCGGCCCAAGCAGATGCGCGACTATCCGATGCCGCCGGCCGACGCGCCGCTGATCCCGTTCCTCATCGACCTGCTCTGAGGGGCGGCGACGGACCGGACCACGATTCATATCAGCCAGCGTTAATGGAAGATTTATCTCATCATGAAAAATTGATGCATGGCCGTGTCCTCGCGGCCGCGTCGCCAATTGGCTGGGGAGCGATAGGATGAGTCTGGACAAGGATTGGGATACGATCCGGCCCGACCGCAGCTTCCGTGCCGCCGATGCGGGCATGGGCATCCTGCGCGTCGCGCTGCTGTTCGGCTCGGCCGCGGTGGCGCTGGCGCTGATAGCGACCCCTTTCCTCGACAGCCAGACGCGTTCACAATCGGCGCGGGATGATTTTCCCGGCGGTCTCGATATGACGGCCACCGGCTCGATCAGCCATCGCAGCATTTATACGGTGCGCCGCAGCGTGCTGCAGGCGCAGCCGGGTTCGGTCTGCATCATCGGCTCCGACGGCAAGACCAGCGGCGACTGCTGACATGGTTAAGATATTCGCGAAAGGGCGGCCGTTTCACCGCCTGTTAAGCCTTTGCCGTTAACCTTTCTTAACAGATCGGCGGTAAGGTCCTGGTAATGGGGATCGAGGTGATGAAAACAGTGCTGCTGCGTTTTCTGACGGATGAGACCGGCGCTACTGCCGTCGAATATGCCCTGATCGTCTGTGTGCTGTCATTGACCATCATCGGCGGCATCGGCCAGGTTTTCAACCAGATCACCTGGCTGTTCAGCGACAACACCAGCAGGCTTGCGAACGCCTTTGCATCGCCTTGATCGCAATCGCGACGGCCGCCTAAAGCGTTTTTATGCATGTCGTCTTCCCAGAACCGAGGTCACTTTTGGGCGACATGCATCAGGATTCGCCGGAACCCTCCAGTATAGCTTTCAGCGAGACCTTGGCTGAACCGGGTTTCAGCGGTTTCTGCTGCGACGCATCGGGCGCCCAGCCGGACATCCAGACCATCGAGAAACTTGCCCGGATCCGGCCGTCGGGGTCGGAAAACCGCTCAGCGTAGATTTCCGCGGCACGGGCAAACAGCCGGGGCGTGCCTGGCCGCCGGCTGCGATCGGCAAGCGCGCTGGTTTCACCCATGGCGCGCAGATCGGCCATCAGGGCAAACAGATTGGCATAGCGCACCGTCACTGTCTCGACATCGGCGACCGGCAGAGCGAAACCGGCGCGCTGCAAAAGCGCGCCGGCATCGCGCACGTCGGTGAAGGGGATGACGCGCGGGCTGGCGCCGCCGTAGAGCTCGGTCTCGGCCGCAAGCAGGCTTTCGCGCAACTCGCTGAGCGTGCCGGCTCCGGCAAAGGCGCCGAGAAAGAGGCCATCCGGCCGCAGCGCGCGGCGGATCTGGATCAGCATGCCAGGGATATCGTTCATCGCCTGCAGCGACAGAAGCGACACCGCCAGATCGAGACTTTGCGGCTCGAACGGCACGGTTTCCAGCGGCGCGACCAGGCCGGCGGCACCATTCAGGAAAGCCGCGTCCGTCTCGACACGGACGATATCCGTCACCTTGCCGCTCGCGGCGAGCACATCGGCCACGGCCGGCGTCTGGCAAAACAGCACCGCCGCCTTGCCGAACCGGCGCTCGACGGCGCCCAGCCGGTCAGCAAGGTCCTCGGCGGCGCGGTTCATGAGGAAATCGGCGCCGTCGACCGGATGGGTGAGCGCGCGCCGCTTGTGCGCCAGCCAGAGATCGGTATCCATTATCGGGTGCAACGGGCGGATCCTTGTTTGTCCACGCCCTGATATACTTGGTATACACGGTGCGCAGGACCAACCACGTGGCCGATCCCATGTCCAAGATCAAGTCCATCGGGATCAGGAACCTCACCCGCTCGGCTCTCGGCTGGCCTGCGCGCATCCTGTTTCCGCCGGTCTGCGCCGGCTGCCGCCGGCATGTCTCGCAGCCCGGCGTGCTGTGCGGAGCCTGCTGGCCGAAGCTGCGGCTTTTGGAACGGCCCTGGTGCCCGGTGATGGGCACGCCGTTCACCCATCATATGGGCGAGGGCTTTTTGTCGGCCGAGGCGATCGCTGATCCGCCGCCCTTCGAACGGGCACGGGCGGCCGTCGCCTATTCCGGCGTCGCCCGCCAGATGGTGCAAGGGCTGAAATACCAGGATCGTACCGATCTCGCCCCTTGGATGGCGCGCTGGATGGTGCGCGCCGGCGCCGATCTCATCGCCGAGGCCGATGTGGTGGTGCCGGTGCCGCTGCACTGGCGGCGTTTTTTCCGGCGGCGCTTCAACCAGTCGGCGGAACTGGCGCGCGCGGTTTGCGAGCTCAGCGGGCTGTCTTTCGCGCCTTCCGCCATGCGGCGCGTAAAGCTCACCCGCCAGCAAGTCGGGCTGGAGCGGCAGGAGCGCGAGGAGAATGTGCGGGCCGCCTTCCGCGTGCCGGCCGAGGCGGAAATCGAGATCGCCGGCCGCAGGGTGCTTCTGATCGACGATGTCTACACCACGGGCGCCACGGTGCGTGCGGCGACCAAGGCGCTGAAAAAAGGAGGTGCGGCCGCCGTCGATGTGCTGACCTTTGCGCGGGTGTTGCCGGGGGACTTTCGGGCGGACGAGTCCGCGACTATATAAGTCGGCAACGAAAGCGGAAATTCGTCATGGTCGATGTCACGATCTATACACGCATGATGTGCGGCTATTGCACGGCGGCCAAGCGGTTGCTGGAGCGCAAGGGCGTCGCCTTTACCGAGCATGACGCTTCGTTCTCGGCGGAATTGCGCCAGGAGATGATTTCGCGCGCACACGGCCGCACGACCTTTCCGCAGATTTTCATTGGCGACACGCATGTCGGCGGCTGCGATGACCTCCACGAGCTGGAGGCCGAAGGCCGGCTGGACAGACTGCTCGCCAACGGCGCAACGATTTGAGGGTGTGATGATGGGTGTTTTCAAGGCTGCGGCGGTCCAGATGCGTTCAGGCGAAAGCCCCGAGCGCAATGCGGTCGATCTCGACCGGCTGGTGCGTGAGGCAGCCGGCCAGGGCGCGACCTACATCCAGACGCCGGAAATGACCGGGGCGCTGATCCGCGACAAGGAAGCGCGTGCAGCCTCCTTCACCTCCGAGGACAAGGACATCATCGTCGCGACCGCGCACAGACTGGCGCGTGAACTCGGCGTCTTCCTGCATATCGGCTCGACCGCCATTCTGCGCGCCGACGGCAAGCTCGCCAACCGGGCGCTGTTGTTCGGTCCGGATGGCGCGACGCTCACCACCTATGACAAGATCCACATGTTCGACGTCGATCTCGACAATGGCGAAAGCTGGCGTGAATCCGCCGCCTATGAGCCAGGCACGGAGGCGGTCGTGACCGAGGTTGCGGGCGCCAAGCTGGGTTTTGCGGTCTGCTACGACCTGCGTTTCCCGCAACTGTTCCGCGCCGAGGCGCTGGCCGGCGCTGATGTTTTGACCGTGCCCGCCGCCTTCACCCGCCAGACCGGCGAGGCGCACTGGCATGTGCTGCTCAGAGCCCGCGCGATCGAGAACGGCGCCTTTGTCGTCGCCGCCGCGCAAGGCGGCCTGCACGAGGACGGCCGCGAGACGTTTGGCCATTCGCTGATCGTCGATCCCTGGGGCCGTATCATCGCCGAAGCCGCGCATGACGAGCCCGCCGTGATCGTCGCCGAGATCGACCCGGCACAGTCGCTTGCTGCGCGCAAGAAGATCCCCAATTTGAAGAATGCGCGGGATTTCACCATCAACGCCGGCGCGGTGGACGCGCCGCTTCTGCGGGGTGCAGCCTCTTGATCCGCTTTTCCCTGATCTGCGAGAACGAGCACGAGTTCGAGGGCTGGTTCCGCAGCAATGACGATTTCGACAGCCAGAAGAAGCGTGGCTTTGTCGATTGCCCGAGCTGTGGCTCGCACAAGGTGCAGAAGGCCTTGATGGCGCCCGCCGTTTCGACGGCCCGCAAGCAGGAGACAATAGCGCTCGCCATGGGCGAGGCGCAGAAGCAGGCCCTGGCGCAACTGAAGGCGATGGCCGAGAAGGTGCGCGAGAATGCCGATTATGTCGGCGACAAATTCGCCGAAGAAGCGCGAAAAATCCATTTCGGCGAAACCGACCCACGCGGCATCTATGGCGAAGCGACGCTGGAAGAGGCCAAGGGCCTGGCGGACGACGGCGTCGATTTCATGCCGATCCCGAGTTTTCCCGACGAACGGAACTGAGCGATTAGCTCACGCTTTCGATCAATTTGCCTAGCAGCTGAGCCAGCGTCTCCCGCTCGACGCCGGTGAGGCAGGCGAGGATTTCATGCTCGTTGGCGACGTGGGCGGTCACGGCCTCATCAATCAAGGCGAGCCCTTTTTCGGTCAGTTGCACGACAATACCGCGCCGGTCATTGGGGTGCGGGCCGCGCAGGATCAATCCGGCCTTCTCCAGCCGGTCGAGCCGGTTGGTCATGGCGCCCGACGTCACCATCGTCGCTTCGTAAAGAGCGGTCGGCGTCAGCGCGTAAGGGGCTCCGGAGCGGCGCAGCGTCGCCAGCACGTCGAACTCGCCGGCCTGCAATCCGAATCGAGCAAACAGCGGAGCGAGTCGATCACGCGCGATCAGCGACGAGGCCTCGTTCAGCCGCCCGAGCACGCCCATCGGCGAGACATCCAGGTCCGGCCGCTCCCGTTTCCACTGCTCGATCGCTTTTGCCGCGCGATCCATCTGTCTCACCGTTAAATATCTTGACGTTAAGAATCTTTGTATTATCTTACCTCAAGATACAGAGCCGGCCAAGCGCGGCAAGTGCCAGATTTCGCAATTGAGTGACGGGACCATCCGATGAATATTCTCTGGGATTCGGCGCTCGGCCTGCTGGTCGTCACTGGCGGCCTGCTCGGGCTGACGCTGCCCTTCGGCAAGCTCGCCACGGCGGCCGGCGTGCCGGCCATGGTCTGGGCCTTCGTCATCTCGCTCGGCGCCGGCGGCGTGCTTTTGTGCGTGCTCTTGGCACGCGGTCAGCGCATCCGGCTCACCCCCCACAAACTGCGCTATTTCTTCGTCACAGCGGCCGTGTCCTATGCCGTCCCCAATCTCTTGATGTTCTCGGCCATCCCGCATCTGGGCGCCGGCTACACCGGCATCATGTTCACGCTGTCGCCTGTCATCACGCTGTTGTTTTCGATCCTGCTGCGCGTCCGGCGCCCCAACATGCTGGGCATTGTCGGTATTGCCGTCGGCTTCGTCGGCGCCGTCATGGTGGCAGTGACGCGCGGCGAGGCCGGCCAGCCGGCCGATCTGTTCTGGGTGGCGCTCGGCCTGCTGATCCCAGTCAGCCTTGCGGCCGGCAACATCTACCGCACCGTCGACTGGCCGGAAGATACCGGGCCGATCGAGCTTGCCGTTGGCAGCCATCTGGCGTCGGCGACGCTGCTGCTCGCCGGCATTCTTGCCCTGTTCGGCGTCAAGGCCTTCGCGCCGCTCGGTGCCGTGCCGCTGGTCGTCGTTGCGCAGGTAGCATCCGCGTCGGCGATGTTCGCCTTCTTCTTCCGGCTGCAGGCGGTCGGTGGCCCGGTCTATCTCAGCCAGATCGGCTATGTGGCCGCCGCCGTCGGGCTCGTTGCCGGCACGATCTTCCTTGGCGAGCACTATCAGCTGCTGACCTGGGCCGGCGCCGTCGTCATCACCGCCGGTGTCTTCGTCACCACGAAGGCGCAGAGTCAGGCCGTCGCGAAGCTGCAGCCTGCGTAAACGTCTTCAAAGTTTTTCGCCGCCGGCATCGCCGCCGGGCTCCGGCCTTGGATGCCGGCGGCGGTGCGTGGCAGCGGCGCGCGCCGCCTGTTCGTAGATGCCGGTCATCAGCTCGAGCGTGCGCGCGACATCTTCGAGCTTGTCAGCCATTTCGGGAATGCGCGTCACGGCATCGATGAGCAGGACGGAGCGGATGTCGGCGTAGCGGTCTGTCACGCGATGCCCGAGCGGCGTCACTTCATAGGTGACGCCGGCCCTGCCGCTGCCGGTGCGGGTGATCAAGCCGCCCTTGAGCAGTTTGCGCAGGCTGTACTGGATGTTGGGAATGTCGTCGCGGTTGGTCATCTGGGCTAGATCGCGCACGCTTTTCGGGCGGTCGTTCATCCGGATAATGTGGAGCAGCGCGTTCTCGGGTCCGCTGGCGGAAAACTCGATCACCGTAGCAAGGCATTCGGCCTGCCAATGGCCGAAGGCCTCGTAGGAGCGCATCAGCGCGTACTCGACTTCGGTGACGTCGATTTCCAGCGGCGTGCGCGCCAGATGCCAGCCGCGATCCAGCAGCTCGGCCTGTGTTTCCAATGATTTGCGCCGATCGTTCATCTGTCTGTTCCCCACGACCAACATGCGCTGATCCCGGTGATTGCGTCTACATGGATTTATGATAGACTTTCTATCATAAATTATAAGCAAAAATGAGGAGAACGTCACCTATGAGCATGCTCGACAAGACCGCGCGTCATGCGCAGCCCTTCTTTCTCGGCACTTTCGCCTCAAATTGTTCCGGCGGCATGACCGTCACCAAGGTGCCCGAGCGCTGGGTCAGCTCCTGGGACAACAATTTGCGGCTGGCGCATCTGCTCGACGAGGCCGGCATCGACTTCATGCTGCCGATCGCGCGCTGGATCGGCTATGGCGGCGAGACCAATTTCCACGGCAATGTGCTGGAAACGATCACCTGGGCGGCCGGGCTTCTGGCGCTCACCCGCAACATCACGGTTTTCGCCACCACCCACACCGCGGCCAACCATCCCGTCGTCGTCGCCAAGCAACTGGCGACCATCGACCAGATCAGCCGTGGCCGCATCGGCCTCAACATCGTCGCCGGCTGGAACAAGCCGGAATATGAGGCGCTTGGGCTGACGCTGCCCGATGACCACGTCACGCGCTACGGCTATGCCCAGGAATGGTTCGATATCGTCCAGGCGCTATGGAGCCGTACGGAGGCCTTCGACTGGGACGGCACCTGGTTCAAGCTCAAAAACGTGCTTGGCGACCCGCGCCCGTCCTCGCGGCTGCCGATCCTCAACGCCGCCGGGTCTGATGAGGGCCGCAAATTCGCGGTCCGCAATGCCGATTTCCTGTTCACGCCGGCGATCGATCTGGCGCGCTCCAGGGATGAGATCATTGCGCTGAAGGAGCAGGCGAGGGCCGCCGGCAGCGATGTCGACGTGCTGACCTTCGCCCATGTCGTGTGCCGGCCGACCGAAAAGGAAGCTACGGACTATCTGGAACATTTCGGCCGCAGCAATGCCGACTGGGCGGCGGTCGACAATCTGGTGCGGCTGCAGTTCGCCCATGCGCAGTCGTTTCCGCATGATCTCTTGGCGCTCATTCGCGACCGCATGGCGGCGGGCCATGGCGGCTTCCCGCTCACCGGCACGCCCGAGCAGGTCGCCGACGGGATCACCGCTCTGCATGAGGCCGGGTTTCGCGGCTCGACGTTGTCCTTCGTCGATTATGCCGAGGAGTTCCCCTATTTCCGCGACACCGTGCTACCCATTCTCGAGGAGAGAGGCATCCGCATCGCGCCGGCCGCGATGCAGTCGGCGGCTTAGAGCAATTCCAGGAAAAGTGTGAAACGGTTTTCCGTCCGGAATTGCGTCCAGGCTGCAAAGGAGGATGTTATGTCCACAGTCTCGAGAGAGGGGCCGGTCGACGTCGCCGACTTCCGCGCCGCCATGCGGCTCATCGTCGGCAATGTCAGCGTCATCACCGCCGGCGTCGGTGACGACCGCTCCGGCCTTGTCGTCATTTCGGTGGTCTCGCTGTCGGCCGAGCCGCCCAAGGTGATCGCTTGCGTCAACCGATCGTCATCGACCTGGCCGGTGATAGAGCGTTACCGGCATTTCGGCGTCAATTCGCTCGGACCTCAACACCAGCGCGTGGCAGAGCGGTTCTCCGGCTTTGGCGGCATCAAGGGCAAGGACCGCTATGAGGGCGCCGAATGGGTGACGCTGAAGACCGGAGCAGCGCTACTTTCGGACGCGGTGGCCGCCTTCGACTGCAGCCTCGACGAAATGATCGACCGCGGCACGCATTCCATTGTCATCGGTTCGGTCGAAGCGGTGCGCACCCACGATGCCGGCCAGGCGCTGATCTACTGGCGGGGCGGCTATCGGCCGCTCGATTCGGCCTGACCCGAATCTCAACACGTCCTCGGCGCGAATTCCGCGAACGTGGTCAGACCGATCCTTTTTCCGCCAGCACCATGTAGTTGACGTCCATGTCCTTCGACCGGGCCCAGCGATCGGCAAGCGGATTGTAAGTGACGCCCGTGCGGTCGATGATGGTCAGACCGGCGCCGCCGAGCGCCTTTTCCAGCTCTTCCGGGCGCACCAGCTTGCCGAACTGGTGCGTGCCGCGCGGCAGCCAGCGCAGCACATATTCGGCGCCGATGATGGCGAGACCCAGCGCCTTCAGCGTGCGGTTGATGGTGGCCACGAACATGATGCCGCCGGGCCGGACCATCTGTCCGCATTTGGCGACGAACAAGTCGATGTCGGCGACATGCTCGACCACTTCCATGTTGAGGATGACGTCGAATGTCTCGCCGGCGTCGGCAAGGTCCTCGGCCGTTGTGGCGCGGTAGTCGACGCTGACATTGCCTTCGGCCGCGTGCAGTTTCGCCACTTCGATGTTTGTCCCGGAAGCATCCGCACCGACGACCTCGGCGCCAAGCCGCGCCATCGGCTCGCACAAAAGACCGCCGCCGCAGCCGATATCGAGGATGCGCAGTCCCTCGAACGGCCGCGCGGCGCGCGGGTCACGGCCGAAGCGCGCCGCGATCTGGTCGCGGATATAGGAAAGCCGGACCGGATTGAATTTGTGCAGCGGCCGAAACTTGCCGTTCGGGTTCCACCATTCGGCGGCAAGGGCGGAAAAGCGCTCCACTTCTCCGGCATCGATCGTCGACCGTCGGGGCTCTGGCATTGGTTGGTCTCCTAGAGCTCTTTGATTTGTCGCAATTCCTGTGGGAAAGCCGTTACACACTTTTCCTGGAATTGCTTCAGAGCGCTAGGAAGTCGGGCGTGGGAGCCGGAAAGTCAAGGCAACAATTTTCCTGTGCCGACAGGGCGATGCACCCTGTCAGGGCATGTCAGCTGCCGTGTGCGGCGGTGAAACACAATTGGCCTGGCGGGCGAATGAAAGGCATCGTTTTGCATTCGAGGAGTGGGCGATGACGGCCACGACGGCTTCGATCCTTTGGCGCCGGCTGGATGTGGAGGGTCACGACGCCTGCCTGCTTTCGCAAGCCGATGGTGCGCACAGCCTCGAGGGACAGGCCATCTTCGTCCAGGACGGCAAGCCATGCTGCCTTGCCTATGCGGTGATTTGCGACACCGGCTGGCGCACGCGATCGGCGCGGGTTGATGGTTTTCTCGGCATGCGCAAGCTGCACTACGCCATTGAACGACGAGCCGACGGCGCGTGGATGCTGAACGGCGAGCCTCAGCGGGGCGTTGCCGGCCTTGTCGATGTCGACCTCGGCTTCACGCCGGCATCGAACCTGCTGGCGATCCGCCGGTTTAACCTCGGCATCGGGGAGACGACGCCCGCTCCAGCCGCCTATCTGAGCTTCCCCGCGCTCGAGATGGTGCTTCTCGAGCAGAGCTATCGGCGTCTCGACGCAATCCGCTACGCCTACAGCGCGCCTATGTTCGGCTATGAAGAGATTCTCGATGTCTCGCCGCACGGCTTCGTCGTCGACTATCCCGGCCTGTGGAAAGCCACGGCGCAGCCGGGCTGACCCGGTCCGGGAAGGGCGGCTGATCGGGTTCCCTTAACATCAAATTTACGAGGTTGGCGGTTTCCTGAGGCACGAGCGGGATTCGGCATGTACATTGCCTTCCCATTGATTGGGATGGCTTGGTGCGGATCAAGACCCAGATTGTTGCCACATTGTTGAGCGCCGCGGCCTTGATCGGCCTGGTGGGCGGCATTGCCATAATCTCCCAGATGTCGCTGACCAGATCCGCCGCAGTGGCCGAGGCGACAAGCGTCGGGCGGCAATTGGCCGAAGCGATTGCCTTCAAGGCTTCCGATGCGCCGCATTCCCTGTTCGAAAGAGCGGACGCACTGCGCGAATTCGTGAAATCGCAGCACAGCGACTCGAAACGCGATCTCGTTGTCGTCAATCACGACAAGGTCATCCTTGCCGATGTCCCGGGCGAAGAAAAAAATATCGGCACACCGTACCACCACGATCCCGGCAATGAAGTCGGCCGGACGATCGAGGACGGCGCGCCGCGCGACTTCATCGAAGACAGCGGCGATGTGGCTGAGCCGATCAACCTGGTTGCGGTGCCGATCAAGGATGCTGCCGGCAAGACGGTCGGCGCAGTGCTGTTCGAGTACACGCCGCTGCTGCACGCCGCCCAACAGCGCACCAACAACATGCTCTGGCTTGTCGGTCTGTGCACCGCAGCTGCCGTGTTGATCTCAGCGATCTCGACTTTTTTGTTGCTGCGCGGCTTCGGCGCCGGTCTTTCCGGCCTCAACCGCGGCATCGAATCGCTGGCGCGCGGCGATGCCGGGGCGCGTATCGGCCTGACCTCCAATGATGAGTTCGGCCAATTGGCGCGAGGGTTCGACAGCATGGCATCCGAACTCGAATCCTCGCGTGGGCAACTCGTCGAGCAGAAGGCCTATATCGAGGATATTGTCCGCACTGTCGCCGAAGGCATCGTCGTCATCGACGGCAATGGCCGGATCGTCTCGGTCAATCCGGCGGCCGCCGAGATCATCGGGCGGCGCAATGACAAGATCGAGGGCCAGGATTGGCCTGAGGTTCTCGATATAAGGGGACTGTCGGGAGACAGGCTGGGGCAGGCAGCATCCCCAATCGAGCTGGCGCTGACCACGGGTCGCGGGCATCAGGCCGAGGTGCGGCTGGCAAAGCCGAACGGATCGTACCTGCCGGTGATTGCGAGCTGCAATCCGCTCAATCGCTCCGACGGCGGGATCGTGCTGACCTTGAACGATATCAGTGAGTTGCGCAGCGCCGAGCGGGCGGTCAGCGATCGCGCCGAGGAACTGGCGACGCTGAACCGCGAACTGAAGGAAACGTCCCAGGCAACGACCCGCCTGGTCAAGCTCGGCGAACTGCTCCAGGCGTGCGTCACCTTCCATGAGGCATTTTCCGTGGTCGGTTCGGCCATGCCCGATTTCTTCGGCGGATTGAGCGGAACCGTGCATCTGACCAGTGCCTCGCGCAATCTGGTCGAGGAAATGGCGCATTGGGGTGCTGTGCGTTCGAGCGTTGGCCAGTTTGCGCCGGAAGATTGCTGGGCGCTGCGGCGCGGCCAGGAACATGTGGCCGGCCCCGGCATGCTGACGCCGCGCTGCAACCACATCACCGAGAATGGTGGCCGTGGCTATGTCTGCATGCCCCTGGCGGCGCAGGGGGAGACGCTTGGCATCGTGCATTTGTGCGAACCGGATGCCGCCGGCAGGCCGGACTGGCTGACCGAGCGGCAACAGATCCTGCGCGGCGTCGTCGATACACTGGCACTGGCCCTGGCCAATCTGCGCCTGCGCGAAACATTGCGGCAGCAATCGATCCGCGATCCGAATACCGGGCTCTACAACCGCCGCTACCTCGAGGAAACAAGCAGCCGCGAACTGAGGCGCATGGAGCGTTCCGAACAGCCGTTGGCGATGATCATGCTCGATGTCGATCATTTCAAGCAGTTCAACGACACGTTCGGCCATGAAGCGGGCGATCTCGTGCTCAAACAGGTCGCCGCCACGCTGCTCGACCATGCCAGGGAAAGTGATGTGGTGTCGCGCTACGGTGGCGAGGAATTCGCCCTGATGATGCCGGGGACGTCGCTCGCCGATGCCGCCGAGCGCGCCGAGGCGCTGCGCAAGGCGATCAAGCAGCTGCATCTGGCGCATCGCGGCCGCACGCTTGGAACCATCACGGCCTCGTTCGGCGTGTCCGCCTTCCCGGAACTCGGCGCGTCATGGGTCGAGATCGTCAACGCCGCGGATCGTTCGCTCTATCAGGCAAAAGCGGACGGCCGCGACCGCGTCGTTACCGGATTGGGCAGGGTTGATCCCCAATGGGACCTTCCGACGGCCAGCCAAAGCGTGGGCTAATTCGACAGAACGAGTTCGGCATGCTTCATGTCGACACTGGCAGGATCGATGGCGCGCATGGCCTCGCAATCGCCGATCTCGGACATGATCCGCCCGGCTGCGGTGAGGGCCTGCTGGCGGCTCTGCCAGCGCACGATATCGACCCAGCCGCCATCATCCCGCCGGGCCAAGCAACGGCTGACGAAACCCGGTTGCCGCGCCAGCCAGTCGCTGACCAGGCGGTTGCCGGCGGCAAAGCCCGCTTCGGTTCCGGGCTTGAGGCGAAAATTGACGATTTCCAAGGTCTCGGTCATGCCAGCTATCCCTGTGCGTCCAGCACTTCGCGCAGCTTGGCCTCGAGCTGCTCGATGGTGAACGGCTTGGCCAGGAAGTGCACGTGATGGTCGAGCACGCCGTTGTGGACGACGGCATTCCTGGTGAAACCCGTGGTGAACACGACTTTCAGACCGGGTTGGCGCGCGACCGCTTCCTCGGCGAGCTTGCGGCCGTTCATCACCGGCATGACAATGTCGGTGAAAAGCAGGGCGATGCCGGGTGTCGCGGCCAGCTCCTGAAGGGCCTCCTGGCCACTGCCGACGTGGATGACGGTGTAGCCGAGTTCGCGCATCGCGTCCGTCGTGGCGGCACGCACGCGGGCGTCGTCCTCGACGACGAGGATCGTTTCGGTGACCTTGGCGGTGCTCTTGCCGCGCCCGGCAAGTGCTGCCGGCTCCTCCGCCCCGAAAAACCGGGGCAGATAGATCCTGATCGTCGTGCCTTCGCCCGGTTCGGAGTAGATCTTGACGTGGCCGCCCGACTGCTTGACGAAGCCGAACACCTGGCTCAGCCCAAGTCCCGTGCCCTTGTCGACCGGCTTGGTCGTGAAGAAGGGTTCGAACGCCTTGGCGATGACCTCGGGCGACATGCCCGCGCCGGTGTCGGTTACCGCGATCATCACATATTGGCCTGGCGTGACCTCGGCATGCGTGGCGGCGTAGGCCTCGTCGAGGTGGCTGTTGGCTGTCTCGATGGTCAACTTGCCGTCATTGTCCATGGCGTCGCGGGCATTGACGGCAAGGTTGAGGATGGCGTTCTCGATCTGGCTGGGGTCGGCGTGGGTTTTCCACAGGCCGCCCGCCAGCACCGTTTCGACGCGGATGCCTTCGCCGAGCGCACGGTGCAGAAGATCGGACATGCCGGTCACCAGCCGATTGGTGTCGACCACCTGCGGCGCCAGCGGCTGCAGACGGGAGAAGGCAAGCAGCCGGGAGGTTAAATTGGCGGCACGGCTGGCCGCGTCCGTCGCCGCCTCGATGAATTTCTCGATATCATTCTCGCCGCGCTTCAGCTTGCGCTGGGCAAGGTTCATGGCGCTGAGGATCACCGCCAGCATGTTGTTGAAATCATGGGCGATGCCGCCGGTCAGTTGCCCGACGGCCTCCATCTTCTGCATCTGGCGGATCTGCGATTCGGCCTTCTCGCGCGTGTCGATCTCGTTGCCAAGCTCGATGTTCTTGCGCATCAGTTCTTCCTGGGCGGTAACAACCTCGCGGAAGCGACGGCGGGATTGGCGGATTGTGTAGGCGCCGAGCAGGAAGATCGCGATGAGGGCCGCCAGCGAACCGATGCGCAGCCAGGCCTCGACCTCGTCCGTGTGCTCGTCGCGCGCGGCGATGTCGGCGGCGCCGATGCGCCGGATCGTGTCCATGCTGGCGCGGATTTCGTCCATGGCGGCCTTGCCCTGACCGCTGCGAACAAGTTCCAATGCCTTGGCCGCGTCGCCCTTGTCGTAGAGCGTGATCGTCACGGCCAGTTCAGCCTGCTTTTGCGCCAGCGCGTCCTTGATGTGGCTGATCTGCGGGGCGAGCTGATCGTTGGATGATGTCATGGCATCGATGCGGGCAAGTTGCCCCGGGATCGCGTCGACGGCCTTCTGGTACGGTTCGAGGTAGGATTTCTCGCCGGTCAGCAGATAGCCGCGCTGGCCGGCCTCGGCATCCTGCGCCAATGAAAGCAGCTCCGAAAGCTGTTCCTGGTATTCGATCGTCTCGCGCGCGGCGGCACGATTGGCCCTCTGGCCCTCGACCAGCAAGGCGCGGGTGCCGACGATCAGTGCCAGCACGGCGAAGCCGGCGGCAAGCGGCAGCGATTGCAATCGCATGGCGCGCCGAAGACGAGCAATCATCTGTTATGCCGGACCAAAAGGAATTCCCCGCGGGCAGCATTTGGTAAGCGGCGCCGGCCTGGAAGGCAATATCCGTCTTCCTGAAGCCGGCAATCCGCCGCCAGCCTTGCGAAACCCAAAGCATTTGGCTAAGGAGGCCGCGCATTCAGCGGCCGGCGCCAGCCGGGCGCTTTCCTTCGTTTTCGGCTCCAGGCCGGCTTCAGTCAAAGGCATTTCGCTTCCATGGCGCGTATCGTGATGAAATTCGGCGGAACCTCCGTCGCCGACATCGCCCGCATCCGCAATGTGGCGCGTCACGTCAAACGCGAGGTCGACGCCGGCCATGAGGTGGCGGTGGTGGTCTCGGCAATGGCCGGCAAGACCAACGAACTGGTCGCCTGGACGCGCGAGGCCTCGCCGATGCACGACGCACGCGAATATGACGCGGTCGTCGCTTCCGGCGAACAGGTCACGGCCGGTCTGCTGGCCATCACCTTGCAGAACATGGGCGTGCATGCGCGCTCCTGGCAGGGCTGGCAGATCCCGATCAAGACCGACAACGCGCATGGCGCGGCGCGCATCCTCGACATTGACGGCGCTTTCCTGATCAAGCGCTTCGGCGAGGGCCAGGTGGCTGTCATCGCCGGCTTCCAGGGCATCGGGCCGGACAATCGCATCGCCACGCTTGGCCGCGGCGGTTCCGACACCAGCGCGGTCGCCATTGCCGCGGCGGTCAAGGCCGACCGCTGCGACATCTACACCGACGTCGACGGGGTCTACACCACCGATCCGCGCATCGAGCCCAAGGCGCGGCGGTTGGCCAAGATCTCCTTCGAGGAAATGCTTGAAATGGCCTCGCTCGGCGCCAAGGTTCTGCAGGTGCGTTCGGTCGAGCTTGCCATGGTGCACAGGGTGCGTACCTTCGTGCGGTCGTCCTTCGACGATCCCGACGCGCCCGGAATGGGGGATTTGCTCAATCCCCCGGGAACGCTCATTTGCGACGAGGAAGAGATCGTGGAACAGCAGGTCGTCACCGGAATTGCCTACGCCAAGGACGAGGCCCAGATTTCGCTGCGCCGCGTCGGCGACCGCCCTGGCGTCGCCGCCGGTATTTTCGGGCCGCTGGCCGAGGCCAACATCAATGTCGACATGATCGTCCAGAACATCTCCGAGGACGGCAAGTTCACCGACATGACCTTCACCGTGCCTTCCGGAGACGTCGACAAGGCGCTTGCGGTGCTTGACCGGCTGAAGGCCGAGGTCGGCTACGATGTCGTGCAGTCGGAAGCCGGCATGTCGAAGGTTTCGGTCATCGGTATCGGCATGCGGAGCCATGCCGGTGTCGCCGCCACCGCCTTCAAGGCGCTGGCCGACAAAGCGATCAATATCCGCGCCATCACCACCTCCGAGATCAAGATTTCGATACTGATCGACGGTCCGTACACCGAACTGGCAGTTCGCACTTTGCATT
The DNA here is from genome assembly GCA_002356515.1 of Mesorhizobium loti. Lineage (NCBI taxonomy): Bacteria > Pseudomonadati > Pseudomonadota > Alphaproteobacteria > Hyphomicrobiales > Phyllobacteriaceae > Mesorhizobium > Mesorhizobium loti. The sequence goes on along the minus strand of AP017605.1, from coordinate 3,308,212 downwards.
CCGTCTACGGTCTGGATAAGCAGTAGCAAGACTGAATCAGTTGTTGCGCGCATGCCGGCAGCGGCGGAAACTGCGCCGGCAAGTGTTTCATTGGAGAAGAAGCCGCGATGCGTGACCAGGCCAGCGGCCCGCGCGTTTTGCTGAAACGGCTCCGCGAGCTCATGCAAGAGCCGCTGGAGCCGCAGGAGCGGCTTGACCGGATCGTGCGCGACATCGCCTCCAACATGGTCGCGGAAGTCTGCTCGCTCTATGTGCTGCGCGCCGATTCGGTGCTCGAACTCTACGCCACCGAAGGTCTGAACCCGAACGCCGTCCACTTGGCGCAGTTGCGGCTCGGACAAGGTCTGGTCGGCACGATTGCCGCCAGCGCGAGGCCGCTCAACCTGTCCAACGCGCAGGAGCACCCGGCCTTCGCCTACCTGCCGGAGACCGGGGAAGAGATCTACAATTCCTTCCTTGGCGTGCCGGTGCTGAGGGCAGGGCGTACGCTCGGCGTCCTGGTCGTGCAGAACAAGACCATGCGCCATTATCGCGACGACGAGGTCGAGGCGCTGGAGACCACGGCGATGGTTATCGCCGAGATGATCGCCACCGGCGATCTGGCACGGCTGACCCGGCCTGGGCTGGAACTCGATTTGCGCCGGCCTGTCAGCTTCACCGGCCTGTCCTTCAACGACGGCGTCGGGCTTGGCCATGTCGTGCTGCACGAGCCGCGCATCGTCGTCACCAATCTGTTCAACGAGGACAGCGAGGAAGAAGTCAGGCGTCTCGAGACCTCGCTCGGTTCGCTCAGGCTTTCCATCGACGACATGCTGGAGCGTCGCGACGTCGCCTTCGAGGGCGAGCATCGCCAGGTGCTCGAAGCCTACCGCATGTTCGCCAATGACCGCGGCTGGGTGCGCCGCCTGGAAGAGGCGATCCGCAACGGCCTGACGGCGGAAGCTGCCGTGGAAAAGGTGCAGAGCGACATGCGCGCGCGCATGCTGCACATGACCGATCCCTATCTGCGCGAGCGGATGAGCGACTTCGACGATCTCGCCAACCGGCTGCTGCGCCAGCTGATGGGTCGCGGGCCGGAGGATGTCGCGGCCTCGCTGCCGAAGGACGCCATCATTGTCGCCCGCTCGATGGGGGCGGCCGAACTGCTCGACTATCCCCGCGACAAGATGCGCGGCCTGGTGCTCGAGGATGGCGCTGCCACCAGCCACGTCGTCATCGTCGCGCGCGCCATGGGCATTCCCGTCGCCGGCCAGATGAAGGGTGCCGTTTCCATGGCGGAAAACGGCGATGCCATCATCGTCGACGGCGAAGAGGGCGTAATCCATCTGCGGCCGCAATCCGATCTCGAAGCTGCCTATGCCGAAAAGGTGCGGTTCCGCGCCCGCCGGCAAGAGGTCTACCGCGAACTGCGCAAGAAGCCGTCGACGACCAAAGACGGCGTTCAGGTCGATCTCTTGATGAATGCCGGGCTTGCCGTCGACCTGCCGCAGCTGGCCGAGGCGGGTGCGGCCGGCATCGGCCTGTTCCGCACCGAATTGCAGTTCATGGTCGCTTCGACCTTTCCGCGCGCCGAGGCGCAGGAGAAGCTCTACCGCGACGTGCTCGAGGCGGCGCGCGGCAAGCCGGTCACTTTCCGCACCATCGATATCGGTGGCGACAAGGTGCTGCCCTACTTCAAGGGTGCCATCCAGGAAGAGAATCCGGCGCTTGGCTGGCGGGCGATCCGTCTGACGCTTGATCGGCCGGGGTTGCTGCGCACCCAGATCCGCGCCTTGCTGAAGGCCAGCGGTGGGCGCGAGCTCAAGCTGATGCTGCCGATGGTGACCGAGCTTGGCGAGATCGCCCAGGCGCGCGAAATCATCGACCGCGAGGTACGGCATCTCTCGCGCTTTGCCCATCATTTGCCGACCAGTCTCAAGCTGGGTGCGATGCTGGAAGTGCCGTCGCTGCTGTTCCAGCTCGACGAATTGATGAAGGCCGTCGACTTCGTCTCGGTCGGTTCGAACGACCTGTTCCAGTTCGTCATGGCGGTCGACCGGGGCAACACGCAACTGGCCAATCGCTTCGACACGCTGTCGGCGCCGTTCCTGCGCGTGCTCAAGCAGATTGCCGATGCCGGCATTCGCAACCACACGCCGGTAACGCTGTGCGGCGAACTCGCCGGCAAGCCGATCTCGGCGATGGCGCTGATCGGCCTCGGCTTCCGTTCGATCTCGATGTCGCCGGCCTCGATCGGCCCGGTCAAGGCGATGCTGACGGAATTGCCGCTGGATGAACTGACGGCGTTCTTCGACGACAATCTGATGGCGCCGGCGCAGGGGTTGCCGATGCGGGCGCTGCTACAAGCCTTCGCCGACGACCGCTCGATCCCGTTGTAGCGCCCTCACCATGGTCAATTTGCCCCGCGATCGTATGGATCAAGTCGTCAAGCGTTTCGAGATGCTCGAAGCGCAGATGTCGGCCGGCCCGGCGCCGGATGCCTATGTGAAAATGGCATCGGAATATGCCGAGCTGCAGGACATGGTGGCCAAGGTCAGGGAATTGCGCTCGGCCGAGCATGAACAGGCCGACCTCGAAGCGATGCTTGCCGACAAGGGCACCGATGCCGAGATGCGGGCCCTCGCCGAGGCGGATCTGCCCGGGGTGGAGGAGCGCATCGAGGCGCTGCAGAAGGACATTCAGGTCCTTCTGTTGCCCAAGGATGCTGCCGACGACAAGAACGCCATCCTCGAAATCCGTGCCGGCACCGGCGGCGATGAAGCGGCCCTTTTCGCCGGTGACCTGTTTCGCATGTATGAGCGCTATGCCGCCGAGCGCGGCTGGCGGTTCGAGACGGTTTCGGCCAGCGACGGCGATGCCGGCGGGTTCAAGGAAATCATCGCCACCATTTCCGGCCGGGGGGTGTTTGCTCATCTGAAATTCGAATCCGGCGTGCATCGCGTGCAGCGTGTGCCGGCGACCGAGGCCAGCGGGCGCATTCATACCTCGGCGGCAACGGTGGCCGTGCTGCCGGAAGCGGAAGAAGTCGACATCGAGATCCGCGCCGAAGACATCCGCATCGACACGATGCGCGCCTCGGGCTCCGGCGGCCAGCACGTCAACACCACCGATTCGGCGGTCCGCATCACCCATTTGCCGACCGGCATCATGGTGGTGCAGGCGGAGAAGTCGCAGCACCAGAACCGGGCGAAGGCCATGCAGATCCTGCGTGCCCGGCTCTATGACCTGGAGCGCAGCAAGGCGGACGAGGAGCGCTCGGAATCACGCAAGTCGCAGGTCGGTTCCGGCGACCGCTCGGAGCGCATCCGCACCTACAATTTCCCGCAAGGCCGCGTCACCGACCATCGCATCAACCTGACGCTCTACAAGCTCGACCGGGTGATGATGGGCGAGCTCGACGAAGTCATCGACGCGCTGATCGCCGATCACCAGTCGAAGCTGCTGGCCGATATCGGCCTTGATGGCTGATCCTCTGCCCGAGGCGCTGGGAGCGCTGCTGCGGGAGGCGCGGGCCAGGCTTGCCATGGCCGGGGTCGATGATCCGGCACTCGATGCGCGGCTGATCGTTGAACATTTTTCAGGCACGACGCGTACGCAGGCCATTGCCGACCCTGAGCGCAGGATCGACGGAGCGGTCATCACCGCGATCGATGCCGCCCTGACACGGCGAGCCGGTGGCGAACCGGTGCATCGCATCCTCGGCTACCGCGAATTCTACGGTTTGCGCCTGTCACTGTCGCCGGAAACGCTGGAACCTCGGCCGGATACCGAAACGCTGGTCGAGGCTGTGCTGCCCTTCGTCAAGGCAATGGCCGCCCGGGAGGGCGCCTGCCGCATCCTTGATCTCGGCACCGGGACCGGCGCCATCGCGCTGGCGCTGCTGAGTGCCGTGCCGGCCGCGACCGCCACCGGTGTCGATATTGCTGCCGGCGCGCTGGCAACCGCGGCCCGCAATGCCGGGCAGCTTGGCTTTGGCAGCCGGTTCACGACGGTGCAGTCGGACTGGTTCGAAAAAGTTTCCGGCCGATACCATGTAATTGCCGCAAACCCTCCCTATATACCCTCCAGAGATATTGGAAATCTGCAGGACGAGGTCCGCGATTTCGACCCACGCCTGGCCTTGGATGGCGGCGTGGATGGGCTGAACCCCTACAGGATCATTGCCGCCGAGGCGGCACGGTTTCTTGAAGCCGAAAGCAGGATTGCGGTCGAGATCGGCCACACGCAACGCAATGAGGTTACGGATATATTTAAGGCGGCTGGTTATGCATCGGCTGCTGGTTTGCGTGATCTCGGCGGAAACGACAGGGTTCTTGTCTTTCAATGGGGATAAGCCTTGACGCAGTGCGAAAAAACCGCTTGGCAATACCGGGGAATGCGGCTAGGGTCGCCTCAACCGGATGAGACGAAGCAGGCAGTGCTCTTAGCGATTCGGTCCTCCTTGGAAATAGCTGCCTTCTTGCGCAAACGACGCCCAAGCTTCGTGCGGGAATCGTCCGGCAAGTGATGTAACCGGAACAGGATGGCACGTGGCGCCAACGCAATTGATGCGGGCGAACGCCGGTGAAGAAACGAAACGGCTGGCTGCATGAGCGCCACCGTTCGTAACGAGTTTTCGAAAATTTCAAGATGAAGAGAGTCGAATGAGGCCACAACAGCAGAACAGGCGCATGCGCGGTCGCAACAACAATGGCGGCGGCGGTGGCAACAACAATAACAACAACAACCGCAAGGGCCCGAATCCCCTGACGCGCAACTACGAGAGCAACGGCCCGGACGTGAAGATCCGTGGATCGGCTCAGCAGATCGCCGAAAAATACGCCACCCTGGCCCGTGACGCGCAAAGCTCCGGCGACCGGGTCATGGCGGAGAACTACCTCCAGCACGCCGAACACTACAATCGCATCATTGCCGCCGCTCAGGCGCAGATGCCGATCCAGAATACGCAACAGAATCGCGACGATTTCGACGATGACGGCGATGAGGATCGTGATGACTTCGACAATGCCGGCAACAACGGCAACAACGTTTCCGATGCTCAGGCCAACCATGGCGCCGGCCCGCAGCCGGTCATCGAAGGCATGCCTGCCGAAGTCGCCCTGAACCGGGAAGGCGGCCGCGACAACCGTGATAATGGCGGGCGCAACAATGGCGGGCGCGACAACAATGGCGGGCGTCACCGCGATCGCCGCCCCAATGGCGGCTATGGCCAGAATGGCCAGCGCGATTATGCTCCGTCGACCGAGCAAGGCGGCCAGCAGCAGCGCAACGAGACCCCGGTCCAAGCAGACACCCAGGCAGAGGTGCAGCTAGAGCCCGGTTTGCCGATCGAGACCGCTGCGGCAGCCGTGCCGGCTCCGCTGTTCGAGAGTTTCTCGCCGGCGGCTCTTGCCGCCCAGGCCGAGCTCAACGAGGCGGCTGCCGAGAGCGGTGCTGCGCGTCGCCCACGCCGTCCACGCCGTCCGCGCACCAATGCCGACCAGGTCGATAGCGGTAGCGACAATGCGGATTCTGGCGAGGCGGCAGCGGCGCCTGCCGACAGCGGCAATGCCGAGCCGGTGATTGTCGACGTCGACAACTGATCGCACAGCATTTCAAGACTTTGAACGGCGGAGAGAAATCTCCGCCGTTTTCGTTTGGGCGGACGTGGAATATTATGCATTGACCGATATCAAGGCGTCTTGAGACGGCATGGCCTATGCACCATATCTCGGCTGAACAGGATCCGGCTCGTATGGGCGGGTCCGTCACCGCAATCTGATCCGGTGCCGCAAAGCGGGCCGGTGACGGAAGGAGACAGATATGAACCTTGAGAAATACTCCGAGCGCGTGCGCGGATTTATCCAGTCCGCGCAGACCATGGCGCTCTCCCGCAACCACCAGCAATTCACCCCCGAACACATTTTGAAGGTTCTCGTCGACGATGACGAGGGTCTGGCCGCGTCGCTGATCGAGCGCGCCGGCGGCAATGTCCGCGACGTCAAGCTCGGTGTCGAGACGGCGCTCGAGGCGATGCCCAAGGTGGAAGGCGGCAACGGCCAGCTCTATCTGGCGCAGCCACTGGCCAAGGTGTTCTCTACCGCCGAAGAACTGGCCAAGAAGGCCGGCGACAGCTTCGTCACGGTCGAGCGGCTGCTGCAGGCGCTCACCATGGAAAAGTCGGCCAAGACCGCCGACATCCTGGCCAAGGCCGGCGTCACCGCGCAGGCGCTGAACCAGGTCATCAACGATGTCCGCAAGGGCCGCACCGCCGATTCGGCGAGTGCCGAGCAGGGCTATGACGCGCTGAAGAAATACGCGCGCGACCTGACGGCCGATGCCCGCGCCGGCAAGCTGGACCCCGTGATTGGCCGCGACGACGAGATCCGCCGCACCATCCAGGTGCTGTCGCGCCGCACAAAGAACAATCCGGTACTGATCGGCGAGCCGGGCGTCGGCAAGACGGCGATCGCCGAAGGCCTGGCGCTGCGCATCGTCAATGGCGACGTGCCGGAATCGCTGAAGGACAAGCAGCTGATGGCGCTCGACATGGGCGCGCTGATTGCCGGTGCCAAATATCGCGGCGAGTTCGAGGAGCGGCTGAAGGCCGTGCTCTCCGAAGTCACCTCGGCCAACGGCAACATCATCCTGTTCATCGACGAGATGCACACGCTGGTCGGCGCCGGCAAGGCGGATGGCGCCATGGATGCGTCGAACCTGCTGAAGCCGGCGCTGGCGCGCGGTGAACTGCACTGCGTCGGCGCGACCACGCTCGATGAGTACAGAAAACATGTCGAGAAGGATCCCGCCCTTGCCCGCCGTTTCCAACCGGTCTTTGTCGATGAGCCGACGGTGGAAGACACCGTCTCGATCCTGCGCGGCCTGAAGGAAAAGTACGAGCAGCACCACAAGGTGCGTATCTCCGACTCGGCGCTGGTGGCGGCGGCGACGCTATCCAACCGCTACATCGCCGACCGCTTCCTGCCGGACAAGGCGATCGACCTCGTAGACGAAGCCGCGTCGCGGCTCAGGATGCAGGTCGATTCCAAGCCCGAGGCGCTGGATGAGATCGACCGCCGCATCATGCAGCTCAAGATCGAGCGCGAGGCGCTGAAGGTCGAGACGGATGATGCCTCGAAGGACCGGCTTGCCCGCCTGGAAAAGGAACTTGTCGGCCTCGAGGAGGAATCGACCGAGATCACCGCCAAGTGGCAGGCCGAGAAACAGAAGCTCGGGCTCGCCGCCGACCTGAAGAAGCAGCTCGACGAGGCGCGCAATGACCTCGCCATTGCCCAGCGCAAGGGTGAGTTCCAGCGCGCCGGCGAGCTTGCCTATGGCAAGATCCCGGAACTGGAAAAGAAGCTCAAGGAAGCCGAAGCCCAGGACGGCAAGGCCGGCATGGTCGAGGAAGTGGTCACGCCCGACCACGTCGCCCATATCGTGTCGCGCTGGACCGGCATTCCGGTCGACAAGATGCTGCAGGGAGAGCGCGACAAGCTGCTGCGCATGGAAGACGAGATCGGCAAGCGCGTCGTCGGCCAGGGCGAAGCGGTGCAGGCCGTTTCCAAGGCGGTGCGGCGCGCCCGTGCCGGTCTGCAGGATCCGAACCGGCCGATCGGCTCGTTCATCTTCCTCGGACCGACGGGTGTCGGCAAGACCGAACTGACCAAGGCGCTGGCAAGCTTCCTGTTCGACGATGACAGCGCCATGGTGCGCATCGACATGTCGGAGTTCATGGAGAAGCACTCGGTCGCCCGGCTGATCGGCGCGCCTCCCGGCTATGTCGGCTATGAGGAGGGCGGTGCGCTGACCGAAGCGGTGCGGCGCCGGCCCTATCAGGTCGTGCTGTTCGACGAGATCGAGAAGGCGCATCCGGATGTCTTCAACGTGCTCTTGCAGGTGCTCGACGACGGCCGGCTGACCGACGGGCAGGGCCGCACGGTCGATTTCCGCAACACGCTGATCATCATGACGTCGAACCTTGGCGCCGAATATCTGGTCAATCTCGGCGAGGACCAGGATGTCGACGCCGTGCGCGACGAGGTGATGGGTGTGGTCAAGGCATCGTTCCGGCCGGAGTTCCTCAACCGCGTTGACGAGGTGATCCTGTTCCACCGGCTGCGCCGCAAGGACATGGACCGCATCGTCGAGATTCAGCTGAAGCGGCTGGAAAGCCTGCTTGTCGATCGCAAGATCACGTTGTCGCTGGATCACGAATCGATCGAGTGGCTGGCGGCCAAGGGCTATGACCCGGCCTATGGCGCGCGGCCACTGAAGCGGGTGATGCAGAAGGAACTGCAGGACCCGTTGGCGGAGAAGATCCTGCTCGGCGAGATTCTCGACGGCTCGACCGTCAAGGTCACGTCCGGCTCCGACCGGCTGAACTTCCGCTCGAAGCCGACGGTCGTCGCGACCGAAGCGGCGGCCTGATTTCAACGCCGCGCGTCCGCCCTGGACGCGCGGCGTTTTCACAATAAGGGTGGGGGCGGGCGGATGACGCTGGACGATTACAACGGCTTCTGCGCCTCACTGCCGGCGACCAATCATGTCGTCCAATGGGGCGGCGCCCATGTCTGGAAGGTCGGGACCAAGGTGTTTGCGATCGGCGGCTGGGATCAGGGCCAGCAGCTCTTCATCACCTTCAAATGTTCCGACATCGCCTATGATGTGTTGAAGGAACAGCCGGGCCTGCGGCCCGCGCCCTATCTTGCCTCGCGCGGCATGACATGGATCCAGCGTCGGACAAGCCAGAGCATGGATGATGCTGCGCTGAAGGACTATTTGCGCGAGAGCCATCGCCTTGTTGCGCTAAAGCTGACGAAGCAGGCGCGCAAGGCATTGGGGCTCGCAAGCTAGCTAGTATTCCTCGATGCGTCGGAAAACCGCCATCTTCATGCCCGGTTCATATTGGAACCATATGGTGGGTTAACTGGTTTGCTGGCGAAGGGGTTCGCCCAGAGAACAATGCCGGGCGGCGGCAATTACGGACCGGAGAGTTTGGCCACAATGTTCCGCACGATCTTTGCCCTTTCGGCGCTTGCCGCCGGGCTTGTGTCTTCTGCCGCGCTTGCCGCGCCGACGCGGGACAATGCACCAAGGGTTGTCCGCGCTGCCGACGATGGCGGCATTCTCGTTGCCCAGGACGGAAATCTGGACATCTACTACGACGCCCGCGGCAACCGGGTCATCGTCGATGCCGATACCGGCAAGGTCATCGCCATCCAGCCGCCGGGGACACGGCTCGACCGTCGTGCGCTGCGCCGCGAGACAAGGCTGCGCGAGTTGGGCCGGGCTCCCGCCGATGATGATCGTTACTATCTCGACGATCCGGAAGACATGGCGCGGTTCCGCCGCAAGCAGCTGGAAGAGGAGGGCCGGGTCATCCCGCCGCCGGTGGATGAGTCCGACCCTTATGGCGACAACTCCGTCGACGCCTATCCGCCGGCGCCGCAGGACGACGGCAGCTACGACAACACCTATCCGGATGCGCCGCAGCCGGCAAAGCCGGGCACCATCAAGCGCCAGCCGCTGAACGAGGCTTCGATCGATCAAGCGCAGCCGGACGTGCAGCAGGCCAATCCGGAGTCGCAGTCGTCCCTGCCGCCGGACACTGGCGGCAAGGCCGCCGTCGATCCGTCGCTTACGCTGGGAGCCCGCCAGGATGTCGCAGCGCTTCAGGTGCTGCTCGACCGTGGTGGTGCTTCGCCAGGCGTGATCGACGGGCGCTTCGGCTCTAACGTCGACAAGGCTTTGGCCGCCTATAATGAGATCACCGGCAGCAATCTGAAGTCGACCGATACGGTCGGTATCCAGGCGGCACTTTCACAATCCGGTGGCGACGCCTTTGCCAGCTACACGATCACTGCGGAGGATGCGGCCGGCCCCTATGTCGCCTCGATCCCGGAAGACTACGGCCAGAAGGCGCAGCTCAACTGCATGTGCTACACCTCTGTCACCGAAGCGCTGGCGGAGCGCTTCCACATGGACGAGAACTATCTGAAGTCGATCAACAAGGGCCTCGACTTCAATAGCCCCGGCACGATCATCAAGGTCGCCAATTTCGGCAAGCTGGTCTCGACACCGGTCGCGCGCATCGTCGCCGACAAGACCAAGAAAGAAGTGTACGCCTACGATGCGGGCGGCAAGCTGGTCGCAGCCTATCCCGCCACCATCGGCTCGGCCGACACGCCGTCGCCCACCGGCATTCACGCCGTGTCGCGCATCGCACTCGACCCGAACTACACCTACAACCCGAACATCAATTTCAAGCAGGGCCAGAACGACAAGATCCTGACCATTCCGCCAGGCCCCAACGGACCCGTCGGGTCGGTCTGGATCGCCCTGGACAAGCCGACCTACGGCATCCACGGAACGCCCGAGCCGTCGAAGATTGGCAAGACCGAAAGCCATGGCTGCGTGCGCCTGACCAACTGGGACGCGCGCGAACTCGCCAAGCTGGTGTCGCCAGGCGTCACCGTGGAGTTCGTCGGCGGACCTTCAGCCGATGACGTTGCGCAGCAATGAACCGCGCAGCGCAGCGGCATAGATCAGCTGCACCGCCAGGATAAAGACGACGCTGAGCAACGGGTTGATCAGGCACAGTGCGGCACCGATCGCCCACAAGATCTGCGCCTTGACGATGCGCTGATAGACCGTGCGCGTCGTTTCAGCGTCGACATCTTCCGCGACAAAGCCGTTCTTCTCCGCGTAGCGCCAGCTGGCGAACAGGGTGACGCCGAGCATCAGCAGGTTGAGCCAGTAGACCAGCACCGCGGTCCTGAATTCGAGGAAGTCGGCCAGAAGGTCGGTCGAGAACGGCAAGAGCGCGATGAAGGCGAGAAAGCAGAGGTTCAGCGTGGCGAGCCGCCTGTCGGATTTGGCGATCAGCCCATGCTGCGCCTGCTGGCCGAACCAGAAGATGGTCAGCGTCAGGAAACTCAGGGCATAGGTCAGGAAGCGTGGCGCCAGTGCTGCGATCGCGGCAAGCAGATCGCGCTCGGAATGAACAACCTCATGCGCAGGCACCCTGATCTCGAGCACGATGAGCGTGAGCGCGATGGCAAAGACGCCGTCGGTGATGCCGACAATGCGGCCGCGTCCTTCCGGCGATGCTTCAAGTGGACGCTTCATTGATTTCTCCCCGCCTGCCGAGTTCCGGAAAACTTAGCATGGCCGCCGCCATTTGCATCCCGATAGGATGTCTCCTGGCAGTATGGCTGGTTTCAAGGACTGCAGGCTGCTGGCTGGTTGTTGCCAGCACGGCGGCGGTCTAAGCAGAGTGCCATGCATTCGCCAGATGAAGCCGCCGCAGTCCCGCTGATCAGTCCAGTCACGAACGGCACCTTCTGTTCGCAATCGCAGCGGCGGTTCGTATTGATCGCAGCGATCCTGGCCTCGGCGCTCGGCTTCATCGATGGTTCCATCCTGGCCATCGCCATGCCGGCGATCCGTGTCAACCTCGGTGCCAACCTTGCCGAGGCGCAGTGGATTTCCAATGCCTATGCGTTGACATTGTCGGCGCTGATCCTGGCCGGCGGGGCCGCCGGCGACCGGTTCGGGCTGCGCCGCGCCTTCGTGGCCGGCATTGTGCTGTTCGTCGTAGCTTCGCTCGCCTGTGCGCTCGCGCCGAATGCTGTCGTGCTGATCGCGTTTCGCGCCCTTCAGGGCATTGGTGCGGCGATCATGGTGCCCGGCAGCCTCGCCATCATCGCCAAGGCCTATCCGAAAAAAGAACGCGGCCGCGCGATCGGCATCTGGGCCGCCGCCTCGGCGCTGACGACGGCGCTCGGGCCGGTGCTGGGTGGCTTCGTCCTGTCGACTTTCGGCGACGGTATCTGGCGGGCGATCTTCGCCGTCAACCTGCCGCTTGGACTGCTGTCGATCTATCTTCTGCTGACCAGGGTTCCGGCCGACGCGGCGACGGAAAGGCGAAGCCTCGACCTCGGCGGCGGGGCGCTGGCGACGCTGGCATTCGGAGCGCTGGCCTATGGGCTGACCTCGATGAGCGCCGAGGGTGGCGGGCACATGTCGGGGCCGAGCATCGTCGCCGGTCTTGTGCTGCTCGTCGCCTTCATCGCCTTCGAGCGGTGGCAGCGCGAGCCGATGATCGATCTGTCGCTGTTTAGAATCCGCGCCTTCGCCGGCGTCAACGTCGCGACCTTCTTCCTTTATTTCGCACTCTCGGCCAATCTCTTCTACCTGCCGATGCTGCTGATTGCCGGCTGGGGGCTGAGCACGGCCGAGGTCGGCTTCATCTTCCTGCCACTGTCGGCATCGATTGCACTTTTATCGGGTCCGGTCGGCCAGCTTTCCGATCGGATCGGACCCCGTTTCCCGATCGCCTGCGGCAGCCTGATCGTGGCTTTCGCCTTCGCCGGACTTGCCTTGCTCACCCATTCCGGCATTCACCATTTCTGGACCGGGACATTTCCGCTGATGGCGCTGATGGGGCTCGGCATGGCGCTGGTCGTCTCACCGCTGTCGACCGCGATCATGACGGCGGTGGAAGACAAGGATACGGGGGCCGCGTCCGGCATCAACAATGCCGTCTCGCGCATTGCCGGCCTGATCGCGGTGGCGGCGATGGGATCGCTGGCGGCCTGGGTCTATTCGACGATGCTCGACACCAGCGTCAGGCCGGGTATTCCGGGTTTTGGCGAACCGGTATCGACAGGCTTGCCGCCCGAACTTGAAGCAACGCGGCTTGCCGCCAGCGACGCGGCTTTTTCAGCCATATCCTTGACGACCGCTGTGCTCTGCCTGCTTGCCGCAATCATCGCCTGGATGACCGTTTCGGGTCAGGCATTGCCCTGGTCGCGCCGCACCGATGAATCGTCGGCCGATTCGTCGCGGAGCTGATTCTCCATGTCGGATCGGTCGAAGATCAGCCTTCGATCTTGGCGCTGGCAACCTTCAGCGAATTGCCATCTTCCTGCTTCAGCAGATCGTCGATGCGCTCGCGCTCGCGCTTGAAGGCGACGAGGTCGTCGCCCTTCAGCACTTTGCCGACCGGCAGGCGGACACGCATCGAATCGACCTTGGTGCCGTTGACGATCAGCTCGTAGTGGAGGTGAGGACCTGTGGAGAGACCGGTCTGGCCGAGATAGCCAATGACCTGGCCTTGGCGAACATGGACGCCCGGCGCGATGCCTTTGGCAAAGGCGCTCTGGTGATTGTATGAAGTCTCGTAGCCATTGGCATGGCGCAGGATGATCTGCTTGCCATAGCCGCCGG